>DATMAC010000066.1:0-9762 GCA_035573655.1 Thermoflexus sp.
ACGCCGCCGGTCTGGGGGCTTTTGGGGCCGAGCCGCGCGCCGAAGGCGCGCGGCTCGGCCCCAAAAATATCGGACATTGGGGTCGGCGAAGGCCAACCCCTGGCCGCAGGCTCCGGGAGGGCGATTGCAATCGGTATGGCCCACCGTTCGATGAAGGCCGAGCAAAGGCCGCCGCTACGAAAAGGCCGCCTTCGCTCGGCACCCGCGCCGAAGGGTCAGACCCTCACCGGGTGATCTCAAACAGGGTCCCCTCCGTCTGGCCGTATATCTCCGGGAAGTAGAACGCATAGGCCCGCGCGGGGCGCACCTGGAACCGGCCTGCCCACCCGGCCCGGATCAGATAGGTGTATTCGTAAGTCCCCGGTGGGAGATATTCCGCAAACAGCGCTGCCCGATCATCATAGAGCGCCGTGTGCCCGAACCACCACCAACCCCACCACTTGTAGCCTCCGAAGGGATCTGCCACGTCCACCTGCTGCAACTCCGGTGGCCGCCCGATGGTGGGCGAGGTCCTCAAGGACGGATCGATTGCCTCGGCCCCCGCTGGATACGGATCCTCCAGGACCACGTGGTGCACCGCGCGGGGGACTACCAGCGTCAGCCGCACGGTCAGGATATCCCCCACGCGGGCCGAAGTGACCGGCGTGCACGGTTGCCGCCGATCCTTCAGGCATGGGTCGTCCAGCCGGAGGTATTGGCGGCTCAGGGTGAGGCCCCGCGAACGCGGCGCGATCCGTTCCACCGGTTCCTCTAACGCCATATGGATGGTGTAGTAAAGCACCCCGGGCCCAGCGCTGCGGGAGAGCTCCACGGCGTTGCCGACCTCCCGCAACAGCCCGGCGATGTCCTGGCGCAGGGTGACCGTCTCCTGGAGATGGGCCGGGTCCACCGTCCCGGATCCGATCGTCTTATCGTTCAGGCGCACGGCCCACGTGTAGTTCCCCTCCAGCTCGCCGCTCTGGATCATCCACTCGGTGAGGGCCATCAGGGCCCAGGCTGTCTCCTGGGTGGTCTCCCATCGATCGGCCCGGCGGGTGGCCATCAACCCCCGCACGGCCTGGAAGGCCAAGGGGTTCTTCGGGTCCAGGCGCAATATGCTCAGCAAGGCGATGGCGGAGGTCCGGGTGTCCGTGCTCCAGTTGAAGTCATCCAATCCCTGCTCCTCCCAGAACGCCCCCGTCGCCGTGATGTGCGCCTGCTCCAGCACGCTGTTCAGCAAGGTGGGGATCAGCGGGTGGTCCGCCTGGACGCGGCCGAGGGCCATGGCCAGGAAGGCCCGGGCATACAAGGCCAGGTGCTCTTTCTGGGCCTCCCACAGCGCGACGATCCGGCCGGCATCCCCGGCGCCGGCCTCGGCCATGGCGAACAGCACGAAGGCCTGGCGGTTGGCTTTCCACTCGGGCAGATCCATCGGCGCCTCCAGGGACCGGCGCAGGAACGCCACACCGCGCTCGATGACGCCATCGGCCACCGCGAACCCGCTGGCCCGGGCCTGGGCCAAGGCGAACACGGCGTAGGCGGTGGTGAGCGGATCGCTTTCCATCGAGGTGAACCAGCCCCAACCGCCATCCGCGTGCTGGCCTGCATACAGCTTTTGCAGCCCGACAGCGATCTGCTCGCGGAGGCGCTCCTCCAAATCCGGGCGGGCCAGGTTCAGGCGGAGGAGCGCTTGATAGGTCGCGACGTTGGGCAGGAAGCGGCTGATCGTCTGCTCCGTGCACTCGTACTCGAAGTGCTGGAGCCAGGTCAGGCTATCCAGGGCCGTCGCGGCCAGGGAAGGGGAGAGCCGCAGGGTCACCGTTCCCCCCGTGACCTCCGGCTCCGGCGGGATGGCGATGATCTCCTGTCGGGGCTCCGGCGTCTCCAGCATCCCAGCCGCTGCTACGGTCTCCAGGCTCACATATCGCAGCACCGGGATCATGCCGTCAGGCCGAGCGAGGGTCGGTTTGGTGGCGTCGCGGAATCCGCCCCCTTCCGCGTAGAAGGTCAAATCCACCGCCTCTACCCGCTCCACCACCCCGGTCCATTCGAAGCGGGCCATGCCACCCGGCGGCAGCTCACCGGTTTGGACGGCCAGGCTCTCCAGCGTCAGCCCCCGCGCCTCCAGGCGGGCTGTGACCGGCAGCGGTTGAGCGGTGTTGTTATGGACCGCCGCGCCCAAGGTGACCCGATCCCCCGCCACGAAGAACCGCGGCACGCTGGGGCGGATCAGGAGATCCTTGGTGCTGATCACATCCAGCATGGCCTCGCCGACGCGGGTGTCGATCGTGACCCCCTTCGCCGTGATGCGCCATGTCGTCAGGTTATCGGGCAGGCGTACGGAGAAGACCGCTGTTCCGTTGGCGTCGGTCCGCAGGGTCGCGTTCCAGTAGGCGGTATCTGGGAATTCCCGACGGATCTCCCCGAAGGCCGCTTCGCCCCCTCCGCCGCCGCCCTTGCGCTCCCGGGCGATCCGCACCGTCACCCGGTTCAGGTTGTAAACCAGGGAGACCCCGGTGAGGACCGAGAGGTCACGCCGGCCGTAGAACCCCTCAATGATGGGCGGGGCGTTGGGATCCACCAGGGCTAGCACAGCCGCGTCCACAACGGCCACCGCGACCTCCGCCGGGACCGGGCGGCCGTCGGCGTCGGTGGTGCGGACGGTGACGGTCATCGTCTCGCGGGGGCCGTAATGGGCGCCGGCGGCCACATCCCGATCCGGGATAAGCTCAACGCGCAGGGCCTGACGGGTCGGCTTCACCGGAAGGTTCACCATTCCGACCTTGAAGCCCGGCGCGGGGTTCTCCCGCGTCACCCCCTGGATCAGGATCACGGAGACAAAAACGTTGGGTGCATCTTCCTCGGAAAGCGGGATGGCCAGGGTGGGGGCGTTTCCCTCCAGCGTGCGGACCTCCGCCCGCCGGATCCGCCCGCGCTCCAAAGTGATGAGCGCGGTCACTGTCCCGGTGAAGGGGGAGGGGACGAGGATCGTGGCGGTATCCCCGGGCGCGTACTCCCGGCGGTCTGCAACCAGCTCGATGCGATCGTTGTTCTCCTGGCGCCAAGCGACCGCCCCACGCCCGGAGACCCAAACGAACTCCGCGCTCCGGACGCGATGGCCTTCCGCGTCGACTCCTTCCGCTTTCACCACATAGGTCCCCGGATCCGGCGGGACGAACGCCAGGCGTCCCAAGCCTTCCGCGTCGGTTCGGAGTGTGCCGCTCATCACCGCGGTGTCGCTGTAGGTCCAAGTCCAGAGGGGCCCGCGGTCGGTCTCCTGCATCACGCTGAACCACTGGCGCTGGTAGGCGGTCCAGGTCAGGGCCACATCCCCCACTGGGCGGCTTTCCCAATCCACGGTCCGCACCGTGAAGGTGAGCGGTTGGCCCGCTTCCACGACGTAGCGCTCCGCCTGCAGGCCGATGTAGAAGCGGCCCGCGTGGACGATGACATCGGTCCGGCCGGCCACCAGATGATCGTTGGGATCCGTGACACTGGCTTCCAGGATCACCACCTGGCTCCCGGCCCGCTTCCCCAAATCCGCGGGAAGGCGGATGAGAAAGCGCCCTTGGGCGTCGGTGGTCCCGCTCCCGCTGGCGATGGGCTCTTCCCCTTCCCCTTCGTAAGCGCTGTAGGGGTCGAAGTCGGACCAGGAGTAATATCCCGGCCCAGTGTATTCAAAGAAGTAAGGGCGGGCGCGGGCGGTCCATTCCACCTTGGCCCCAGCCACCGGCCCGCCGAAGTAATACGTCGCTTCCAACAGCGCCTGGATCGTCTCGCCGGCGACGTAGGCCGGGCGGTCCGTGGATAGGTTGACCCGGAACTCCGGACGCCGATAGGCGGCCACCAGGAAGGAGATGGAGTGATAGTAGAGCCCGGGCGGGAGGTCAGCCATCAGCGTGTAAGGGCCCAGCGTCGCGTCTTCTGCCAATGGGAAGGATCCTTCCGCCGTGCCGAAGTCGTTCAGGGTCAAGGTCGTGGAATAAACCTCCCGGCCCTCCGGGTTGTGAATGCGGATGGGGAGCGTCCGGGTGGGCGGCAAGCTATAGCGAGCATCGTCGTCCGTGCGCACAATCGCCTTGAAGCGCACCGTCTGGCCAGGGCGGTAGATCGGCTTATCCGTCTGCCAGTAGACCCGGAAGCGGGCGGGCTCGTAATTCGCAGGAAGGTTAAACGCCCACGGCTCGATGCCATCGGACCAGGTGTTGGCCCCGATCCCGAAGCGGCCGCCCGGGGTCCCGGCCACCGCCACGCGCGCCCGCCATAGAGGAACCGGATCCGACCAGGAGAAGCGAACCAGACCTTGGGCGTCGGTGACGCCGGATCCCAGCGCTCGCACCGATGCGGCAGAAGCCTCGCCCTCTTGGGCTTCGAACAGTCGAACGGACACGCCCGGCGCCGGGCGGCCGGAGGCCAAGTCGGTGACCCACACCAAGGCCTCCTGGGGAGCCACCTTCACCACCACATTGAGGTTCACCGCGGCCAGCAAATAGCGGCCAGGGCGATCCCCCGGAGCGACCGAAGCGTCCATTCGAAGATGATAGAGCCCGGTGGGAAGGGTTCGACGGGCTGGGCCGCCCAACGGGATACGGTTCAGCATGATGACGTCGGAGATCACCTCCGGAACCGTGAACGTCCAGCGGGCCACGAGCTCCTCCGCTGGGGCCGCGTAATGAAAAACGGCCTCCGGATCCTGGCTCAGGGCAACGAACTGCT
Organism: Thermoflexus sp.; assembly: GCA_035573655.1. Lineage (GTDB taxonomy): Bacteria > Chloroflexota > Anaerolineae > Thermoflexales > Thermoflexaceae > Thermoflexus. Next base: position 4,696 of record DATMAC010000066.1, read on the forward strand.
CCAGGCTCAACCGAGCGAGGGTGAACGCCACCTGATTCAGATTCCGGGTGGAGAGGAAAGCGGTGGTCTCCGTGTAGGTCCCCACCAGAGCGATCGGGGAATATGGACTGCCGATGTTCAGATAAGCCAAGGGGTTCAGGTGGTTGACGGCGAAGGTAAACGTGTGTTGACGATCCAGTCGGTTCCCATAACGATCGGTGATCTCCGGGCCGACGGTGAGGGTGTAGACCGTTCCCGGCTGCCAGCGGCCGGAGAGCATGAACACGCCGTTCTCCGGGTTCCAGTTGGTGTACACCTGGGTGACGGAGATCGGCGGCTCGAAGCGGAGGTTCGGCCAGATAGTCTCGGGGCGGATGGCCCCGGAGCTGAAGCGGAGCTCGATGGAGGAATCCGGGTCGAGGCGGGTCAGTCCCTCGGCGCTCAGGTTGGCGCTCTGCAAGCGGGGGTAGGCGGGGGTCGTGAAGGCCCAGGCCACGGATCCGTCCAAGGTGGCCCCGGAGGGCGCGGCCGCGCGTTGCTCTAAGCGAACGAAGTAGCGGGTTTCCAGCTTGAGCGGCTGGGCGGGCTGGAAAACGAGGGTCTGGCTGATCCACGTGAACCGACCGGGGACGATCGGGCCGTCCTCCGCGCCCTCGCGCATGGAGAAAGCGGATTCCACCGAGGCCCGATCCATTTCCATATTGAACGTGATCGAGATCGGCGTGCTCAGATCCAGGTCCATATGCCGGCCGGGCTTCGGCGCGTAATCCCGCACCGCCGGGCGGCGGATCGTGAAGGTCCATGTGTAGTCCTTTGCGAGAGCGACCCCGGTGAGGTCCTTCAACCCAGCCACCACGCGGGCGGTGTACGTGCGTCCCGCCTCCCAGGTTCCCTCGGGCTGGAAGGAGTAAATGCTCGTGTTGATCCAGCGGCCCGTGCCCTTGATGGGAGGATCAAAGGCCAGGGGCTGCGGGAGATCGCCCGGGGCGAGGTCGCTGCGGAGCGGGACCACCGGCCGGTTGAAGACCACCGTCACTGGGGCCCGGGGATCTACATCCCGCGCATCGGGGGTGGGGATCACCTCCACCACAGCCAGCGGGGAAGCAGTTCGGAAGCGGAAGGCGATCGGGCGGGCGAGGGGATGTCCGTTGCGCGCCCGCGCGTTCTCCAGACGGACCTCATATTCAGCGTCCGGCTTCCAGGGGACCTGGGGGAGGAAACGGACGATCCGATCCCCGGCTTCCCACGCGAACCGGCCGGCGACGGCCGGGATAATTCGCAGGTTCGCCTCCACGGAGGCCCGGTCCATCGGCTCGCTGAAGACCAGGCGCAAGGGCATCTCGGGGGTGACTTCCTGTCCGGGCTCTGGGGTGCGGGTGACCAGGATCGGGGGAAGCTTAGAGACCACAGGGGTAGGCGTTGGGGTCGGAGTCGGGCGGCAAGCCTCGAGGATCATCAACAGAATGAGAGGTAGAAACATCTTTTGGGGCAGCCCGCGTCGTGCGGACATCTTAAGCTCCTTTCCTAAATCAATCGGTCGAATGTCGAATGAAGGATTTTTAGAGCGGCTAGGACCGCATTCGGCGGTTCCAGCTGCCCTAAAATACATCTGAAGTAACTACCTGCCCTGTATGGGGGGAAAGGCCCCACCCTCCTTTTATTCTCCCTCCCCACGGCCCAAAGGGCCGTGGGGAGGGAGAATAAAAAATGTTTTTCGGGGCTGAGCCGCACGCCTTCGGCGCGTGGCTCAGTCCCCAAAGCCCACATCCGGAATCCCCTACACGGCCCGGGGAGACTACTGATCAGATGGGTAGGTAGCTATCCCCAGGATCAATATCGACGCTTCCAGTCAAAGACGTATTGGCCGACCTGGTCGCAGTCCTGGTGATCAATGATCACCTGCGGTGAGAGCGGACGGGGGTTGCCCGGGCTCTCCACGATCTCGATGATGAACCGGAAGGGCTTGTGGTAATCCGCCGGGTTCAACGGAGCGAAGCCCCACATCCCCGGCGCCCGGCCGCCGCTCTGCTTGTAGTCCTCGCAGTTCCCATCCCCTGGCGAGAGGCAGACCTGCTCATAGCCGCCGCCGGAGGGGAAGAACATCCGCAGACGATACCACACGCCGTCGATGGGGTTGCCGGCAGCGTCCCGAATATAGCCTTCCATATATACAGTTCCGCAGTTCGGAGCCTTGCTCATCGGCTCTGGGTAGAAGTCGAAGGCTGGAGTGGGGGTAGGAACGGGCGTGGCCGTCGGGCGCGGCGTTGGCGTGAACGGAGGCCGGGTCCGTGTGGGCGTGCGCGTAGGGGTAGGGGTATCGGTCGGCGTCGGCGTGAACGTTGCGGTCGGGGAAGGCGTGACGGTGGGCGTGGGAGTGGCTGTCGCGGTGGGGCGTGGAGTGCGGGTGGGCGGGAAGGTGGCCGTAGGCGGCACCGCCCCGAACGGCAGCCCCTGGCAGGCAGCAGCCAGTAGGCCGATGAGGATCCCGAGAGCGCGCCATATTCTGCTTCGCATTTATCCCTCCTGAGATGCGATGGGCTCTTCCTCTGTCTGTAGACGAAGCATTTGCAACGCCTCCACCAGATGATACCGCATCCGCCGAGCGACTGTCCAGCGCGCCGAGGGGCGTGCCCGGGCCTCGATGCGCACTGTGATCGCTGTCTCGCTGATTCCCTCAATCCCCGCGAACACGGGGGGCTGTAGCAACGCCCCTGCGACCTCGGGATCTTGGGCGAGGGCTTCAGCAGCCGACCGCATCATGAGCTCCAGATGTTCCAGTCGGAAGTCCCGCGGCAGCGGAAGCTCGACCCCTACCTGGGCCCAATCCCGGCTGAGGTTGCTCACTACCCCCAGCATGCTGTTGGGGATCACGTGGAGCGTCCCATCCGCATCCCGCAGATACGTCGCCCGCATCGTGATCCGCTCCACCGTCCCCATCACCCCCGCTGCCCGCACGGTCTCCCCGATCCCGAAGGGATCCTCCAGCACGATGATCAGGCCGGCGATGAGATCACGAATCAGACTCTGGGCACCCAAGCCGATGATGATCCCGGCGATCCCCGCCCCGGTCAGGATGGGGGCGAGGTTTAAGCCGAGAAGGGAAAGCAACATAAGGAGAGCCACGGCCAAAAGCACGGCGCGCAATAAGCTGCGGGTCAGGGAGAGGGCCGCCTCGATCCGTCGGGCCCGCTCCGGGTCCACCTTGGGAAGGGGAACGCGCACCAGCCGCCCGATCCCCCACCACAGGAGCCCGGTGAGGGCCAGGATGATCAGCGCGCGCATCGTGGTTTCAAGGATCTCCCGAGAGATCACCGTCAGGTCCTTCATCACTACCAGACCGCATCGGGGAAGGTGCACACCCCGGCGTGGTGCCCCACCCGTTTATACATATGGACGCCGTCGAAGGGCTCGCCGAGGATCCCGTCGTAGATCGCCCACGAGCGGCCGCGCACCGTCCGCTCCATCCCCGGCTGGCGGAACGGCGTGGAGCCATCCAGGCGACGATAGAGCTCCCCGCCTGGCTGGAACTCCCGATGGATCCACTCCATTTTGGTCCGCCCCTGGATATACCCGCAACCGTAACGTTCGAACAGAATAGCGGCGTGATACGCCAGGGGTTCCACTAGGAACATATCATGGCCCAAACGGGCGATGAAGCGCTCAAACAGGGGGAGCATGTGTTTCGTCAGGCGCAATCCCCGCCGCACCTGGCCGGGCGCCAGGCCGAACTGCATGGCCGCGATCTCCGCCTCGATGTTCCGGCTCATCGTCCCGTATTTCGTCGGCCGGCCATGCCAGTCCCGATCCACATCGAAGCGGGGGGACTCCGGATCGTTGGTCATGAAGAGCAGGACGATGATCCGATTATGAAGCGTCTCCGCAAAGTGCAGGTAAACCAGTGGATCTCGATCGTCCACCCGCCGCCAGATTCGGATCTGGACGTCGGGGCCTCCTGGAACGGCCTCGATCTCCACCAGAGGACGCCCCTCGGGATCGGTCAGGGTGAGGGGATCGATGCCGTAACGTTCTAAGAGGAAATCCGGAATCAGCGTGCGGTAGATCGCCTGCCGGATCGGCGCCGGCAGGCGGTTGATCTCCCGGATGGAGGCCAGCGCCCGCCCATCGACCACAAAGCGTTCGTTTATGATCTCGACCGACATCATGCTCCTTCCCTGGGCGCCCGCGTAGGGATGCCCACAAGGAGTGCCCCTACCTTAGGATGCGAATGCCCTTGGTAGGGGCAGGCTTTGTGCCTGCCTATAAAGGGCACCCACCAGGGGTGCCCCTACACCAGGATGCGAACACCTATAGTAGGGGCCATCCTCGGTCTCAATCGATCCCCTTCAAGGCCCGTTCGACCTCCCGACGGGCTTCGCGCTCCGCGATGGCCCGGCGCTTCTCATATTGCTTCTTCCCCTTGACCAAGGCGATCTCCACCTTGGCGAAGCCCCGCTCGTTCAGATAGACCCTGAGGGGCACGATGGTATATCCCTTCTCCTGGGCCTTGCCGATCAGGCGATTGATCTCATGGCGATGCAAGAGGAGCTTGCGGGGCCGGCGGGGATCCGGGTTGTCTCGCGCGGCCGGCTCGTAGGGCGCGATGTGCACGTTCATCAGCCACAGCTCACCATCCCGAGGCAACACATACCCTTCCCGCAGGGAGATCTTCCCCGCCCGGATCGATTTGATCTCGCTCCCGGTGAGAGCGATACCGGCCTCGTAGGTTTCCTCGATGTGATAGTCATGGTAGGCCTTGGGGTTTGTGGCCATCACTTGAGCGGACTTCGATTTCTTCATGTTCCAGCCATCCTGATCTGAAAGCGAAAGATTAGGGATCCATGGCCCGCCGTTCCGCCTGGGCGATCCCCCGGATCCCCATGGCGTTCGAGCTTCATCGTTCGGGTGAGTTTCACCACTCTACTAATCATATCGGGAAGCGGGTGACATGCCAATGGGGAGAATCTGAAGTTCGGACATGAGTGGGGACATCGAACGGGTGGGATCCTCAACCTGCCTCCAGGGGCGGCGTTGCGATCCAAGCCTTTTATTCAGGGGTTTCTGGGGCTGGGCCGGGGGCCTTCGGCCCCC
>DATMAC010000067.1:0-9516 GCA_035573655.1 Thermoflexus sp.
ATGGGCGTTGCGGGCGGATCAAACAACGAGGCGAGGCGTTAAAGACGCCTCGCCTCGTTGTTTCACCGAATGGATAAGACCGAGGATCCCTGAGGTGTGAACGCCTCCGATCATTCCCGCAGGAACTCGCGCAGCCGACGGGCGTAGACGGGGTGGCGCAGGCGAGCGAGGGCCTGCGCTTCGATCTGCCGCACCCGCTCGCGGGTCACCCCCAACTTCCGCCCCACCTCCTCCAGCGTATACATCCGTCCGTCGACCAGGCCGTAGCGCAATTTCAGAATCCGCATCTCCCGCGGGGAAAGAGTCGCGAGGACTTCATGGAGGATCTCCTGGAGCATCTTCTGACTGACGGCCTCGGAAGGCGAAGTCATCCCCCGGTCTTCAATGAAATCCCCTAATACGCTTTCTTCTTCCTCGTCCACGGGGGTCTCGATGGAGATCGGTTGACGGGCCATCTGCAACAACTGCTCGACGTGGGAAGGCGAAACCCCCATGGCCTCCGCCATCTCCTCCACCGTTGGGTCGCGGCCGAGCTCCTGGGCCAGTTGCTGCTGCGTGCGCAAGAGCTTGTTGATCTGGTCCCCCATATGGACGGGGACCCGGATGGTGCGGGACTGATCGGCGATGGCCCGGGTGACCGCTTGGCGGATCCACCAGGTGGCATACGTGGAGAACTTATGGCCCCGGCGCCAGTCGAACTTCTGGACCGCCCGGATCAAGCCGATGTTCCCTTCCTGGATGAGGTCCGAGAGCGGGAGCCCCCGGCCGATGTATTTCTTCGCCACACTGATCACCAGCCGGGTGTTGGCCAAGATCATGTGATCCTGAGCGGCCCGGCCGTCGGCGGCGATCTCCTCCAAACGGCGTCGCTCTTCGGGGGAAAGGTTCCCCTGGGCCAGGCGGCGCTCCGCCTGACGGCCCCGCTCGATCCGTTGAGCGAGCGCGATCTCCTCTTCCGGCGTCAGCAGGGGGATCCGTCCGACCTCCTTCAGGTAGAGGCCGAGGGAATCGTCGGATTCCAGCGCTTCCTCCAGCTCCTCCTCGCCCCTGAGCTCATCCTCTTCCACCTCCTCCAGCTCCAGGCCCAAATCCTCTTCTTCGGGGGTGTCCGTGACGTCGATCCCTGCCTCCAAGAGGGCGGCGAAGATCTCATCCAGCCGATCTAAATCGTTTTCCGCCTCCGGGAAAAACCGAAGGATCTCTTCGAAGGTGACATACCCCCGCGCTCGCCCTAAATCGAGAAGCTGGTCCAGCGCCAGAGCGCTTGAAGTTTGCATGTCTTCCAGCATGGAAGACGCTCCTCCATCGCCAGAGAATTGGAGTGGATCAACAGTCACCCTTCGCCAGCAGCGCATCTTCCCTACAGGGAATTGTGGGAGGTGAGCCAGGCGCCTTCAGCACCCGGGTCGCTTCCTGTTTTCTCTCTCCCAGAGCTTTTCAAAGTTCGAACAAAGACCGCATAACGATGAGGAAGGGAATCGCCTCTCCTCGCGGCCCGAAGGGCGTGGAAAGGGGAGATCAAAAATCCATTGGGGGCGAGCCGGGCGCCTTCGGCGCCCGGCTCGCCCCCAAATCCCCAAGGGACCAAAACCAAAAATCCAATCTGGAAGGAACACGAATTCATCCAGGCAAGATCGCGAGCACCACGCGTGCCTCCTCCCCTTCTCGCTCGACCCTGATCACCGTGTATCCGTTGCGCTTTGCCCACGCGGTGACCGTGAACTCGTCCGCATAGCCCCGCACTAGCACCGCCACCGCCTCCCCCGGGCCCAAATCGGCCAAGGCCTGCTGGACCTGGCCGATGGGCGACTCGGTGCACAGCTCGATGGGGGCCCGCAGATCGACTGTCTGTACGATTCGCATCGCAGCCTCCCATCCGGGACGGGCGGGCCCCTGACTCAGGGGCCCGCCCCGTGCGCTCAGCGCTCAATCGGCACCCCGATCGTGTTGCCCCACTCCGACCAGGAGCCGTCGTAGTTGCGGACGTTGGGGTACCCCAGGAGATGGCGCAACACGAACCAGGTGACGGAGGACCGCTCCCCGATGCGGCAGTAGGTGATGACCTCCTTATCCGGTGTGATCCCTGCCTCCTCGTAGATCCGGCGCAGGGCCTCCGGGTCCTTGAAGGTGTCGTCGTCATTGAGGGCCTTGGACCAGGGGATGTTCACCGCGCCGGGGATATGGCCGCCCCGCTGGGCCGCTTCGTTGGGATATTCCGGCGGCGCGGTGATCTCCCCCGCGAACTCCGCCGGCGACCGTACGTCCACCAGGACGATCCCTCGCTTGCCCAACACGTTCAGCACATAGGGGAGATGCGCCCGCAGCCGGGCGTCCGGTTCCTGGGCCCGGTAGGTCGCCGGCGGGTAAGTGGGCACCTCCTCGCTGAGGGGGCGTTTCTCCTCGATCCACTTCTTGCGGCCCCCGTTGAGCAAGCGCACATCCCTATGGCCATAGAGCTTGTAGATCCAGAAAGCGAAGGCCGCGAACCAGTTCCGGAAATCGCCGTAGAGCACCACCGTCGTGTCATTCGAGATCCCGGCCCGGCTGTTGAGGGCCTCAAAGGCCTCCCGGCTCAGGATATCCCGCCGCACCGGGTCGTTCAGATCCTTGCGCCAGTCAAACAGGACAGCTCCAGGGATGTGGCCCAGATGATAGGCGCTGTCCGGGTCGTAATCCACCTCCACGATCCGCACCTTCGGATCCTGAAGGTGCTGAGCCACCCATTCCGTATCCACTAACGCCAAAGGATCCGCATACGTCGCCATGGCAACCTCCTTTCCCAGTTCATCTTGGAAAGCGAAGAGGGTTGGATTGGGTCCATGACCTCTAGTCCCCTATATCCCTATCCCCGGGATCCGGATACAAAGGGACGAGGGCAGAAAACCCAACCGGATATCTAGAAAGTGGGAAGATCTCAGCTTACAGTGGCGTAGAGAGCTTCAGATTTGGGGAAAGCGGGGGCAGAAGGAGGTCGGTTCCGCTCAGCGGGGCGCGCGTCCCAAGCGGGCGGCCCCCCACTGCCCCCGCTCAGGACAGATACAGGTGTTCATCGAAGACATGAAATCCACCCGCTGGGCGATCCGCCGCCGCGGAGCGCCCCTCGCACCAGCCGGTGGAATCCAATGGTTGCCCGTCATCGTCCTTCTATCACCCCAGGAGTTTGAAGTTATGTATAGCACAGGGGGCAATTTTTGTCAAGAGGTTCAGCGAAATTCCCGGGTTCCGGGCATGGTTGATCCGGGCCCGGGAGGTGCCTGGATTGATCAGGCTATACAATTAGGAAAGGCCTTCGATGGAGGGAGATCCTTCATCCTTCACAATGGGGTGGATTGGCTTCCTCATCTCCCCTTCCCGCGCGACTTCGTCACGCGGGGAAGAGGGAAGTTCCCGAATGGGGTGCGGGCCACATCGATTGCGCGCACCCCACAGAAGTTCTACGAGGAGGACTCCCTGTTGCCCTGGAACGGGTGAGGGGATTCCGTGAGGACCCCAGGGTTCGCGGTTTTGCCGCTCACGGGGCGGGGAGCGCCCATTCCACCAGGGTGTAACGGCACCGGCGTTCCGGCCCCACCGTGCCCACCACCAGCCAGACCCGATCCCGCCCGCTCATCACATCCTGCAAGAACGCCCCGGGGGCGGAAAGATCCAGCTCCTCCACCCGCCCCTGGGGATCCACCGCCCGCACCTTCGCGGGGGCTTCCACTGCCCGTCCCACCACCCAATCCCCCGCCCATCCCACCGGGGGCTGTATCCCTTCCAGCGGCCGCACCCCCTCCGCGCCCGGCGGCAGCCGTAGCACCCCCAATCGCTCCGGTTCCGCCATCGTCCCCGCCCGCACCACCACCCCCTCCCCGGCCGGATGCCACGCCTGCACCCCTTGCCAGCCCGCGAACGTCCAGTGCCTCGAGAGGTCTTCCCCCGAAGCCACCCAGATCTCCTGTCCCTCCCGGGTGCGCCGGTCGACCACCTCCCCCAAGACCCAACGGCCGTCGGCCATCGCCGTCACGTTCACCAGCACGGTCCCATCGGGCAATCCCAGCGCCTCCTCCCCCACCCGCTGCCCGGTCTCCACGTCCACCAGCGCGCTAATGGACCAGATCCCCTCAGCGACCACCATAAAGGGCCAGTAAAGCACCACGTGGCGGCCGTCACGGAGCAGCACCGGGCCCGGCGTTGGCATATCGGTGCCGAGCACCTCCGCCCGGAACGTGGACAGCCGCACCGCCGGCGCGCCCCGCTTCAGCGGCACCCGCCAAAAGTGGAAGGCCACCGGCACCCCGTGGCTTGGGATGTACGGCGTAGGGGTTGGGGGAGAGGGGCCACGGGTCCCCGGTTCGATCCGAGGGGGCCGGGGCGTCGCCGTCGGGGGCACGAACTCGAACACGACGTTGAAGACGAGGGCCCAGTCGGGGGATTGGACCGGGCGGATCCAGCCGCCGTCCAGGGGCCGGCCCTGCGCATCCTGGACCCGCTCCCACGCCGGAGGCCGCAAGGTCCCGCGCCACAATTGGCCCATCCCGTCAACGCCCAGGGCGCCGTTCGCCCCCGCCGGGTAGACCGCTTCGAACGGGACGGGGGTGTCGACCGTGAGCGTCTCTCCATCTTCCACCCGCACCCGGCCGGTCTCGTCGATCCGCAGCCGCCGGCCGTCGGGGAGCCGGTTGCGCGCCGCGAGGGTGGGATCCTCCCGCAGCCATTCCGGAGCCAGGCAGAGGACCCAATCGGCCAGCGGGCAGGACCCAGACGGCGCCTGCACCAGCCGGTGGGCTGTGCCGGCGAGATCCAGGGCCACCAGCGCCTTCCCCTCTGTGGTAACGAAGAGCACCTCCAAGAAGCGGCCGTCCGGTGTTAGGATGTGGGGGATGGGCGGGAGAGGAAGGCCGTCCAGCACCCGCACGCGATGGGGGCCGAGGGTCCGCTCCTCCCATCGTAGTGCGGAGAGATCGGGGAGGCCGGCGGGCCCCCCGAGCCATTTGCAGAGGGCTGCGGAGGGGGTAGGGGTAGGGCGCGGCGTGTAAGTGGGGCGAGGCGTAGACGTAGGACCTGCGGGGGAGGGGGTCCCGCCTGGCGTGGGGGAAGCCGGCGGGATAGAGGGCTGGGGCGGACGGGGGCTACACGCGGTCAGCCCCAGCACGAGCGCCCCAAAGAACCGATATAGGCGCATCACGCTTCGTGTCACGGGTCCGCTCATATCCCATGACCTCTCCCCATAGATTCTATTCAGCTGGCGCCAGTGGATGACCCTCTATCGACGGCCACCTTCTCAAATGGAGCTCTTACCGGCCCAGGCTGGAGGTATTGAGGAAGCTCTTAATCTCTCCACACGGGGAAAGCACCACCTGGACAACCGGTTGTATCTCTTCTCCGGCTGATGCGCCCGGTGCCTCCCAGCGGAATATAAAAGAAGTCCCACCCTTGGCAGATTCCAAATATGTCCAGTTCTCTTGAATCTGCTGAAAGCCCGGAATATTCTTGCCCAGGAACGACTCGGCCCGCTGCCGCAATTTGTCCACATCAAGGCTCGGGCTTGAGCAAAATTCCACCTGGCTGTTCGGCCCCGGACCAAACTGGAAGACCTCGTCGGTCGCCGGGTCCACGAAATACATCATCCCCCGATCGTCCTGATAGATCTCCACATGATGCGAGGCGTCCAGGTACGGATTCGCCGAGGTCCCTTGAAAGAAGACCTCCAGGGATGGATCCTCCCGCAGCGCCCGGATCCGGGCAATGACCCTGGCCACGGCCTCGGGCTCCCGCTGCTCGGCCTTCAGCGTCTCTTCCACCAGACGCGCGTGGATCGCTTCGACACGCGCTTTGGACGAACCACAGAGCACCGGCTCACCCGTTTGGGGATCCCGCTCGACACATCCTTTTGTCAATTCTTCCTGAGTCGCCCGCTCCAATTCGGCTTTCAGGGCTTCAATGGTAGGATGCGCAGGGCGCCCGGCCGCGCTTTCCGGCTGAGCAGCGGGCGCCGAGCGGTTCAGAACGCTCCTGATTCCCAGCCCTGCGATCAGCGAGAACCCAATGACAGAAGCAAATATCACAGAAAGTTTTATCTTGTGCATGCTACGCCCCCTTCTGGTTTTGCGAATCGCATTTCACAACTCCTGCTTAGATCCTCCCCGGCCTTCCGCCGGTGGCATCTTCACGCTAATCGATTCCGTGCCCGCTGTCTACTGTAGAAATTACCGGGTTCGGACCGGTAGGTCCTTACAGGTCACAAAAACCCATGCGCCGCGGGCCACCGGCGGGATGGCCGAGGCAATGCGCTCCAGGGGTTCTGCTTTGAGGAGGCAGCCTCTGGCTCCCGCTTCCCACATCTCGGCCAGGTAGCGGTCGGAGTCGTGGACACGGAGGGCCAACACCCGCATGGGCAGGGCCAAGCGTCCGATTGCCGTCCACCCGACCCTCCCACCCCCGGCAACCAGCAGTCCAGCGCAGCCACGTTTGGCATAAGTGATTTGATCCATGCCAGGGCTCCTCACCGTTATTGGCCTCCCCCACCACCCCATCGGTTGGGCACCCGATCCAACCGCACCCACAACATTATGGCGATACCGTGAGCCAGCGGCCTCCGCTGAGATCAAGGATGCGCTGCATTCCTGTTCCATCGGTGCGTATCGAATAAAGCACTTCAGTGCTCTCTTCGCTCAGATTGCTGACCAGTAACACCTCTTCGGAAAGCCAAGCCAGGGGAAAGGCCAGTGGGCTGGGATTCGCAAATTCGACAACTGTAGAAACTTCGCCGCTCTCGACATCCAAGATGACAATCCTGTCAACACCCTGTGCCCCTTTCCCGAAGCTGCTGCTTACAGTGAAGGCAACGCGTTTCCCTGTTGGAGACCAGACGGGCACGCTGGCCACCAAGGCGTTTGCGTCCTCGGGCTCCATGAGCGGGGTCAGGCGGTTATTCGTCAGATCCAGGCGTTGCAGCCGAACCCTAGGATCAGTCGTGGATCGCAGCTGTCCTACGAGCGCCACCCGGCCGCCCGGGGCAACCGAGACGATGCTGGTCAATTTGGTGGAGTCGGTGTAAACGGTTTTTACCTCGGCTGTTTGTACATCGAGCAGGTCAAGCTGATCAATCAGAAGGCCACCGCCGGCAAGGTGAGAAAGCAATAACTTCCCGTCATCCAAGACCCAACCCACAATGTCCCACGGGCCGCTCCCGCGCCACTCGAAGAGCGTGCGGAGGCGGTGAGCTGTTAGATCATAGGAGACGATTTGTACGCTACCGTCTGTCCACTGGGAAAACGTCAAGGCGCTTCCCGAAGGGGCCCAAGCCATTGTGGTAATCCACGTGTCCTGGGTCACCAGATCCAGGCTCAAATCGGATAAGGAGAGCAGAAAGAGCTTATCACGCTTCGCTCCTTCCCGTGGCCTGGTGTGGATGGCCAGGAACTTTCCATCCGGGGAAGCGGAGGCTCGGAACAGTTCATCCTGGAGGTTGAGCAATCGGACAGGAGGGCGACCATCTGGAGATAGACGATAGAGATCCTGCCCCCCCAAGGGGGAGGGGCGCTTGAAAATTAATGCGAGGCGAGCCTGTGGCTCAAGCCAAGCGGGCTCGGCTTCCAAGGTTGGGACCGGGGTAGGGGTGCCACCCGCTGCCTCCTGCAATGGTGGAGGCGGTGTGCCCTTTCCCTCAGGGGGAGAAAATAACGTGCACCTCGTCAGTACAATGACAATCAATGAGGCCACAAAGACAAGTTGTTGTTTCATCGTCTCACCCTTTCCACTTATTATGGTTGGCCAGGGCGACCATTCGCTGGCGGGGGCGGAACCTCCAGTGGCCGTTCCGGGGGAACTGTCGGTTCAAAAGCCAGACTATGGATCATTTGGGTCAGGGTTGCCAGATGGCTCTCAAAAAGCGGCCCCTTGCCCCCTGTACCAGTGATATAGGTATAGATTCGAAATACCATCCCATCGCGTACTGTTTCTAATGTCATGGAGTGATCCCCGGATATTCCCCCCGCGTTGATCGTCTGTTTCCAGGGAATGCCATTGATCCAAACATCTTCCCCTTGAAGTTTCTCAGGATTGGCCTTGGGATCGAGCATAAAACTTATTTTGACAAAGCCTCCCGATAGGCCGCCCGGCACGTCCGCCGGATGATCAAAAGGAGAGATGTTCTGCACATGGACAAGGTAGCCATCCGGATGAACGATCACCACCCAACCCTTGGGACACAAAAATGAGAAACGAATCTCTTTATCTTTAAGCATGAAGGAGTGTTGCTGGCGTTGCCATACCATCGGCGTCGGGGAGGGAGAAGGCCGAGGAGTCGGCGAAGGGGAGGAAGAGACCGTCGGCGAGGGGGAAGCGGGCGGGGTGGCCGGGCTTGTAGGGGAACCCGGCGCACCGGGGGCAGCGCCCCCGGGCGCCGTGCACGCCAGCTCCAATCCCAGCCCGATCAGGAGGGCCAAGCGTAGACCACGCCATCCCACTGGGAACCTCCTCAACACGGAATCGTCACCTGGACCTCGCAGGAGAAACACCTTTGTTGAACGGGATCGTAACCCAACCCGGCGAAGGTCGGGCGGGTCCAATCGATCATGGGTGTGGAACGCTGCAGACAGTCCGGCCATCCGCATCCAGCGCTACGACACACCCGTTCGCTTCCTCGCGACAGGATGTTGATCGTTCCCCTATCGCAGCGCCCAGCCATCCTTACCGAATCACCTCCAGCGTCGCCAGCCAGATCATCTGCTGGGGCCAGAGTTTTTCCGCTCGCTCCGGATTCAGATACATGGTGTCCCCCAAACTGATCCAGAGCACCCGCTCTTTGCCGATGACGATCAAGCTCTGAACCTTCGGGGAGTCCCCAGGCCAGAGCGGTTCCTGGATCACAAAGGCGGGACGTCCCCCCACCTGGAGCTTCTCCACCACCCGAATCGGCCCCCCGCCGGGAATCGGGTTCTCACCCTCCGGCAACTCCCGGACCCAAGTCTCCAGGCCCTCCGGCGTGGTCAGCCGAGGATCTTTCCCCTCCAGCAGGAACACCCGCATCCCAATGAAGATCTCTCGGATCTCTCCCCAGTGAGGGTCCAGCGTCGGACGGTCGATCGAGAGGCCCCCCTGCTGGCGAGAGATCGGTTGAATGCGGATCTCATACTCCGCGGGATACCGAAAGCGTAGGCCCAACTCCGGGTCTTCGAACACCTTCCAATGGGCGGTCTGCTTCCTTACCTCCTCCGCCGAAGGGAGAATGAGGGGGCGAGGGGTTGGGACCGGTCCAGGGGTCGGGGGAGCGGGCGGTTTCGGCGCCGTCGGCGTGGGGGACGGGGTCACGACCCCTACCGGTTGCTCCAGCCCGGAGGCCGCGGCCGGGGTTCCAGGTGGAGGGGTCTCCTCCGAAGGCCAGGGCGCTTCCCCCAATGGCCCGCAACCGCTCAATAACCCGGCCATCAGCAGGGCCCCCATGAACCACCGGCTGAATGCCCGCACACCTCCTTGTCGTCGGATGATTTTCCCTACCCCGGCCCCGAGAATGCTGAGGAGGCTCAGGAAACC
>DATMAC010000068.1:0-11704 GCA_035573655.1 Thermoflexus sp.
TGGGGGCCGCCTTTGGCGGCCCCCAGCCCCAAAAATCCCCATGGAAACGGCTTAACAGCGCGTTCAGTTGTATCCAAAGATCAAATAAGAAACATTGTTCAGCCTTTGGTGTCGAGAGATCATCATTGCCAGGTTACCCAACATGGTGTTATCGTTAAGCAGGGAGCCTGGACCGGTCTTCTCTCGTGAAGGGAGCCATGAAAGCATCATTGGGCTTCCGCCGGGAAGCTCCTCGGTCAATCAAAGATATGCGGCGACGATCTCGAGGAGGTCCTATGCGGGTCTTGCTCACAGGTGGCGCAGGATTCTTTGGCTTCCATATGGCCAATAAGCTTCTCCAACATGGCCACGAGGTGGTCTTGCTGGATATCGCGGACTACATCGTGGAGGATTACATCGGCCCTGTTTCGTTCAACAAAGGGGATGTGCGCGATCGGGAGCTGGTGGACCGGATGATGCGGGGCGTTGACGCCGTGATCCACGCGGCGGCCGCCTTGCCCTTATGGCCTCGCCGGGAGATCTTCTCTGTGAACGTGGAGGGCACTCGAACCGTGCTGGAGAGCGCCCTGGCTCACGGCGTCCGGCGGGTGGTTTTTATTTCCTCCACAGCCGTTTACGGTATCCCCAAAAAGCATCCGATCTTAGAGGACGATCCGCTCCACGGCGTTGGACCCTATGGCCAGAGCAAGATCATGGCCGAGCAGATCTGCCAATCCTTCCGGGAGCGGGGGCTGATCGTGACGGTGATCCGGCCCAAGACCTTCATCGGGCCCGGCCGGCTGGGGGTTTTCCAGATCCTGTTCGATTGGGTGGAACGGGGCAAGCCGATCCCCATTATCGGCAGCGGCAGAAATCGTTATCAGTTGCTGGATGTGGACGACTTGACTGACGCCGTCATGCTGGCCCTCACGGTGGACGCCGATCGGGCGAATGACACATTCAACATCGGCGCCGAGCGGTTCGGCACGGTCCGGGAGGATGTGCAGGCGCTTTGCGATTATGCCGGCACCGGCGCGCGGGTCTGGCCTCTGCCGGCCCGTCCGGTCAAGGTTGCCCTAGCCCTCTTCGAGGCGCTTCGCCTGTCGCCTCTCTACCGGTGGGTCTATGGGACCGCGGACAAGGACTCCTTTGTGGCGATCGATCGGGCGAAGGCCAAGCTGGGATGGCGCCCCCGTTACAGCAACGCGGAATCCCTCATTCGAACGTATGAGTGGTATCTAGCCCACAAAATGGAGCTTGCGGGCAAAGTGGGGGTAACCCACCGGGTGGCGTGGGATCAAGGGATCCTGCGAGTGATCCGGGATCTGCTTCCCTGAACCCTATAGGCTCTTTATCTTTTCCCTCGGGCCGGGAAGAGGGAGGAAGCGTCAAGACGCGGTGCAGGGCCGTCCCATGAGAGGCGGGGGTCCAGTGGGCCCACGAAACAGGCACACCGGTGGGGTTTACAATCGATCGCCCGCCTTCGGGTTCGAGAAGTTCGATGTAACTCTTCAACCCGGTTCCATTCCGTCCGGAGCTCTCTTCAGGAGGCGGGGGAAAATAGTTTGGGGCCGAGCCGCGCGCCGAAGGCGCGCGGCTCGGCCCCAAAGGCCCCCATCCGGAAACCCCGGATACCCAGATGGGCGTTGTGTGAGAACGGCGGAACCGTTACGTGGTTTCCTGCATATTTCTCAGATACTCTCTAAGAGCGGAGGCCATTATGCAGGGACCATGGGAGGAGCGTGACGGGGTATTGCGTTATCGCACCAAGGGCGGGGTGGAGATCTACCGTCTCCCGATACGTCTCTTCCCCGAACTGGACGGCTACGTGTATCTCATCCTCGCCGATGATCATCGCATCTTAGTGGATGCCGGCTCCGGGCTGTCGGAGAGCGTGGAGGATCTCCGCCGAGGATTTGAGATCCTGCGAGCTCGCTATGGGTGCCAGGTGGATCTCCATCATCTCACGGCGATCCTCATCACCCATGGGCATATCGATCATTTCGGAGGGTTGGCCGCTATCCGCCAGCAGAGCCCAGCCCCTGTGTTCGTACACGAATTAGATCGCCGCGTCTTGGTGAATTATTCGGAGCGGCTGATCACGGTGGCCCAGGAGATCCGTTATTTCCTGAACCAGGCAGGCGTCTCGCCTGAGCGACAGTCCGCCCTTCTTAACCTTTATCTCAGCATGAAAGCGCTGTTTCAATCCACTCCGGTGGAAGGCGTATTGACAGATGGAGAGGTGCTCTTCGGGATCCTCCGCGTGCATCATACTCCTGGACATTGCCCTGGTCAGGTGTGCCTGCAGATCGATGAAGTGCTGCTGACTTCAGATCATGTCCTGGCCCATACGACCCCTCATCAGGCCCCAGAGCAGATCACCCGCTACACTGGCCTGGGGCATTATTTGGAATCCCTGCGTCGGGTCGCGGCGATCCCGGATATCGCCCTGGCGTTCGGAGGGCATGAGGATCCCATTCTGAATCCCTATGAGCGGATCGCGGCGATCGAGGCCTTTCACCATCAGCGTCTGGAACGGGTCTTGGAAATCTGCAAGGAACCCCGCACCATCGCGGAGATCTCAAAGGCCCTTTTCGGCCGGCAATACGGCTATGGGGTGCTGTTGGCTCTCCTCGAGGCCGGGGCCCATGTGGAGTATCTCTACGACCGGGGCTACCTACAGGTGGCCAACCTGGATCAGCTGGAAAAGGAGCCTGGGACGCCGATTCGCTATCGGAGGCTGTAGATGCATCGCTGGTTAAACATCGGGATCGCCTGGATGATCATCGCGGCTGTTGCCCTGATCCAGGAACGCTCCCGCGTGCTGGCGGGGATCCTGGCCGCGATGCCCTTAAGCATCCCGCTGGCCATGTGGATCGTTTACGCTGAAACCCGCGATATCGAACAAACCGCCCATTTCACATGGGCCACCCTCTTGGCGCTCATCCCCTCGTTCGGGTTCGTCCTTGCCGCCTGGGCGCTGCTCTCTCTCCGTGTTCCCTTCGGATGGAGCATCGTCGGGGGGTATGCGGCCTGGCTGGTTGTGTTGCTGCTATTGCGGGGGCTGGGGATCCTGCGTTAGGTTGCCCCGAATGGGGGCCAGAGGAGAGCGTGCGGCATAGGGGGGATGACAAGGGAGCAGGACGGTGAACGTGCTGCCTTTCCCCAGTTCGCTTTCCGCCCATACGCGGCCGCCGTGGCGTTCCACAATGGATTTCACGATGGCCAGGCCCAGGCCCGTTCCTTCTGTCATCTCACCTTCACGCTGGACACGGTAGAATTTACTGAAAATATGTGGGAGATCGGTCGGCGATATGCCCACTCCGGTATCGCTGACCCGCACTGCGATATAGCCCTCCTGCTCCCGCGCGTCCACGGTGATACGCCCGCCGGGGGGTGTGTATTTCACCGCATTGCTCAGGAGGTTCAGAAACACCTGCTCCAGGCGACGGGGATCCCCCTGAACGGCGGGTAGATCCCCCGGTATCTCTACGATCAGGGTGTGTCGTTTTTCTTCCGCTTGGGGACGAATGATCTGGATCGCTTCGTTCAAGATCTCCGTTAGAGAGCAGGTTTCCATGGACAAGGCATATCCGGATTCCAGCCGTGAGAGATCCAGGAGGTTGTTCAACAGCTCCACGATGGTCTGCATGGCCCGCTCCACTTTCTGCACGAACTCCTGTTGACGAGGGTTCAACGGGCCCACACGGGGCAACAGACTGACATAGCCTCGGATGGTGGTCAAAGGGGTACGGACATCGTGGGAAACAATGGAGACAAACTCGGATTTAATGCGGTCCAGCTCTTTCAAATATGTGATATCCTGCATCACCATGACATACCCTACCCCCTCCACAGCGGTCAAGCTAGCCTGGAAGGTCAAGCGGGTGGGGAGGGTGACCTCCTGGCGAACGGTCTGGCCGATCGGCGGCTTCTTGTCGAAAAGGGAAAGGATCTCTGGGTGAGCGATCACGGTGCGGAACGGTTGGCCTAACGCCTGGGGTGGAATGCCCAGGTGCTGATGGGCCGAGCGGTTCATCAGAATCAGCGTTTCCTGGAAATCCACCACCAGAACGAGCTCCTCGATCCCCTGGAGGATCGCTTCCAGCTTCCCCTTTTCGGTTTGAATGGTTTCGAAGAGCCGCGCTTTTTCAATAGCGACCGCGGCGTAATCCCCCAGCATCGTGAGAAAATGGATATCTACTTCTGAGAAACCGGACTCCTGAAGGCGGTTGATCACCCCTAGAATTCCCAGGATGCGGCCATGGACCCGGAGGGGCACATACAGGAGCGATCGCACCAGGATCCCCGTATCCAGTTTATGAACCCCCGGCCCCAATAGGATCGGACGGCCGGTGCGGACCGCCCGTCCCAGGAGGCTGTCGAGGACGGGCACAGTTGAAGGGATAGGGATCGCCGCCGAAGAGGGTTCCGTGTCCCGACTCCGATAGATCTGAAGACGCAGGATCTGGCCGGTCTCATCCAACAACCATACGCCGCCTTCTTCCGCGTGGGTTAGATGGATGGCCGCTTCCACAATTGAGGGGAGGATCTCCTCTAAACGCAGGGAAGCGGTTAGCGTCTGCCCGACCTCGTAGAGGACGCTGAGTTGCTGCAGCTGGCGCTGCAAGCGCTCCGCCATCCCCGCAATCCGGCGGCGCTCATGGACCAACGCGGTGATCCGCCGAAGGCAATCTAAGATTTCATCCGGATGATGGGGAGCAAGCAGGAAGTCATGAGCTCCCAGGCGTACCAGGCGCACGAGTTCCGATGCCGACAGCGGTGGGCCGATGATCACCCGCCCGATGGGCTGGGGTCGGATGCGCTTCAGGAAGTCATGCAGCCCAGGTAATCTCCAATCCACAAAAACCACATCCGGCTGGAAAGGCCCGAGCAACCGCTCCGCCTCTAGGAAGGAAGGAACTCCACGGACCTCAAAGCGCACCGACCTGCTCTCCATCTCAGCGAGCATCTGTGCCAGAGCAGTGGAATCCCCGATGATCAGCGCTCGTATGGAGTTTGATCCCTGGCGATTCACATGCCTCTCCATACCTGAGATAGAGTAAGGGTCTAAGTTGGCCGAGCTCTACTGCATCTTCCAAAATTGTTGTAGGAGTTACGCCGTTCAGAGCCCACCAGACGAAGCAGAAGGGCCCCAACCTCCTTTACCCCTCCCTCCCCATGGCCCTTGGGACCGCTGGCCCACGCCATCCCAATGGAAGAAGCACTGCTCTGCGCTCAGATCTTTGAGCGTCATTATTTCGTAGGAAGAGAGCGAGAAGAGAAAGATCCTGCTCGCCTTCGAACATGGCCTTACATGGCCCTGCTTCTAAAAAAGCGTAATACCACTTCCCCGCGATGTCAAACCAGCTTCTAACTCATTGAACCGGATTACGCAACACCCCAACGCCCTGGACCTCCACTTCCACCCAATCGCCGGAGTGTAGGGGTCCGACCCCGGCCGGGGTTCCTGTCAGAATCACATCGCCGGGCTCGAGGGTCATCACCGACGAGATGTAGGCGATGAGCTGAGGAACCGGGAAAACCATCTCTCGCGTGTTTCCCCGCTGGCGGACTTCCCCATTCACCCGACAGAGGATCTCGGCGTTGCTGATCTCCTCCGGGGAAAGGTGGGTGACGATCCAGGGCCCCAAGGGGCAGAACGTGTCGAAGCCCTTGCTTCGGGTCCACTGCCCATCCCGCCGCTGGAGGTCCCGTGCGGTCACATCGTTCCCGCATGTCACGCCGAACACGTAGTCCCAAGCTTCGTGCTCAGGAATATCCTTCCCCCGGCGCCCGATGACGACCGCGAGTTCCGCCTCATGCTCCACCTGTTGGGATTGCGGTGGAAGCCGAATTGGGCTTCCCGGTCCGATCACCGCGCTGGGAGGTTTCAGAAAGATCAGTGGCTCCTGGGGAACCTCCGCGTTCTGTTCGCGGGCGTGCTCGACGTAATTCCGGCCCACCGCGATGATCTTGGAGGGCATGCACGGGGCGAGCCAGGAGGCGGTGTCGATCGATCCCAGAGGATCACCCCGCTGAAATTCCCCATGGAATGGATCTCCCAGAAGGGCATAAAGCATGTCGTCTTCAACCATCACGAACTGAGGTCCCTTCTCGGTCATGATCCGCCCGATGCGCATCGTTCACCTCCGAGAATCAGGCTCATCGCATGGTCTCCCTTTCTTGGTGGTTTCCTCGTGGGGGATTCGAGGACGGAGCCGGGCGTCTTTCTCGGCGCCCGGCTCCGCTGGATGAAATTTTAGCCGAGGTCCAACAAGCGGGGTAGGCATGGGAGCCAGGTATAGGGAAGGGAGGAAGGGAAACTGGATGGGACCCTTACCTCATTGCGACCGGGCGTTCTCCTCCCCCCAGGCTGCATCGAAAAACCGAACCTCCAGTTCCATCGCCGTCCGGTAAAGGATGCGCTGCGCCTCTTCCTCCCCGGGGAGCCGGTCGAACAGTTCCTCCAACTGACGGGCCAGCGCCTCAAAATCATCGCTCGCGTAAGTTTCCACCCACTCTCGGTAAGGGCTTTCGGGATGCGTATGGGGACGAAGCGTCTGACCCAAGTGGGCATACAGCCGCATGCACGGCGTCATGGCGGCCACGATGTGGCCGACTGGCTCCAGAGCGGCCACCCGGAGGAGGAAATCGGTGTAAGCCCGGGTGGTGGGAGCCGGGGCCGGGGTCAGATCAACTCCCCAGCGAGCCGCATATCCCCGGTGCAGGGTGAGTTCCTCAAAGACCCCATCCAGCAGCCTGCGGAAGGCCGCCATCGTATCCCGATCCGGAGCTTTGGCGAGCGCGAGGGCATACGCCCGTGCGAAGGCCTCCAGGAAAAACGCGTCCTGCCCGATGTAGAAGGCAAAGCGCTCTCGCGGAAGGGTTCCGGAGGCGATCCCTCGCACGAACGGATGGGCCTCACAGATCCGGACCAAATCCTGACAGGCTTCCCACAACACCTGAGCGCGCGCCATCGCGTCCTCCTCGCTGGGGGATTTTCAGGTGGGAGCCGCCTTCAGCGGCTCCCACCTGAAGAAGGTTTTCCTCTCCCTTTCGGCGCTCATCGTTCACGATCCGCAATGTTGACGCCCGCAAGGGGTGCTCCTGCTTACGGGCTGATCGTTCGAGCCCGGGTGACCCAGCCTCGAGCGAAGGCGATGGCCAAGTAGAGCAGGAAGGAGACCCCGAAGGTTGGGAAGGTGGCTCCCACAGCGGGGGCGAGGCGGGTGAGGGCCTGGTAGGTGGCCACCCCGGCTGCCCAGGCGATCAGGCCCTCCCATCGAACCGGGGCCGGGCGGTATAGATCAGCTTCGGTGTAGGCACGGCGGACCACGAAATAATCCGCCGCCAGCACACCGAAGAGCGGGACGAAGGCGGTTCCGATGAGCAGCAGGAAGTTCTCATACTGGGCGATGGGGACGGTGAGGGCGAGCACGAGACAGAGAGCGCCAATAATCGCTGCGAAAAGCGCCTGCCGAGTCCGCGGCCAGATGTTTTGAAGGGAAACGGCGGCCGAGTAAATATCCGCGAAAGCGTTGTCGGTCTCGTCCACCAGGATGATGGGCAGCACGATCCACCCGATGGCCAGCGCCCCAATCGCTTCCACCAGCTGACCTGTCTGGGCGGTCAGGAGGAGGAGGGCGCCCAGCGCGTAGAACCACACGTTGGCGATGAAATAGCCCACATAGGTTCCCCAGAACGCGGAGCCCGCCCGTCGGGCGAATCGGTTGTAATCGGCCACCAGGGGCATCCACGAGATCGGCATCGCCGCCACCAGGTCAACCGCCAGCCAGAAGGGCATCTCCCCGGTTCCTGGCCGTTGCCAGATCGACCTCAGGTCGTAGGTGGTCGCCAGGTAAATCGTCAGCCAGATGGTGGTCAACAGCACCAGCCACACGGCGAATTTCTCCAGCCACTGGCGCACCACGACCAATGGCCCCCCGATGGCCATCAGGGTGCACCATAAAGCGAAGAGGATGGCCCAGAAGGGGTAGCTGGAGAAGCCGAAGAAACGATCGCTAATGAAGTTGGCGGCCTGGGCCATAATGATGATTTCAAAGGCTCCCCAGCCGATCAGCTGCAGCACGTTGAGGGCGGTGGGGAGGAACGAGCCGAGGCGGCCGAGGGCGGGTCGGAGCAGGACCATCGTAGGGGCGCCGGTCCGGCTGCCGATGTAACCGGTGGCGGCCAGAAGCAGGTTCCCCAACAGCGTCCCGATGACGATGGCCAGGAGCGCCTGAGGGAGGCCCAGGCCGGGCACCAGCAGCGCGCCGGCGGCCATCACCAGCAGCCCCACGCCGAGATCCCCCCAAAGGACCGCGTAATCCAGGAACCCCAGCCGTCGGGCCTCTATGGGCACCGGTTCAATGCCCCACTCAGGGGGCGCCTGAACCCGAGGAAGCACATGGATCCATGCCTTACGCAGCGCCATGGTGGGCCTCCTGTAACGAGGGATGTAGTGAAGCGGCGTGGGGGGAAACAAAAAAGCCCGCCGACGGATGGGCGGGCGAGGAGGCATAGCCGCAGCGACAGTCCCTCCGCCGGTATGACCCGGATCAGGTTCAATGGGTCGGCGCCGGGGCTGGCATATCGCCAGCAAGGCACCCTCTCAGCCCGCTTCCCCGCGGACTCCCCACGTCGCTTCGCCGCTTATTTTAGCAGCATCTGGATCGTCTGTCGACTTTTCACACTTGGGGAGCGTTTGGCTGAGGGAGATCCGCCTCGCCGGATGTCTTCCAAGGAGAAGGTTCCAGCCATGGGGAGGCGGATCCCTCCACCTGGCGCTGGGCGGCTTTCAGGGTGTTCACCAGCAGCATCGCCACCGTCATCGGGCCGACCCCCCCGGGGACCGGGGTGATGGCGCTGGCGACGGCGGCCGCTTCCTCAAAGACAACATCACCGACCAGCCGGTAGCCCCGGGGAGCCTGCGGATCGGCGACCCGATTGATCCCCACATCGATCACGACCGCGCCAGGTTGGATCATCTCTCCCCGCACCAGGCCAGGACGCCCAGCCGCTGCGATCAGGAGATCCGCCTGGCGGATCACCGAGCCGAGATCCGGGGTCCGGGAATGACAGATCGTCACCGTGGCATCGAACCGGAGAAGCAGGAGCGCCATGGGAAGCCCCACGATCCGACTGCGCCCCAGGATCACCGCCCGACGGCCGGCGATGGGGATCCCCGCTTCCTGGAGCATCGCCAGGATCCCCAATGGCGTGCAGGGGATGAAGTAAGGGTCCCTCCCCTTAAGCCCCAGGCGGCCGATGTTGAGCGGATGAAAGCCGTCTACATCCTTTTCTAGAGGGATTGCGCTTAGGATCTCCTCTTCGTCCAAATGGGGCGGCAGCGGCAATTGCACGAGGATCCCATGGACCTCGGGGTTACGCGCGAGGGCGTCCACCAGCTCCAGCACAGTTCCTCGATCCACGTCCGCGGGCAGGCAGTGGCTGAACGTGCGGATTCCCACCGCAGCGCAGGCGCTCTGCTTGGCCCGCACATACGTTTGCGAGGCAGGGTGATCGCCGATCAGCACCGTGGCCAGGCCCGGAACCTGCCCGGTCCGGGCCCGGAACGCCTCCACTTGCGCTTTGACCCAGTCCCGCCATCGGGCGGCCATCGCCCGCCCGTCCAGGATGCGTGCGGCCACGAGCGGTTCCTCCTCCTAGGCTGCGCCTTCCCACCGAGCATCCTTGCTCAGCGGGAGGCCCCGCTGCCCTCTTGGGCGCTTTGGGAGCCTGCATTCCCAACGAGGTTTGAGAGGGGGGCGATCAATCGCGTGAACTCCAATGGGAAGATGAACTTGGTCGCCGGGCTGGCCCCCAGGGCCTTGATCGCTTCCAGATATTGCAGAGTCATCGTGTTGGCATCCAGGGTGCGGGCCACGCTGAAGATGCGCTCCAGCGCCATCGCGAACCCCTCGGCGCGCAGGAGCTGGGCCTGACGTTCCCCCTCCGCCCGAAGGATCGCCGCCTCCTTCTCCCCTTCCGCTTTCAGGATGGCGGCCTGCTTCTCGCCCTCGGCTACCTTCACTGCCGCCTCCCGCTTGCCGTCGGCCTCGGTCACCAAGGCGCGTCGGTTGCGCTCCGCCGACATCTGGCGGGTCATCGCCTCCAGTACATCCCGCGGCGGCTGGATCTCACGGATCTCCACGGCGGTGACCTTAACCCCCCAGCGCTCCGTGACTTCATCCAGCTTCACCCGCAGGGCCTGGTTGATATATTCCCGCTTCGCCAGCACATCATCCAGCGAGATGTCGCCGATGACCGCTCGCAGGGTGGTGGTGGCGATCCCCACGGCGGCCGAGACGAAATCCCGCACTTGCACCACGCTTTGGACAGGATCGACCACCCGCCAGTAGATCAGGAAATCGATGCCGATGGGCGCGTTGTCTTTGGTGATGGAGGTCTGCTGGGGGATCTCGCGGAATTGCTCTCGCAGGTCGACTGTGATCGCCCGGTCTACAAGGGGGATCAGGAGCACCAGGCCGGGCCCTTTCGCCCCGATCACCTTCCCCAGGCGGAACACCACCAGCCGCTGGTATTCGGGGACGATCCGGATCATGGAGCCCAGCAGGGCCAGGAGAATCAATCCGCCACAAACCAGGAGCAGAAGCAAAGAGACGAACGGCTCCATATGAGCCTCCTTCACATCAGATCTCGGTTTCCTCATTAGTTTAACCTATGCTCAGCCAAAGGTGAGAACAGGGCAGTCGTCCCAGTCCGTAGGGAGGATTGTTTGGCTTGTGGAATTTTTGTGGGGCGCAGGGCCTGCTTCTTCATGAGGGATAGGCGGCTGCGCGGCCCACTTCTCGCTAAAATACAGGAGGTGCGGAAGGGCCCCAACCCCCCGCGTTGGAATGATCCCTGAGCTCGGAGGCTGCATCCTTATGTCGGAAACCCTAGAGGACATCGCCCAGGAGATCATCCAGTGTCGTCGGTGCCCCCGTCTGGTGGCGTACCGGGAGGCCGTCGCTGCCACCCGGCGGCGGCAATTTCAAGACTGGGAATATTGGGGGCGTCCGGTCCCTGGGTTCGGGGATCCGCAGGCGCGCCTGCTGGTGGTCGGGTTAGCGCCTGCTGCTCACGGCGCCAACCGGACCGGGAGGATGTTCACGGGGGATGGCTCGGGGGATTTCCTGATCGCCGCCTTGTATCGGGCGGGTTTCGCCAACCAGCCGACCTCGACCCATCGGGAGGATGGGCTGGTCTTGCGAGATGTCTATCTCACGGCTGTGGTGCGGTGTGCGCCGCCGGAGAACCGACCCTCGCGGGAGGAGCGGGCCAACTGTCTGTCCTATTTGGTTCGCGAAATCCGGGCGTTGCCTCGGCTCCAGGTGGTCGTCACCCTGGGCCAGATCGCCACCGAAGGATTGATGGCCGCCCTTCGGGCCCTGGGTTACGACGGCCCACGCCCAGTGTTCCGTCATGGGGCGATCTACCCATTGGGATCAGGCTGGCCTGTCTTGATCACCTCTTATCACCCCAGCCGCCAGAACACTCAAACCGGGCGCCTGACGCCGGAGATGTTCGATAAAATATGGGAGACGGCGAAGCGTTATTTGTCATGATGGGCTTTCGCCGTGCTTTTGGAGAGTGTCTGTCAGGAAACCCCATCGTGATTCCGCACTTCTCACGCTATGCCAATCTGGGTATCCGGGGTTTCCGTCGGGGGCTTTGGGGGCCGAGCCGCGCGCCGAAGGCGCGCGGCTCGGCCCCCAAA
>DATMAC010000069.1:0-31466 GCA_035573655.1 Thermoflexus sp.
CTCTAACCGCCAGTTATGCTCCCGCTCACTCCGCTCGCGTCCGCATAACTGGCGGCGCAGCCGCCGTGCCGTTATACGGAACGCTTCGCTCCGCTTTGCTCCGCTCCGCGTTCCGTATAACGCTCCGGTTCAGCGGCGGGCCGCGCAGCGGACCATCTGCTGCAACCGGTGGTTAGACTGCCACCCTCTCACCCCCGCCGCGCGGCGTCGATGGCGGCGTGGTCGATCTTCTTCATCGTCAGCATCGCCGCGAAGGCGCGCTTGGCCTCCTCGCCACCCGCGGCAAGAGCCTCGGTGAGCGTGCGCGGGGTGATCTGCCAGTTCACACCCCAGCGGTCTTTGCACCAACCGCACTCGCTCTCCTGCCCACCGTTGCCGACGATGGCATTCCAGTAGCGGTCGGTTTCTTCCTGCGTGTCCGTGGCGATCTGGAACGAGAAAGCCTCGGTGTGCGGGAAGGCGGGCCCGCCGTTCAGCCCGATGCAGGGGATGCCGCAGACGGTGAAATGGACGACCAATACATCGCCCGCCTTGCCCGAGGGATAGTCGGCGGGCGCGCGCAAGACGGCTGTCACCTCGCTGTCGGGAAAGATCGAAGCATAAAATCGTGCAGCTTCCTCGGCCTCTCGGTCGTACCAGATGCAAATCGTGTTCTTTGCGACAGCAGGATTCATTGTTTTTTACTTTCAAATTATCTCGAGGGAAGTTTTTACTTCCAGTGACTTCACTAATGCCAGATAGATGGAACAGCGTTCCTGCCAAACACGGTACAGTCGCTGGATGTTCTCCTGAGTGTCTGAGGACTGAATCTGGATGGAGATCTGGATATTTTGAAGGTCAGGGATCGTTCCAGGCATCCCGAGTAATCCGCGTAAATCGGCATCGCACTGAGCAACGGCCCGCACCTCAGTGATCTCTACACCAAGCTGGGGAGCTATGGTGTCACGGATAAAGACCACAGCGCAGCCAGCAAGCGCGCTCAATAACAGCGCCGTTGGACTTGGTGCTTCATTCGTACCACCCAACGGTCCAGGAAAATCAGCCCGCCAGGAAAATGGTCCAGATTCGAATACCACCTGGGAACCATCACTACGTGCTTTGACTGTTGGCTTCACTTTTGCCTTGTCTGGAACATCTTGCCACAGACGCATCGTTTCTTGAATTGTTGTGGAATTCATTGTTCCATTCTCCTTGTTTTTGAGTGGGTTGATCTAAGTCGCTTTGAAAAAGCGGCACACATGCTCTAGCGATTTGGTCGATATGCCGATGGTCAGTGCCACAGCAGCCGCCCATCACGTTCAGTTTCGGCAGCCGCCTCTTGATTAGCTTATACGGAATCTGCTTTTTCCCACATAACTCCGATCCTTGCTTCGCACGATCCCCCCTAAAGCCTAAAGCGCTACCAAACGGCCCAAGGCATTTTTCACGCTACACGCTGAGCACACGGCTTCCAAAAACGATCTCCCCATCGTGCCATTCGGGGTCACGCTCCAGCAACGCCCTGATCCGCTGGTAACGTGCATCCTGCTCCGGACTCTCCGCATTGGCCCTATACGTCGCCTGATCTTGGAAGAGCACAACCATAAAGTATTCGTGGGGATTGGTGTCCATGCGATAGAGATATTCGGCGACGGCCCCCGGTACCCCCAGGGCGTCGAAAGCCCGGAGCTCCTGGATCAGCGCGCTCTCCAGCCCCGGCTTGACCCGCAATCGGGCAACAGTGCCATACATGGTTTGCCTCATCATAGGCCTCCAATAAAACCTCGGATTGCAATTCTGCTTTCACACTATCCACTTTGATTCGTAGAGATGATCATAATCCAGACCAGAAATGGACCAAAGGATGCCCATTTTCTGCCCAATTTGGAGGAGGGGCCTTCTGACGGCCGATCGATGGAGGCTACCGTTGCTCCGGCCGGGGTGGCTGATCCCGAGCCACCCGCTGGCGTTGAATCGGCGGCCCAGCCGCCTCCTCTTCCCTTATCCACTCGATGCGAAGGGAGGTGGGGACGGTGCACCAGAACACCACGCTCTGCCCAGCAAGGATCTCCACTGCGTGAGGCTCCATCATCCCTTCTTTTCCAATCGTCACCCGAGTCGCCTGATCCGGCCGGTATCGCTCCCCCCGAGGAAGCCGGACGTGAATCTCGCCCTCCCCCTTGCCTCCCGCTTGGAGCACACGGTAGATCCCCGGACGCACAAGGGTGACGGCGAAGAGATCGCCCGCCGGGATGACGTCGCTGCTATCGAGCCTCACGACCTTCTCTCGACGGGTAATCTGAACGATCTTCACATGGTAGCGACCCACGCCATGCGAGACATAAAACCCGATCACGCCGCCCACCGCCAGGGAATAAGGCTTGCTAACCTCCGTCAGTGTGGCGAGATCCAAGTGGATCTGGTGAGGTCCCCCTTCGGCTACCACACTGACCTGGGCCCGGTGGATCAGGCGCTCACCTTGCCATACCCACAGGTCATAATCCCCGGCCTCGGGGAAACGATGGAACAGAGTGGTCAGCACGGTGAGGGCCTGGCTGTCGAAGGCACGTTGGGCGAAGACCGGACGGTTCAGAACTACGTTTTTGCGCTTCATGGGTTAAGCTCCCACATCGGCTTGCAGGACCATCTCCGCATCGTTCACGCTCACGCTGAGGTTCCGGATTGGGATACGCACCGGGATCAGCCCATTTGAGGCCGGCATGATCTCCAGCGGATCATCTACTTGATAAATGGGATTACAGCGGCTGAAGAAATCCAGAACCAGGGTGCCGATGAAATCCAAGAGGCCAAAGCTGACGTTGAAGAGATCGCTTAGCCACTCTTCGATCTCATCAGGGATGTCCAAGAGGGAACGAATCAGGTCAGCAACGCTCCCGATGATGGCCAGGATGAGATCGCGCACCCAGCCGCCGGGGATCAGCGCTTCCACCCCGCCTGTGAGGGCATCCTCGACCAGGTCCCCCACGATATCCGGGAAATCGAACAAGTCTACGTCGATGGTCTCCGGGTCGATATGGATGCGCCACTGGTTGTGATCGGGCAACGGCTCGATGCGCAACGGGGCGCAAAGATCCGGCGAAGGAAGAGGTAACGAGGCATCAAAATAACGCACTGCAAGGCGTGCGGTGAAGCTGATCTCTTGGGCAACGAAAGCGGCCAAATCGGTGGAGATCGAGACGTCCGGATCACCGCTGAAGACGCACACCCGAGGAAGACAGATATCCGGGATCGGCCACGGCATATCGACGCAACCACCGCCCACGCAAAGCTCCGGGAGGTCCAGGCCCAGGGTCAACCGTAGTCGATCCCACCGCACATCCAGCTCCCTCAGCTGGAGCGTTCCATCGTTGCGCAGATCGATGGAGCCACCCTCAAGATGCGCCTTGACATCATACCCAGCAGTGAAGGACCCAAAGCTCATCGAATCCGCCCTCTCGATGATCAGGTTGCGCTTGAGGAGATCGAAGGAGCGCCGGAAGACTCCCTCGGAGACCGCGATGGTCATGTGAGCCATGATCAGGCCTCCTCCACGACCAGATTCATGAAGGCCATCAGCTGATCTGATTCCACTGCGGGGTTGTTCGGAACAGCCACGGGCGCGGGGGCAGGCTGCAGAGTGATCTCCTGGCCGATGGCAACGCCCTGCTTCTTCAGCAGATCCGTGAGGTTCAGGATCAGCGAGCCGATCGGCTGGCTCAGTCGCGGCAGGAGGCCGAGGCGTAGCACCGTCCGAATGTAACATTCGATCAGATCCTCCATCTCCGCCGGCTGAAGGTTAACAATCTCCAGCCCATCAAGCCGTAGCTTCAACCATTGCGAGTCGGGAGCCCCGACGGGACCCCATTCGAAGTGGGCGACGGCGAAGAGCTCCAGGCAAAAGCAGCGCAACCGGCGCGTCGGGAGGACAACCAGCTCCCGCGCGGGGATGCCGGGTGACAGCGCCGCCCGCGCAAGGCCCTGTGCGCTCGAAAGGGCAAGAACCTCAATGGCAGGAATCAGCTCCCGGATGAAATCCTCCGATGGGCAATCCAGCCCGAAGCAGCCCTTCATGCGTAACGCAAGGCTTTGCACAGGCAGCGCCCCCAGCTCCGGCGGCAGCTCGATCGCGTTTCCGGGATGGAAATCCATCTGCACATCGGTGAGTTGGAAACACCAGTTCAGCCCGATGGGCACAGGGGTGCCAAACACCGGGAGGGGGTCTTCTTCCTTGAACAGAGGATCGTCGGCGTCCCTCACTTCCGGAGCGACTGCGATGGGCACACAGAACAGATCGGGGCGTTTCGAGAAGAGCGCAGTGGCATAGTTGAACAGCGAGGGGCGCTGGCGCATCACATGTCGGACGACCAGTTGGATCCCATCTTCATGGATGCTGCCGTAAAGATCGCTGTGATCCGTGAACGGCATCGAAGCCTCCTGGATCCGCCCGCTCAGGGGAGCGCGCGTGGATCAAGGGGCGCTCAAGCCCCCCGGCTCCAACCGGACCGCTATTCGAGGGGTGGGAGCCGCCGAGGGTTGCCCCCTTGCCTTTCAAACCATGAAACGGAACAAAACCATTGTCCCCCACCAACTTGGAATGATCCAGACCAGAAACAGTTCAACTTTTAATCAAAAGATGCTCATTTTGAGACTCATCTTGGGCATGAATCTTCTGCCAGGTGGACGATCGTTTGTTCAATGATCCATCGCTGCGAGTGCTTCATCCGGATTTGTTTTGAGGATATGAGATGGTGCGGGCTGATGGCCCCACCCCGCTTCATCCTCCTCCCCATGGCCCCTTGGGCCGTGGGGAGGAGGATGAAAGATATTTGGGGGCGAGCTGGGCGCCTTCGGTGCCCGGCTCGCCCCCAAATCCCCAAGGGACCGAAACCAAAAATCCAATCCGGAAGGAGCACTCGCGGAAGCGGATGAGGCTGCAAAGAACGCGGGCAGTGCCCCTTTGGGACACTGCCCGCATTTCGAAGGCTCCCCATCTCTCATGGGCCGATGGTTACTCAGCGGTCTCTTTCGGGGAGGATGGGATCGGGTTTCGGGAAAGGATGGAGGACAGGTTCAACCCTGTGAGCGCCTGGACGATGACCGGAAGCTGGGCCAGCGCCTGGGCCAGATCTCCAGTGAATCGGCTGATCCCTGCGCCGTGTCCGTCTCCGATCAGGATGATGCGCTCAGTGCGGGAGAGCGGTTCGGCCAGCGCCTTGGCCAACTCCGGCAGGATATCGACGATCATCTGCGTGAGCGCAGCCTCGTTATATTCCCGCCACGCCGCCGCCTTGGAGCGCATCGCCTCGGCTTCCGCCCGGCCGGTGGCCCGAATGTGCTCCGCATGGCCCATCGCCTCCGCCTCCAGCCGGTAGCGCTCGGCGTCGGCCAGGGCCAGGATCCGCCGCTTCTCGGCCTCCGCCGGCAGCTCCACCATGGCCGTCAGCTCCCGCTGCTTGCGCTCGATCTCCTTCTCTTCGATCTCGATGGCCAGCTCTTTCTCCACTCGCTGGACCGCCATCTCCTCTCGCTTGACCGCCTGGGCGACCCGGTATCGGTGCAGCTCGTAAGCCAGGTCCGCCTCCGCCCGACGGGCTTCCAACTCCCGGCGGGCTTCCTCCACCGCCCGGTCCGCCTCTAAGCGGGCGATGCGGGCCACGCGGTCCGCCTCCGCCTCGGCGATCGCCGCCTGCTGGCGGACCAGGGCGATCCGCGGCCGGCCGACGGCGTCCAGGTAACCTTGCTCGTCGGCGATGTGGCGCACCGTGAGGGAGAGGATATCCAAGCCCATCCGCTCCAGGTCCTGACGGGCGGCCTCGCGGACCCGCTGGGCGAACTCCGCCCGGCGCAGGTAAAGATCTTCCACGCTCATCGTGCCCAGGACAGCCCGCAGATGGCCCTCGATGACCTGGAGCGCCACCCGGCGGATGTCATCCTTGGACCGGGAGAGAAACTGCTCAGCGGCGGCGGCGATGGAGGCCTCGTCCCCCTTCACTTTCACTTGAGCCACGGCATCCACCGCCACCCGCACGCCCTGGGCGGTATAAGCATCGGCGGTCTGGATCTCAATGGTGAGCAGCTCCAGGGAGAGCCGCTGCACCCGCTCCAGGATCGGCCAGACGAAGGTTCCACCGCGCACCAGCCGGTAGCCGACGATCCTCTTGCGGCCGTCCGGATCGACCACTTTCCGCTTCCGCCCGGAAACGATCAACACCTCATTGGGTCCCGCCTTTGTGTAACGCCAGGCCCAAAGCGCGATTAGGCCGGCAACAACGAGCAGACCGATAATCAGACTTGGAGTGATCATGGGGCTCCTCCTTTTAACACATTGTTCATCTTCAGCACTGAGCCTCTACCCATGCAGGCCTTGTGGGCTAACCTGCAGTGCAGTGGGGTCCCTGATGCTTCCTTCCTGAACCAGAAACCAGCCCATCCCCCTGCGCAGGCTTTCCCGATCCGAGGCCAGGATGCCACGGATCGGTTCGCTGTTCCCATCCAGCCATGTGATCCACCACTCACGATCGAGATAGATCGGCCAGGACACAGGCTGCAGCCGTCCGCTCTGGATCACAAACCCACGCAGCTGATAACCGCTTCCCGTCATGGATTCGCGGGCTTCACGGACCAAAGGCCCTGACAGATCGATGATGCAGCGATCCCGGATTCGCGCGCGCAATCCCAGCAAAAGCGCCTCCCACGCGGAGCCCGAAGCCACCGGGACCACGGATTCCGATAGGCCATCGGGATAGATCAAGCATCCCCCCTCCAGAAAAACGGGGGTCCACTGGCCGCCTTCAGGATCCCTCAGAACCGCTACGGGCGGGATCCAGGACATCGCCTCGGAGAGGCGATAGATCTCTAACGCTTCGGCGGAACATCCCCATAGATCCGCCACACGTTCCCGCAGCACCTTCAGGTCCCTGGCAGACAGGATGGGCCCCTCCGGCTCTATGACCTGCCATTCTTTGAGGCGGTAGACCGGCGCCATCTCCATGCCTGTGGGCTTGGAGAGCGCAAAGCTGTACACTGGGAGCTGTCCCGCGTAGGCCAGGCTTTGCAGGGCCTCTTCCACTGCTTTCTTCAGGCCATAGAGGGTGGTGTGCTGACATCGCACGCCGCCAACCCACGCCGTGTAGCGCTCCTGCAGCACCCCATCCGTCCGGATCCGCTCCATCCCAACAGGGAGAGCGATCCTTCGCGCTCCGAATTCGCCCTCCAACACGCCCCAGACACCATTCCGGCGCTCTGTAGAGGGGGATATTCGCAGGCCCAAGGATGTTTCCGTGGGCTCCGGCTGCTCGGAAACGCGCGCAGGCGATTCCTCAAGGATCTTTGTAGGGGTCTCCTCGGCTGCTGCGCCTTCAGAGGAAGAGACGATCTGGTGCTGGGGACGATGAAGGTGATGCGGCAGGATCACCCATAGCACCAGGAAGAACCCAAAAGCGAGCAGGCCGATCACGAGTTCCGCCGAGTGCATTGGCCACCTCCCTTCTTACTTATGGAAACTCGAGCTGAAGTCGTCGGCCGGTTGGGTAAGCCTCCGCGCCGTGCTCCGTCAAATCGAGACCGAGGCGTTCCTCCTCAGCGCTCACCCGCAGGCCGATGGTTTGTCGGATCAACCAGAAGACGAGGAAACCGGTGCCCAGCGACCATGCGGTGACAACCACCATACTGATCACCTGGGCCACCAACTGGCCCCAGCTCCCCACGATCAGCCCTGCCACGCCGCCATAGGTGCCGTCCGCGAAGAGGCCCACCGCCAGCAGCCCCCATAACCCAGCGAACCCATGCACCGCGGAAGCGCCAACCACATCGTCCACCTTCAGGATACGCTCCACGAAAGCGGCCCCTCCGATCATCACCAGCGCCGCGATGCCTCCGATGAGCACCGCAGCCCATGGCGCTACGTAGGCGCACGGCGCGGTGATCCCCACCAAACCGGCCAGCGCCCCGTTGCAGGCCAAGGGCAGATCCAGCTTGCCCGTCCGGAAGAAGCCATAGTAGATGGCCACAACCGCACCAGCGGCCCCGGCCAGGAAGGTGTTCACAGCGATCATGGCGATCCGCGAGTCCGTGGCCGCCAGCGTGGATCCGGGGTTGAATCCGAACCAGCCGAAGAAGAGGATAAAAGTGCCCAAGGTGACCAGGGTCAGGTTATGCCCTGGGAGCACATTCGGCGTGCCATCCCGGTTGAACTTGCCCACCCGGGGGCCCACCATGGCCGCGCCGACCAAGGCGACGAAGCCGCCGACGGCGTGAACGACCCCGGAACCTGCGAAGTCTTTGGCTCCGACCCCCTCTCCGAGGAACGGCAAGTAGGCCGAGAGGTTCCCCAGCCAGCCTCCGCCCCACACCCAGTGGCCGTAGATGGGGTAAATCAGCGCGGAGATGAGGAAACTATAAGCCAGGTAAGCCGTGGTTTTGGTCCGCTCCGCCATGGCTCCTGAGACGATGGTGGCCGCGGTGGCCGCGAAGACCATTTGAAAGAACCAGAGCGCCGCCGTTTGATCGTTGTAAGCCAAACCGGTCAGGAAGAAACCGGAGGTGCCAATCCAGGGCGTGCCGCGCTCCAGACCCGGAGCCAGCCCGGATCCGCCGAACATCAACGCGAAGCCGAAAGCCCAGAACGCCAGCCCGCCGATCAGAGCATCCATGAGGTTCTTCGTCAGCACGGCGACCACGTTCTTCGATCGAGCGAAACCGGCCTCCACCATTGCGAACCCGGCCTGCATAAAGAAGACCAAGAAGGCCGCGATCAGGGTCCAGGCGAGGTTGATCGCGCGGCTCAGCTCCTCCCGCACGGCCTCCACGGTTCCGGACTCCGGCGATGGACCCTGGGCCAGCGCCAGACCATGGGTCAGCGCCAGAGCCAGCACGAACAACCCGCTCATGACAGCCAATCGTCGTATCGGCCAGCGCATCATTCATGCCTCCTGATCAGAAGTTGTTATTCGGATTTCTGAGGAATACGTGTTTACTACCCATCCCGCCTGCAGACCTCAAGGGCACAGCGGGGCTCATTACGACCATGAGCACGTAGGAGCGAGCACAGGCTTTCTCTGCCGCTTCTGCAATACGGGACTCTGGCGCGACCGCACGTATCGTAACTCCCCCTTCAACGTGCAACTTGTTCAGCGCCACTTACGGCAGACGGCTGAGAAGACCCAGTCACCATTCCCGGCAGCAGCCGGCGGCCGGTGGCATAGCCCTCTACACCCATCTCCGGGATGTCCAGGCCGGCCAACTCATCCGCCCGGGACACGCGTAACAGCCCCAGCGCGTTCAAGACGCGGAAGAACACGAACGAAAGGCCACCGGCCACGATCACGATCGAGGCGATCTCAGCAATCTGGGCGAGGATCTGGGTCGTGCCGCCGTACAGCAGACCTGTGACGGGCGTGGGAACACCGTTCCACATCGCCGTGTCGGGATTGCCATTAGCGAAAATGCCGACGGCCAACAGGCCCCACATTCCGCAGAAGAAGTGGACAGGGACCGCGCCGACGGGGTCATCAATCTGGAGTTTCTCCAGCAAGAGCGTCGCCCAGCACACGATCAGGCCAGCCACCAGGCCAATGATCACCGCCGCCCAGCTATCCACAAACGCACATGGCGCCGTGATCGCAACCAGGCCTGCCAGAATGCCGCTGACCGATAGCACGGGATCGGGCTTCTTGCTTGGGCCGACCAACCACGAGTAGAACATCGCCGACACCCCACCCGCCGAGCCGGCCAGCAACGTGTTGATGGCGGCGATGACCGCCAGATTACGGGAGGCACCTGTGAAGCCAAGCGCTGAGCCGGGGTTAAAACCGAACCAGCCGAAGAACAGGATGACGGTGCCCAGCACGCCCAGCGGGATGTTATGGGCAGGGATGACGTTGGCTGAGCCGTCTCGGTTGAAGCGACCGATGCGCGGACCCAAGACGATGGCCCCTGCCAGCCCGACAGCGCCGCCAACCATGTGAACCACGCCTGAACCAGCGAAGTCCACGGCCCCATTGCCCAGGCCGAACATGCGGCCCAGGTTCGCCAGCCAGCCGCCACCCCATACCCAGCCGCCGACCAGCGGGTAGATGAACATACTGACCCACAGGCTCATCAGGACAAAGCCGACGAACTTGAGGCGCTCGGCCATGGCACCAGTCGGGATCGTGGCCGCCGTGTCCATAAACACCATCTGGAACAGGAAGAAGGTTAGCAGGCCGAAATTGGCGCTGAGGCCAGCCAGCATAAAACCGCTGAGGCCCAGTACACCGACATTGCCGATGAGCAGCGGCTTGGCCAGTAACGGCGCACCGGAGGCATCGGTCAGCGGACCCAGCGTGCTCGGCGCAAAAGACCAGGCGGGTAGATTGGGGCCGATTTCAGGATAGGTGTAATTCATGCCGCCAAACTGAAAGGCGAAGCCGGTCAACCAATAACCGAGCGCCCCAATGCAGAACACCATCATGTTCATCATCATGGTGTGAGCGACGTTCTTGGCCCGGGTGAAGCCGGTCTCCACCAAAGCGAAGCCTGCCTGCATGAAGAACACGAGGAAGCCCGCCAGAAGCGTCCACATGACGTTCAAGCTGACGATGGCATCATCGATCTTCTCCGCAGGGTCCGGCCCCTGCGCGAACGCAGGCGAGGCCGTCACGGCAATGACGAACATCACAGCAACGATGAACATCGTGATCAACACCGACCGCAACAGGATGTTTCGCATGGTGCCTCCTTATTCTCCTCACGCCTCAACGGCCGGCTCCGCCGGACGCTGGTACGGTACGACGAAAGTCATCTTCAATAGCACAGGCGTCACCAGTGTCGTTGCCAGTGTCATCACCACGATCGCTGTGTACAGAGTCGGGTTGAGAAGGCCCATCTTGAGCCCCAACGTGGCCATGACCAACGCGACCTCACCCCGAGCCACCATCCCGGCCCCGATGCGCAGCGACTCGGTTGGTAAGCAACCACTCAGCCATGCCCCCAAGCCACAACCGACTATTTTGGTCACCACAGCCAGCACGGTTAAGAGCGCAATGAAGGCCGACAGCATCCCAAGCGCAGGCACCTGCGCCTCCAACCCCACGGTCACGAAGAAGACGGGCACCAGCAGGCCGTACCCCAGCGCAAGCGTCCCAGCGGTCACCTGCGGTTTGAGTTGGGTCTGAGCGATCATAATGCCCATCAGATAAGCGCCCGTGATGGCGGCAAGGCCGCCAAATTCCTGCGCGGCCCAACTTGCCATCAGCACCAACGCCATCACGAGGGCCAGCCCGCTTTCGCCCGGATGATGCCGGGCGATCCAGCGGGCCATCGAGTTGATTAGCCGTCGGCCGAACAGGAAGGCGAGCCCGCAAAAGGCGGCCATCTTCAACACAGCCAGCAGCGGGCTTCCCAGGCCGATCAGACCGGTGATCAGCGCCAGCACCACCATGCCCAGCACATCGTCGATAACCGCTGCGCCCAAGACGGTCATCCCCACCCGGCCTTGTAACTGACCCAGTTCGCGCAGCGTCTGGGCCGAGATGCTGACGCTGGTGGCCGTGAGCGTTGCGCCCAAAAACAATGCCTGGGCTTCTGTGAGGTTGAAGGCCCGACCCAGAACCAGCGCCGTCACGAAGGGCAAGACCACGCCGCCCACGGCTGCCCAGAATGACGTCGGGCCGACGCGGCGCAATTCATGCCAGTCCGTCTCCAGGCCAGCGATGAACATCAGGACAATGACGCCCAGTTCCGCTATGGTTTTCAGCAACTCGGTCGGGTGCAGCCAGCCCAGGCCAGCCGGGCCCAGCATCAGGCCGAACAAGAGTTCGCCGAAAACGGACGGCAAGCCCAACCATGCGCTGATCCGCCCGCTGAAGCGAGCCCCGATCAGGATACCGGCCAGAGTTAAAAGCACGAGAGACCCTTCCATGGACGCTTCCCCTAAGGATTTCAGAGCGAACCGGGCGATTCATAACCTCACGCTTGGGTACCCGCTCAGCCACCCCACCCAGCCCTGAACCTCCCAAAGGGTGTCGAGATGAACCCGGCCAGCCTTGTTCATGAACGCCTGTAGGATGGCAAAGCGGGTTCGTGAACAATTCGCCCAGATTGTAAAAAACGGGGGAACCCAAGGCTACAGGTTAGGGGAACAAAAATCGGGAATTTCGCTTTAGGCGATGTGCACAAAGTCGTCCCTCCAAATGGGGT
This sequence comes from Thermoflexus sp., assembly GCA_035573655.1. Lineage (GTDB taxonomy): Bacteria > Chloroflexota > Anaerolineae > Thermoflexales > Thermoflexaceae > Thermoflexus. The sequence goes on from DATMAC010000069.1 coordinate 12,157, forward strand.
ATCCGGAGGTCTCACGAAGAGTGGTGGGGATCCATCGAGAATACACAGGGGGAAACGGGGCCCCTTCCCCCAGCCCTTCGGACCTGGAGGAGATGTTTTGGGGGCGAGCTGGGCGCCCTCGGCGCCCAGCTCGCCCCCAAATCTCCATGGGGGAGTTCCTTGCTAGGTGCCCTACGAAATGTCAATACACCTGGAAATAGCGTTCAATCTCCCACGTGCTGACGTGGCGGCAGTAAGCTTCCCACTCCAAACGCTTGGCCTCCAGGAACCGCTCGGCCGCCAGTGGGCCCAACGCCTCCTGAATCACCCCATCCGCCTTCAGGGCCTCCAGGGCCTCCCCCAGGGTGGCCGGCAGGCGCTGGATCCCCCGGGCCTCCAACTCCGCCGCCTCCATCGGGATCAACTCCTCCTCCACCGGCGGGGGGAGCGGCAATCGTCGCTCGATCCCGTCCAGCCCAGCCGCCAGCATGGCCGCAAAAGCTAAATAGGGATTGCACGCGGGATCCGGGCTCCGAAGCTCGATGCGGGTGGATTGATAGCGCCCCGGCTTGATCACCGGGATCCGAATGAGAGCGGAACGGTTGATGCGCGCCCAGCTCACATACGGCGGGGCCTCAAACCCTCCCAACAGGCGCTTGTAGGAGTTCACCAATGGACAGAGCACGGCGCACATCCCGCGGGCGTGGGCGATCTGCCCGGCCAGGAAGGCCTTGGCCAGGGCGGAGAGACCATAATCGTCCTCGGGGTCCGCGAAAGCGTTCCCCCCATCCGCCAAGCGAAGCAGGCTCTGATGCGTGTGCATCCCGGAGCCGGCCCGCCCCTCCACCGGCTTGGGCATGAAAGTGGCGTGGAGGCCGTGGGCTTGCGCCACATGCTTGATCACCAGCCGGGCCGTGACGATATAGTCCGCCATCCGCAGCGCGTCTGCCGGTTGGAAATCGATCTCATGCTGGCCCGGCGAGATCTCATGATGGCCGGGCCCCGCCGGGATCCCCAGGGCGCGCAGGGTCTCGACCATCTCACAACGGACCTGATGGGCGAGATCGGTCGCCAGATCAAAATAGCCGATCGCATCGGGGGGGCTGGGAGCGAAGGGAGTGCCCCCATCCGCTCGGAAGAGATAGAACTCCAGCTCCGGGCTCACCACATAGGTGTAACCCATTCGGGCCGCCCGCTCCATCACCCGGGCCAGCACCCAGCGGGGATCCCCGGCGAAGGGCTCGCCGCGCCGATTGACCACCCAACAGATCACATGGGCCGTCGTCCCCTGCCCGCGCGTCCAGGGCAAAACGGTGAAGGTGCTCAGATCCGGCTTCAGGTAAAGGTCCGACTCCGCCACCCGAGCGAACCCTTCGATGGCCGACCCATCGAACCACTTCCCGGTCTCAATGGCCTCCGGGAGATCCTCGAGGGGGATGGTCACCCCCTTCGGCGTCCCCAGGATGTCGGTGAAGCGGAGAATCACGAACCGAACGCCCGCCTGACGGGCTTCCTCAAGGATGCGGGTTGGATCCACCACCTGGCTGTTCATAACGCCTCCTCAGGATCGGTCGGATTTTCAGAGCCAGCTGCAGACGGAAACAATCCTCCCACCGTCGCAGGTCCATCCCGGTGATCTCCTGGATTCGCCGCAGACGGTAAGCCAGAGAGTTTCGATGGAGAAACAAGCGCTCCGCCGTCCGTTGCAAGTTCCCATCACAAGCGAAGAAGGCCTCCAGCGTGGGGATCAGCTCGGCACGGTGCTCCTGATCGTAGCGCTCCAAGGGACCGAGGATCTGTTCATAGAACTCCTCCAGAACCTCGTTTCCCTGTAAGGGATAGAGGATCCGATAGACGTCAAGTCGTTGATACGACAGCGTGCAGTTGCCCCCTAACAGATCCTCCGCCATCTGGAGGGATTGGATCGCCTCGCGGAAGGAGCGGGCCAGGCCGGTGGGACCCGCGTAGACGCCACCCACGCCAGCGGCCAGGTCGTTGAGGCCTAACGCCCGGGCCAGCTCAGCCCGCAGTCCCTCCACCACGGCCTCGAGGTCCGCCTCGCCCGGAGGTGGGAAGACCAGCGCGACCCCCTCGGCCATCGGCTGAACCCGGCATCGGGGGAAGCGGGCGGTCAGGCGCCGCATCGCCTCCGCCAGGCGTTCGGCGTTCCTTTCCAAATCCGAGGTCCGGAACACGGCCACCGCCATCGGCTCATCGATGGGCTCGTTGAGGACGCGCGCCCGACGGCGCGCCTCTGCCTCAGGCAGCTCCCCGCGCAGGACTTGAGCCAGGAACTCCCCCCGCAACCGGGCTTCCGTGGACCACAAGGTCCGCTCCCGGAGCAGCACCAGCCCGCAGGCCACCGCGGCCTGGGCGACCGCCAGGCGATCGCGCTCCGGGATGTTGCTGGAGAGGCTGAGCAGGCACACCGCCCCCACGGGCCGCCCTTCCATGAACACCGCCCCTGCGACGCACACCCGGCCCGCAGCGTCCGGCCCGAACAGGGCGACAGGGGCTTCCCCTTCCTCTCGGAAACGGAGACGACGAAGCCACGTGGCACGCTCCCTCTGACCGGGAGGGGGTTCCAGAGGCCCGGGGAGATCCGGCCAAGGCGTTCCTTGGGCGTCCTCCAACCAGACACTCTTCCCCGTGATCTCCCTCAAAGCGTGCAGAATCGCTGGAAGCCCCTCGCTGGCCATGACCGCCTGCTGGAAGCGCCGCTGGAGTTCCCGCTCGATTTCGTAAAGCGCCTCCCGCCGGGTGGTGATGAACCGAGCGATCTGATTCGCCAAATCCGCCAGGCTGGTCCCCTCCGGGAGGGCCAGCAGAGGAAGCCCGGCTTCGTCGGCCAGCGGACCCCATGCCTCGGGGATCGAGCCGACGACCGCCAGGCCGGCCGCCTCCCGCTCCAAGGCGAGTTCGAGGAGGGCGGGAAAGGAAAGCGGGGGCTCGCGCATCGACAGCAGATCCAGCGAGAAGAGCAGGAGATCCCCCCGCTGAATCGCCGTCCGCGCCGGGATCGTCCGGAGGAGGGTCGCCCATGTGACCTCCCGATCCAAGCCGCTTCCGCCGCCCGCTACACGGGTTCCCGGCGGCAGCGTGGTCTCCAGCAGCTCCCTGAGTGGCACGCCTCGCATGGATATCCTAGATCCTTCCCATCTATTGTTGGATTTTAGGCAAACAGAGGGCCGGATTGCCTGTCTGGGCCTTCCTCATCCTGCGGGGCAAGGCTCCCCCCACGGCTCGAAGGGCCGCCGGAAGAGAGGAGAAAACCTCTTTCGGGAGCTGGGGTGAGGCTTGGGCCCCAGCCGAGCTCCTGAATACCCTAAACGCAGTCGCTGAACAGGTGCCTACCCAGGCAAGGGCATCACGTGAGCGTGTCGATCGAATCGTCCCATCCAGGCCCCTAACCTCCCGGCTGGTTTATGGGGAACCAAACAGAGCGCGCTCGATCTCATCCCATTCCGCTTCCAGATTATCGATCGAAACGGACTCCCCCGCCAGGCGCTGGCGTGCCGCCTCTCGCTCCAGAGGGATCAATTGCTCCCGTGCCTCCTGGAGCATCTCCGACAACCGCGCTCGCACCTTTGCTGGATCTTCCTGGAGGAAACGCTCGGAGCGAGCGAAAGCATCTGCATAATCGAAAGCGCCCCGGAAGAACTCCTCCAGCCGAGCCTCGAAGGCAGGCAGGAGCTCAGGGGATCGAACCTGGGCCATGAAACCACAGAGATCCTCTCCCGGCACCAGACGCGCGCAGCCAACCTCTTCATCGGCTGGTGGGCGCCAGGCGGCAACCGCCGCCCGCAGCAGCGCCCATTCCTGGGAGAGATAATATCGGGCCCAGCGCTGAGGATCCTCCCTCGGTTCCGGATGGGAAAGCGGGGTGACTGTGCTGCGGAACGGAAGCGAGACCTCCTGGAACCGTTGGGGGATCCCCTCGAAGGCGGCACGCAGGCGCACCTGGCGGTCCTCCTGTGATTCCGCCATCGCGAGGATCAAGAGGGCGGCAGCCTGCTCGGGACGCTGGGCGTAGCCTCCCAGGATGTTGGCCACGTACGGCGCATCCACCCCCAGGGCCTCCTTACGACGCGCGGCCTCCTCAACCACCCGCTCCGGCAACGTTGGCCGAAGGCCCTGCAGGCAGGCCAGGGCCTGGCGACCCGTCTCCGCACATGCGAGGGCCTGAGGCGCCCAGCTGGACCACGCAACAGACAACGATTCTTTCCATATCCGATCGAGTGGAAGGTTTGCCGACGAAGCGCCAGGGGTGGGGACTGTTGGGGCAGGACGGCACGCGCTGATGGCCAACAGGAGGATCCCCAGGAGGATCCCAAGTTTTCGCCCCCTTCCATTCCGGTGTTGAGCCATGGCGATTGCTCCTCCTCAGATGTCGAGCTTTCTATAAGCGCCGGCCGTAACCACCCACCCTCATGCTTCGAGGATATGGGATGGTGAAGGCCAACCGCACCCCTACTCTTAATCTCTATGGCCCGTGGGGAGGGTGAAGAAAATTCTTTCGGGGGCCTTCGGCCCCGGGCCCAGCCCATGAAAACTTCAGGTCCAGCCCATGAAAACTTCAGGTAGAGAACGCACTCGCCCCGCTGGTTCAAATCCGATAAATATAGAATAATGAGGAGGCCGGTTGCTTCATGGTGCCCCACGGGAGGATCCGATGCAATCCTGGGCTTATCCGGTTGATCTTGCCCTCATCCGCTCTCGCTGGGAGCAGTTTGTCAAATATCGACGGCTGGATCCGGCCTTGGATCCGCTGGTGGCGGCTTCCTGGGAGCGCTGCTTCCCGCGGCTGAACCCCCACGCCCCCCCAGCCCTCCCCTGCTTGGACGAGCAGACCCTGGAGCGCGTGCGGATCACTCTCTTCGATTTGATCGCCACTGCTCGACCCTTAATGGAAGATCTCCATCAGTTCACTGAGGGCTCCGGACTGGCCCTTGCGCTCTTCGATGGAGCGGCCTGCGTGCTGGATGTCTTGGGGGACTCCGAGATCGTGCGAGCGGCCGAGGCCGTGGGGCTCCGCCCTGGCGTGTATTGGAGCGAGGGACATGTGGGCACCAACGCTTTCGCCCTCGCCCTCTTGGAGCGAACCCCCGTGCAGGTGGTAGGTGCAGAGCACTTCATCGCCCTTTATCATCCCTGGGTTACCACCGCTGCCCCGATTTATGATCTGGATGGCCAGCCCCTGGGGGCGATCGGGGTGATGGCTCCGGTGGAACGGGCCCAGCCGGATACCCTCGGGATGGTGATGGCCGCCGCTCGAGCCATTGAAAACCAGTTGCAGGCGGCAGCCAACCTTCAGGAAAACCACCAGCTCTTAGCGGAGCTCCAAGCGATCCTCGAAGCCATCGACCAGGTCGTCCTCGTCCTAAACGCCCAGGGACGCGTCATCCGACTGAATCAAACAGCGGCCAGCGTGTTGGGGCTGAACCCATCGGAGATCCTGGGACGTCCATTGACGGATCATGTCCGACTACCCCCGATTTTTCAGGAGGCCCTTTCAGACCCTCAGGTCCGCCGCGAAGCCGATGGAACGCTGATCATCGACGGCGCTCCGTTGGAGGGATGGATCGGCCTCCATGCGGTGAACGAGGGACGACGACACTTGGGATTCGTCCTCACGTTCCGCCGAAGTGAGCAGGTGCACCGGATGGTGGCCCGGCTGGTCGGCGCCCAGGCTCACATGACGCTGGCGGATATCCCTGGCCGCTCCCGAGCGATCCAGCAGGTCCGTCAACAGGCCCGAGCGGCGGCCCGCACCAGTCTCCCCGTCCTTCTGCTGGGAGAGCCAGGAACCGGCAAAGGGGTCCTCGCCCGGGCGATCCACAACGCCAGCATCCGGGCCAGCGGGCCCTTCTTGGTGGTGTCCTGTCGGGCGATCCCCCGGGAGTTGTTGGCGCTGGAACTGCTCGGCGTCGAAGGCGGGACGTTTCGGAACGGACCCACGGAGGGGCGGCCAGGTAAGTTCGAGCTGGCTCATGGCGGCACCCTTTATCTGGATGAAATCGAGGCCTTGCCGTTAGAAGTCCAAGCTGCGATCCTGCGGGTCCTGGAGACCGGCGAGGTGATGCGCTTGGGCGGTCTGCGTCCCATCCGGGTCGATGTGCGGCTGATCGCCTCCTCGACCGCCAACCTGGAGAACCTGGTCGCCGAGGGGCACTTCCGCGCGGATCTATATCATCTCCTGGCCAGCACGGCGATCCGGATCCCCCCGCTGCGAGAGCGACCGGAGGATATCCCGTTCATCGCCGAGGCGGTGTTCCGGCGTCTCCGCCGAACATCCGGACGAACCTACCGGATCACCGAGGCGGCCATGCAAAGGTTGAAAGCATATCCATGGCCGAGCAACGTGCGGGAGCTGGAGAACGTCCTTGAGCGGGCCGCAGCGCTGAGTGAAGATGGACAGATTGACCTCCCGCATCTTCCGGAGCGGATCGTGAGCGGGCTGTCAGGGGGACAGCCGCTCAATTCCATTCGGTCAATGGAGGACCTGGAGCGTGAAGCCATCCTCCGGGCGGCCATACAATATCGGGGTCGCATCACCGCGATGGCCTCTGCCCTGGGTCTGAGCCGCACCACGCTGTGGCGCCGTCTGAAACGATACGGCATTTCACTGTCCGCATTTCGGGATGGGCAAACCGGCCGACATCCGAACCGGAAGCATTAGAGAAAGAGGCCAGGATTACGCTCACATGCTTACTTTTCCTGAGCGTTCGCGCCACATTTCTCGCTCTGAAAGCCGGATCACCATTGGATGACGATTTGGTTTCCCTTGCCCGCCTTCCCCAGCCACCAATCAGCGCGTGAGATCTGTGTGGGGTGGGCCGCTTACGCGGCCCACCCCACACAGAAATCCCCGAACTACCAGGGAGCGATCTTTTATGAACCGAGGCCTTCTCCTTCTGATCTTAGGAAGCTATATCATCTTGGCCTGGAACTTCGCGTCCCGAACGCCGCCGTGGCAGGTTCCCGACGAACCCGCCCACTACAATTACGTTCGGTTCATCGCCGCCACGAGGCGCTTGCCGGTTCTGCAGCCCGGCGACTACGATCAAAATTATCTAAGCGAGATCGTATCCAGAGGCTTCCCACCCGAGCTGTCGATCGACCCTCTGCGTTATGAGTTCCATCAACCTCCTCTTTATTATCTGCTGATGGTTCCGGTTTTCCTTCTTTCCGGAGGCTCCCTGTTGCCTCTCCGCCTTGCTTCGGCCGCCCTCGGCCTTCTCCAGATCCTCCTGGCCTATGCGGCGGTGCGCCGTCTGTTTCCCGAACGGCCTGCCTGGGCGATCGGTGTGGCCGCCGTTTTCGCCTTCATCCCCCAACACGTGGCGATGAACAGTGGCGTGAACAACGACGCCCTGGCGGAGACATTGATCCTGAGCTTGTGGCTCTGGATCGCCCGCGAGCTCCATGGCCATCGCCGCCACGCGTGGATCGGCGGGCTCCTGCTCGGAGCAGGTTTCCTCACCAAGACCACGGTTTACCCGATGGCCCTGGTCGCCCTGGTCGCCGTCCTCGCCCGCGCTGCCTTGGAGAGCCGCCCATGGCCGGAGCGGTTCCGGCGCCTGCTCCCCTGGCTGCTCCCGGCCTTCGCCCTAGGTGCCCTCTGGTGGGTCCGTAACAGCGTCGTCTACGGATGGCCGGATTTCCTCGGATTACAACAACACGACCGGGTGGTGGTCGGTCAACCCCGCACCGCGGAGTGGATCGCGCGTTTCGGTCTCGCGGCCACCCTGGATCGCTTTCGAACCTTCACCTTTCAAAGCTTCTGGGGGCAGTTCGGGTGGATGGGGGTGGTGCTGGACGCCCGCTGGTATCTCCTCTTCGCCTGGTTGACCGTCTTGGGCCTCCTCGGGCTGGCGCTGCATCTGGGTCGCCACCGACAGGCTTCCCCGCTCTGGGGGCTCCGGGGGCTCCTTCTGCTGTTGGCCTTCGGGCTCACGGCCGGAACCTATCTCGGGTATAACCTATCCTTCGTCCAGCACCAGGGACGTTATCTCTTCCCTGCCCTGCTTCCCATCGCCCTGGGGTTGGTCGTCGGATGGCTGGCGTGGACCGAGCGGGGCGCCGCGGAGGGCCTGGGGGCCGCATGCGGGCTGGGGATCATCGGGTTGGGATGGGCTGGGATAACTTATAGGGATCCTCCCGTGATGCTTCTCCTTCTTCTGGCCGGGACCGGACTGATGACCACACTGGCGGCCCGCCTTCCCGCGCTCCGTTCTTATCTCGCCCTGATGGCCCTCCTCGGCGCCTTCGCTTTGGATCTTTACCTGATCCTCTGGACAATCCCCTCGGCTTTCGGAGGAAGCTGAGGACGAGATTAATGGGGGGCGTGTTGCGGAAGTCCGCCGGAGCTATTCCTCCAGCACACGGTAGGTGGCCTCGATAACCTCCCCCTGCCCGGATGGCGGATTCCGCTTCTCCCTTGGCGCCAGATCCAACAGCATCCGAAGCGCCAGCAGGAGAAGGACGAGATCATCCAGGGAGCCGATCCCAGGGATCGCCAGGTCAGGCAGGAGGTCGATGGGTGAAAGGATATAGAGCACGACGAGAAGCGGGATCAACTTCAGCCAGCCGGGCGTGTGCGGATCCCGCAGCAGGCGCCAGATCCGCCGAAGATCCTGCCACCAGCTCCAACCGATTTCCCTGCGATTCATGCCGCGCTCCTATCCCCGCGCTTTCCTCTCAGAGGTGGACGACGCGTAAGATGCGCGCCGTCCACCTCTTCTCTTTCTCTCTTATTCCTCTGCTGCCAAGCGCACCACCATCTTGAAGATGTCCGACTCGGTGATGATCCCAACCACACGGCCGTTCTCCACCACGGGCAGACCGCCGATCTTATGCTCCAGCATCAAACGCGCCGCCTCATAGATCGGCGTGTCCGGGGTAACCGTGATCACCTTTCGGGTCATGATCTTATCTACGGTGAGACGGGCCAGGAGATAGTTGAGTTCAAAGATGCTGAGAGAAGTGGCATCGGAGGGAGAAGCCTCCCGCACATCCCCCAGGGTGACGATCCCCACCAGATGTCCGTTCTCATCCACCACCGGCAAACGCCGAATGCGCTTCTCTTTCATGATCTGGTGGGCTTCCGGCAACGTGGTGCGGGGTGAAATCGTGATCGGATTGGGAGTCATCCAGTCCCGCACTTTGTATTGCTTAAGGACGCTCGCCATGGGAGGCCTCCTGGCACGGGATGGATCTAAGTTCAGTATAACACGCAGAGAGACCATGTACGAAAGCGCCCGGCCACTGCTTCTTTATTAGTACAAATATCAATGCCCCCCCAAACTCATCGTCCGACGTATCGCCTCCAGAAATCGGGCCAAACGCTATTCCGCCGAACGCGCAGAAGAGCGCAAGGTATCCGCTGGCGAGGGACGGTAGTGGCCTTCAATCCACACCTCGCCCTGAGGGCCGACTTCTTTCTTCCAGATGGGGACGATCTCTTTCAGGCGGTCGATCCCATATCGGGCGGCCTCAAAGATCCCTTCGTGGCGATGCCCAGAGGAGACCACCACGGCAACCGTAATCTCTCCCACCGCCATCCGCCCGACCCGTTGCACCATGGCGATGCCGTGGACCAAAGGCCATCGCTCCCGGATCTCGGCGAGGACCTGGCGCATCTTAGCCTCAGCCATCGGCAGATAGGCCTCGTATTCCAGGAACTCCACTCGTCGATCCCCCTCCTCGCCCCGCACCACCCCCGTGAACAGCGCGACCGCCCCTGTTCGCGGGGTGGTGACTGCCCGGACCAGAGCGTTCAGATCGATTGGTTCGGTCGTAACGGCCACGAGCTCCGGTCGCGATGGCGTCTCCCCACCGCCGCTGACCGGCGGGAACAACGCGACCTCATCCCCAGGCCGCAAGCCATCTTCCGGAAAGGCGAATTCATGGTTGACCGCCACGACCGCTGAAGAGAGATAGGGCTGAAGGGTCGGATAGGCTTCCGCGATGGCTTGTAGCAAATCGGCCACCGACGCGCCCTCAGGGACGTGGACGGAGATCACCTCACGGCCGATTCGGTCCTTCAAAGTCGCGAACAAGCGGATCTGAATTTCCATCCGAATCCCCCCAAGCCGAGCGATGGATCTGACTGATGGAACCGGATCGCCTCGCCTCCTTCTCCGCCGCCTTCCAGATTTCGGGAACCAGCGGGCCCCATGGCGACATAGGGTCCCCCGGGACCCCCGATTCGGTAAAGCCCTGCCCGCTTTCAGGGCTCCAGGACGAGATCCCCGCTCTTCCCCCCATGCTTCTCGATCAGGCGGATGTTCATCAAGCGCATGCGCCGATCGAGCGCTTTCGCCATGTCATAAATCGTGAGCGCCGCCACGGCCACCGCAGTCAAGGCTTCCATCTCCACCCCGGTCCGGGCCACCGTCTCCACGCGCGCGGTGATCTCCACCCAGGGCAACGGATGGTTCTCATCGGGATCCCGGAGCGCGAAATCCACCTGGGCATGGGTGATGGGCAAAGGATGACAGAGAGGAACCAAATCGGAGGTCCGCTTGGCCGCCATGATCCCGGCAATCCGAGCGGCGGCCAGCACATCCCCTTTGGGAACGGTCCCCGCCCGAAGGGCCGCCATGGTCTCTGGACCCATCCATACCTCCCCCCGGGCGATGGCCACCCGATAGGTTTCCGGCTTCTCCCCCACATCCACCATCCGCGCCCGTCCCTGTTCATCCAAATGGGTCAACATCCGAGCCTCCCTTGCGTGGATCGGAACACCCTTCTTTTCGCTAAAAGTCCACCATCTTTCCCTCGTAGGCATACATGAACAGATGCTCCACCTCCTCCCCGGTGGGCGTTCGAGGGTTGGTCAGAGTGCTGGGATCCTCCAGCGCATACTCGACCAAGGTGGGGAGATCGGCCTCAAAATCATCCCGCGGGATCCCGCATGCGGCGATCGTTTGGGGTTGCTCTAGGGCGTCCAGCAGCTCTAAGATGGCGCGGGAAAGCTGAAAAGCGGCCTCCGGGCCGTTCAAGTTGGACAACCCGATCGACCGGGCGAGGTCGGCGTAGCGATCCGCAGCGGCGCGGGCGTTAAACTCAATCACGTAAGGAAGGAAAAGACCCACCGCCCGCCCGTGGGGGATATCGAAGCGCGCCCCCAGGGCGTGGCCCAGGCTGTGGGCTAAGCCCACCATCGCGTTCCCGAAACCGATGCCGGCCATCGTCGCCGCTAAGTGCATCTGAGCTCGCGCCTCCGGATCCTTCGATCCGTTCCGATAGGCGCGGGGAAGATAGGCGAAAATCAGACGGGTTGCATGAAGACACATCGCGTCACTGAACGGGTTTCGCCAGGTGCTGACGTAGCCTTCCACGGCGTGGCTCAACGCATCCATCCCAGTATCGGCCGTCAGGCGAGGAGGCAATTCCATCGCCATCACCGGATCCACGATGGCGATATCCGGGAGGTTCTCTCGGGAGCCCACCCCCAGCTTGCGCCGCGCCTCCGGATCCGTTAGGACGATCGCCCAGGTGGCCTCAGAGCCTGTCCCGCTGGTGGTGGGGATGGCGATCAAACGGGCGCGGCGCCGCAGGCCCAGCGGCTCCATCGGGCTGATCGCCAGGGGGTCCAGGTCCGGCCGCTCGAAGAGCACCCAGATGGCCTTCGCAGCATCGATCACGGATCCCCCTCCAACGGCCACAATCCAATCCGGGTTGTAGGCCCGAATCACATCCGCTCCGATCCGGACTAAAGTGATCGTGGGGTTGGGCTCCACAGCGTCGAACACGTGGACTTCCAACCCGGCCCGACGAAGCCGGTCCTCCACGGGCTTGACCAGGCCCATGCGCCGCACATGGGGATCCGTGATCACAAAGGCGCGTCGTCCCTCCAACTGCTCCAAGTAAGAGAGCGCATCCTCGCCGAAAACGATCTCTGGGGTTTTAAAGAACCACATAGGCCTTAACCTCATTCGGATTCTTAAGAGGTCGGCTGGGGGACTGCAGATGATAGGGGCCCCGGCCTCGCCGCTCAACACCCTCCGATGGAGCCCCGAGCTGCGAGTTGGACGCCGAAGGCTCCCATCCATGACCAAAACCACAGAAACCCTGTGAGGTCAAGAAACTTTCTCCGTGCAACGCGGGTCGCCCCGCGCCGACAAGGATCGGATAACGATCACGCGATAAAATCCGTGGGCACGCGGGTGCAACAGAGCACCAACTCCTTCGCCGCGCGCACATTGCGCATGATGTTCACCATGTTTCCCTTGAGCTTGATCCGCCCTGTGACCAAGGCCTGGATCGGATCCAGCTTCCCCTGAATCACTTGCTTCCACACCGAGTAAGGCGCTGACATCCGATAGGCCGGGTTTTTAACCGATTCATCCGTTACCTCGAAGGCCTCCCGACACTGGCCGTGCCAGAGATCCATGTAGAGGACCACCGGCTTCGTCAACGGGCCTTCCGGTTCCACCACAAAATAAAAATCCCCCTCCCAGTTCTTCGCAGCTTCAGCATAACCTGGGCTGCGATTCACCTCCTCCATCAGAGCCTTGATCCATGCATCGGATGGAAAAAGAATCCCCATAAATGACCTCCTGAGGCGGAAGCTGAGGCTGGGTTTCCGCATCATGAACCCAGGCGCTTGTGCACCAGGAAAGGGATCTGAAACTGGAGGGGCTGGGCGGACATCTCGTGCCCAGCCCCCAACCCGGGAAAAGGCGAAGCGCTGCGCGCTTATGCTAGCTGCATCAGGCCTTCTCCTTCGCTGCCTCTCGCTCCCGGCGGGCCTGCTCAATGATGGTCTGGGCGATATGGGGAGGAACCTCCTCGTAATGACTAAACGTCATGCGGAACACACCGCGCCCCTGGGTCAGAGAGCGCAGCTGGGTTGCGTAGCGCTGCATCTCAGCTAGCGGGGCCAGCGCGATGATCACGCTCTTGTCCCCTTGTTGTTCGATCCCCTGCACCCGGGCGCGACGAGTGTTGAGATCGCTGATCACATCCCCGGTGAACTGCTCCGGCACGATGATTGTGAACTGCATGATGGGCTCCAGGAGGACCGGTCCGGCCTGCTGGAACGCCAGCTTGAAGGCCTCGCGCCCGGCGATCTGGAAGGAGATATCATTGGAGTCCACCGGGTGCTCTTTGCCGTCGTAAACCGCCACGCGCACATCGACGATGGGGTAACCCGCTAACAGCCCCTGTTCCATCACCCCCCGGATCCCTTTCTCGATCGAGGGGGCGAAGTTCGAAGAGATGGCCCCGCCGAAGACTTCCCACACGTATTCAAAGCCTCCATCCCGCGGCAGGGGCTCGATCCGGAGATGGACCTCCCCAAACTGTCCAGCGCCGCCGGTCTGTTTCTTGTGCCGATACTGGGCCTTGGCTACCTTGGTGATCGTCTCCCGGTACGGAACCTTCGGGATGCTGGTCACGATCTCGACCCCGAACTTCGTGGAGGCTCGGCGGATCGCGACATCGATGTGGGTATCCCCCATCCCCTCCAGAATGGTTTGATGCGTAGAGGGTTCCTGACGGAGATGAAGGGTGGGATCCTCCTCACACAGGCGTTGAAGCGTGGGGACCAGCTTCGCGGAGTCCGCTTTGGTCTTGGGCTCCGTCGCCACCGCATACAAAGGCGTCGGATACACCGGCGGGGCAATTCGAACTAAGGAACTGCGATCACACAAGGTATCCCCGTGGCCGGTCACGTTCAACTTCGGCACCGCCCCGATGTCTCCTGCCACCAGCTCCGGGACGGGGATCTGCTCCTTCCCACGCATCACGAAAATTTGAGCCAGCCGCTCGTCCTGATTCTTGTTCACATTGAACAGATGGGAGTTCGAACGCACAACACCACGGAAAACGCGGAAGTACGCCAGCTTCCCCACGAAGGGATCGGCGGTGATCTTAAAGACATAAGCCACCGTGGGGCCTGCAGGGTCCGGTTGCACCGTCTCCGGCTGTCCACTGGAAACAGAGACCGCCTGGATCGGTTTCGCCTCCAGCGGCGAAGGAGCCAGCTGAACCAGCAAATCCAGCAACGGACCTACCCCGATGGTCGACAAGCCAGCTGCACATACCACGGGGACGATTTGCCCTGCCAGAAAGCCCGCCTTCAACCCGCGTCGGATCTCCTCCTCCGTCAGCTCGCCGCCCTCCAGATACTTCACGATCAGCTCATCGTCGGCTTCCGCCGCCGCTTCCATCAGGCGCATCCGCGCCTCCTCCGCTTCCTCCCGAAGCCCTGGCGGGATCTCGCCGACCTCTCCCCGCGGACCCCGTCGCGCTTTCATCGCGATGAGGTCCACCACCCCCTCGAACGCCGCTTGGCTGCCGATCGGAAGCTGGATCAGGACGAAGTTCGCCTTGAAAACCCGGCGCAGACTTTCTAAAGCGTTCTCAAAGTTGGCGTTATCCCGGTCCATCTTATTGATCAGGGCGATGCGAGGCAGACCCCGCTCCTCCAGCGCCGCCCATGCCTGTTCCGTTCCCACCTCCACGCCAGCCACACTATCCACCACCAAGAGGGCACAATCCGCTACGTGAACGGCGCTTTTCATCTCACCAACGAAATCCAGATAACCCGGGGCATCCAGGAGGTTGATTTTGTGATCGGACCACTCGATGGGCACAAGGGATGTGTAAATAGAGAGGCGACGGCGGATCTCCTCCTCATCGAAATCCGAAACGGTGTTGCCCTCCTCCACGCGGCCCATGCGGGTGGTCGCCCCGCTCAAGAACAACATCGCCTCCACCAGCGTGGTCTTGCCCGACCCGTTATGGCCCACCAGCACGATGTTGCGGAGGTTTTCCGTTCGATAGACTTTCATCGTGCCTCCCCCGGATTAAGGTTGACGGTTCGCCCGCTCACCTGAGCGGGAGGATTCTCACACTCGCATCGCTCTTGGACCCAATCGAGCAAGCACGGCGGCCGATCCGCTCGTGGACGCCCAATCTACAGCTCCAATTATAATAGTGCACCATCCCTGTTTTGGGGATGCAGTAGAGATTGGAGAAGTGGAGAGTCCTTCCTCCCTCCCCACAGCCCGAAGGGCTGTGGGGGTTTGGGGGCGAGCCGGGCGCCTTCGGCGCCCGGCTCGCCCCCATGGAGTTTAAATTAGCGACCGTTCTTGATCATCGGCCCACCCCCTGAAACCCCCAAAATGTTGTCAGAGCGGCGCCGTGCACCCTCGGCCGCTTGCCCTTCAACGGCACGCTAATTCCTCCGGTCCGCCTGCTGAAGACGGCGGAGTAAGCGGATCTCCAAGCTATCTTCCGGATGAGGCGAATCGAGAGGATCCTGATGCCGGCGGATCAGGGTTACCGTAAGAGGATCGCAGCCCGCTTCGATCGCCCATGCCGCCCCGATCTCCGGATGCGCTTGATATCGCTGCACCCGTTCCATCCATCGACGGAGCGCCGGCCATCGGGAGAGCCATCGGGAGAACGTGAGGCGCCAGAGCCGCGGGCACAGCGCGTTTCCCAGAACCACCAGCGCGCGCTCCCATGGGGTCAGCGGCGCTGCGGCCTTTCCCACATCGTGCAAAAGCGCGGCCCTCAACAAGGCCGGATGCCCCTCCCCCCACGCCAGCAGGGTCCGCAACACCGCCAGGCTGTGTCGTTGATCCCCCGGGGACATCCGCCAGAACAACGCCTGAGCCTCCGGAGGCAGGATCCGCTCCACCAGCTCCCGATCCTCCTCCCGAATCCGAGCGGTGATCGCCCACCAGAACTGTTGGAAGCGATGATGGATCCGGAGCATCCATTCTCCGAGACGCTGAGATGACCTAACGGCGCTCCAGTCCCTTCCAGTCCCTGATGATACACCGCGAGCCCGGAGGCCCATTCTCCGCAAGAGGGATCTCCTGAAGGATAAGCTGGACGGACACCTTGGGGGCCAGCCCTGCCCGTGAGATCTATTGTATATCCTCCACAAGGCCAGGGGATTCTGGGGCTGGGCCGGGGGCCTTCGGCTCCCGGCCCAGCCCCAGAACAAATTTTCTTCCCCTCCCCGTGGCCCTTCGGGCCGCGGGGAGGGGAAGAAAGGAGAGAGGGGCCATCCCTCTCTTCACCGAGGAGGGATGAGGAACCCCTTGTCCCAACGGATGTCCGAACCTCAGGATCTCAGACTTGACATCGAACAAATGTTCGGATAAGATTTGGGAAAACAACTTTGGAAATTTGGGATATTGGAGGTCAACGATGAAACGACGGCGAGCGCGCGTCCGGCGGGATTTACGAAACGAGATCCTTTCCTTTATCGCCCGCTGGTATCAACAGGAAAGAACCTATCCCACCGTTCGGGAGATTCAGAAAGGGCTGAAGATCTCCTCCCCCTCCGTGGTGGATTATCATCTCCGGCGCCTGGAGGAAGGAGGCCTGATCGGCCGGGTGGGCCGCCGCGCCCGGGGGATTCGCCTTCGGCATTGGCCGGATGGCCTTCCTCCGCCCGATGATCTGATCCCCATCCCCTTCCTGGGCCCGATCGCAGCGGGCCAACCCATCCCGAACCCTAACACGGAGCCTATCGCTTGGATTCGGATCCCTCGTACATGGCTTGGGGATCCAGCCGACTTGTTTGCCCTTCGGGTCCAGGGGAACTCTATGATCGATGCGCTGGTGAAGGATGGCGACTGGATCATCGTCAAGCCCGTCCAACAAGTAAAGAACGGCGAGATGGCCGTGGTCTGGCTCCTGGATCGCCACGAAACGACCCTGAAACATTTCTACCTTGAGGAAGACCGCGTCCGCCTCCAACCCGCCCACCCAACGATGGCCCCGCTCTATGTGCCAGCGGAGGTCGTCCAAATCCAGGGGAAGGTCGTTCACATCCTCCGGAATTTGAACGGCTTCCCGCCTCCCATCGAGGGGTGAATGAAAACCGTGGGGACGCGACCTGTAAACTGCTGCGTCCCCACGGTTCCGACGCAAAGAACGGACACTCAAACGCTCCGCTGCGAACGGAGGAAAAATCAGCCCCACGCGCTGGGGAGAGGGCCCGGATTTATGACGGGAGCGCTGCGGCCTCTATGGAAGTGGGAACTTCCTGGGAGAGCACGATGCGGACATCCACCGCGTGCACCCCTTCCCCAGGACGAGCGACGATCAGCGGGTTCAGGTCGATCTCCGCGATCTCCGGATGTTCCAGCATCATCTGGCCCACCCGCCGCAGGATGTCGATGATCGCCTCCAGCTCCTCCCCACCCCGCTGCAAGAGGCGGCGGCCGATCCAGGTCTCTTCCAGCATGGCTTCCACCTCCGCTCGGCGGATGGGAGGCAACCGGAACGCCACATCGTCCACGGCCTCCACTTCAACGCCTCCCGCACCGAACATCACCACCGGGCCGAACTGGGCGTCCCGATAGGCGCCGACGATGATCTCCAGGCCCGCTGGAGCCATTCGTTGGATGAAGGCTTGCTCGTTGGGGCCGATGAGCCGCGCGAAGGCCTCGCGGACCTCATGGGCATCCCGGAGGTTCAGCGCCACCCCACCGGCCTTGCTCTTATGGATTAACCCCGGGGCGACGCGCTTGAGGGCGACCGGATACCCCAGGCGATCCGCCAGGGCGATCGCTTCCTCCGGCGTGGCGGCGAGCCCGGAAGGCGGCACCGGCAGCCCCCAGGCGGCCGCCAGCTCCGCCCCCGCCTGTGGATCCAGAACCCATTTCCCCTGCCCCCGAGCTTCCAGGATCCGCGAAACAGCACCCCCTAAGTCCAGCGGATGAACCGGCTCGCGGCGCTCGCGGCGCTGCTGCTGGATCTCGGCCCATTGATGGAGAACACCCAGGGCGAAAGCAGCCCGACAGGGGGTGAGGAAACCCGGGACGCCCGCTGCATGGAGCGCCCGGATCGCCTCCAGGGCGATCTCACCCCCGAAGATGACCCCCACCACCGGCCGGGGGGAACCTGCCGCGGCCCGGCCGATGGCGGCGGCAACCTCGCGAGCGGGGGTCACTGCCTGCGGAACAAAGAGGGCCATCACCGCATCCACCTCGGGATCCTCCAGGAGAACCTGGAGGGCCCGAGCGTAGTGCTCTGGCTGGGGCCCTCCGAGCAGATCTACCGGGTTCCCCACCATGGCGCCCCGCGGGGTGACCGCCTGAAGGCGTTCCTGGGTCGAGGGCTGAAGATCCGCCAGCCGCAACCCGTAGCGGGCCAGATGGTCCGCCCCGACCGCTGCGGGCCCTCCCGCGTTGGTCAGGATGACCACCCGGGTGCCGGAAAGAGCCGGTTGCAAGGCCAGTACCAGGATCGCATCGATCAAAGCTTCGAGATGATCGACCAGGATGGCTCCCACATGGTGCGCAGCGGCCCGGAAGATCCGCTCGGGCAACGCCAGCGCCCCTGTGTGGGAAGCGACCGCACGGGCCCCATCCGGTGTGCGCCCTGCCTTGAGGATCACCAAAGGCTTCCTCGCGCTCACCTCGGAAGCGGCCTCAAGGAAGCGCCTGCCGTCGCGGATCCCTTCCACGTAAGCCGCCACGACCCGGGTGAACGGATCCGCGGCCAGGGAGCGGAGCGCATCCGCGAGGTCGATGTCGGCCTGGTTCCCCAGACTGATGACCCGGGAGAACCCGATGCCCACGCTGGCCCCCCAATCCAGGATGCCCCCACACACCGCCCCGGAGTGAGAGACCAATCCGATGGGGCCGGGCTTCGGCATGATATGAATGAAGGTGGTGTTCAAGGGGATCCGTGTGTCGATGAGGCCCACCGCGTTAGGTCCGATGAACCGTATGCCGTGGCGACGGGCGACCGCGCGAAGCTGTTCCTCCCGCTCCCGACCCTCTTCGCCGCGCTCCGCGAAACCGGAGGCTACCAGGATGGCCGCGCGGATCCCCCGGCGCCCACAGGCTTCCAGTGCCGCAACGCTCTGCTCCGCCGGAACCATCAGGATCGCCAGATCCACCGGATCCGGAACCTCATCCAGGGAACGATAAACGGAGAGACCCAGGAGCTCGCCCCCCCTGGGGTGAACCGGATAGATCGGCCCCGGGTAACCCGAGCGGATCAGATTCTGAAGAACGCCATAGCTCAACTTGGTCGGCTGCGCGCTGGCGCCTACCAGCGCCACCCCACGAGGGTGAAAGAAGGGCCACAGAGGATCGTCCATAACGTGCCTCGTTGAATGAGTTTCCACAACCTCATCTTAACGAACGTTCGGTTGAAGAACCAGATCGCCCGATCGTTTTTCGAGAAGCTTGATGAACGTAAAAAGGAGCAATAGTGCTTCATCCAGATTTGAGATGGTGCAGGCCGATGGCCCCACCCCCCTTTCTCCTCCCTCCCCACGGCCCTTTGGGCCGTGGGGAGGGAGGAGAAAAGATGTTTTGGGGCGAGCCGGGCGCCTTCGGCGC
>DATMAC010000070.1:0-21141 GCA_035573655.1 Thermoflexus sp.
CCGGCTCGCCCCCAAAGTCCCTATCCGGAAATCCTCATACAGTCCGGGGAGACCACTGGTCAGATGGATGGACAGCTACGATTTTTAAGGGCGAACCAACTACCTCATATAATAGGCACAGGCAAAGTGGGGGAAAGGCCCGGCTGATGTAACGAACAATGAACAGAGTACAATCTCCGCCGTCTGCAAGAACCTAAAGAGTCAGTATGAGCCTTCGCTTTGGGGAAGGCAGGGGAAAAGCAATGGTTTCCGCACACAATGGGGTGCAAAGGTGTATACTCGCATACGAGCTATGATTTCCACTGGGGTACGAAGATGCGAAAGCATTATCATTTCTGGTTTGCTTTGATGCTAGTAGGTGTCACCGCTTGTCTTGTCATGAAACGCCCCGTTGCGGTTACACCTTCATTGCCTATGCCCCGCACAAGCTCTCCTCCAGAGCAGGTTTTTTCCAGTCCGGTCCCAAGCGTTTTCCCAACTCCTTTCGTTTCAACAGCGACTGCCAGAGCGGAGCGAACGGTTACGCCCACACCTTTTGCGACGTGGACACCTGCCAGTACGATTGTTCTCACTTCCACGCCAGGATATACGATTACAATCACTTTGCCTCGCGAGTGTTATGAAACTCCAGAAGCGAGATCAGGCTTTCAGCCATGCAGTAATTTTGAGTTTTCGCCAAACAGGCGCTTTCTGGGATTCCTCTTCGGCCTGGAGGATTGCGGGCGTGGCATGATCATTTTCGACACCGAGACAGCAACGACCGTCTATCGCCGAGATGGCGGCGGTTTTGGATTCGAATTTTTGGAAAATGGAAAGGTTTTGCTGGCTACGGGACATTGTGAGGGTGGGGAGATGAGTTTATTGGATCCCAGGACGGGACAACTCTTCCGTCTGGGCAGTCTTGGCCGTGGGGGGTGGAATGCGACACGAACAGCAATAGCGGTTGAGACCGGACCCTATATGGGAATTGGGTCAGCAATTTGGGGGTATAATGTTGAAAAAGATTTTCTTTTTCTGCCTCAAGCTGAGAGGTGGGAACAGCTGGATCATCATCTCTTATGGACGCCGGACGGGTCTCACATCCTGTTTCTTCATCGCCCCCTTAGCTATACGTTAGAGACAGATACCTACTTCTTGCCTGCAGCACAGTCAATCGTTCGGGTCAATGCGACGACAGGCGAGAGACGAGTGCTTGTTGGCGATTCGCGCTACGACTATCATTTCTGCGCAGGAGCTTATAATCAGTGCGATCAGTGGTATGGCGATTGGATACAGGTGCGTCGTTTCCCATTTAAGCCGCAAAGCTTCGTTTATGATGATATTCTTAGCGATTTGCCAGCGGCAACTTGTTCAGTGTACGGCATGAACTGTAGCGAGTCCGCCGAGCTGTTTGCGTTGAACTGGCGTACCGGAGAGCTCGTTCCATGGAGTGAGGCGCTGTCATCAATGTTCACACCCATCCCCGCTCAGCCCAATACCGGCAACTGGTTCTTCCCTTAGCGAAAGGCAGCGAACCGGCCCTCCAGGCGCTCCATTCGCGCGGTCCATGAAGGTATGTCGGCGGAGCGCCGTTGCCGCTCAAAAACGACACCATAAGGGTCATTATGGTGGATGGAGAAGGATTAAAGAAACGCGTGCTGGATAAGCTGAGGGAAGCCGGGTTTACGATCACCGAGGAAGGCATGCTCCGTCCTCCTTCGGTGGATAAGGCGTGCTTGCGACAGCTCCACCGGTCGGCTGCGCAACTCGAGATCATCGCCCGCCGGGATTGGCTGCGGCGAAACCTTCCTCGGTATCTTCCTTTCTTCGCCGATGGGAACGAGGTGGTGCCGGAGCGCATCGCCCCCGAATTGGTTGAGGTGACCACGGAAGCACAACACGATCTTTTCCGTGTCGCCCGCCTGCTCTGGTCCATCCCCTTCTCCAAGGGCTACGGGCGCCGCCTGCGTTTCCTCATCGTCGACCGTTCCAATGGGAAACTCATCGGGCTTCTCGCCCTGCAGTCCCCACCCCTCAGTTTCCCGGCGCGGGATCGCCGGTTTCGCTATCCCCCCGGCCGGAAGGTGGAGCTGGTCAACCAGACCATGGACATCCACACCCTGGGGGCCGTTCCGCCCTACGATCGCCTGTTGGGTGGGAAACTCGTGGCCCTGGCCGCCGCATCGAACGAGATACGGGAGGCCTATCGGCGCAAATACGCCGGACGGACGACGGAGATGGAGGGGCGGATTCTCCCGCCGCATCTGGTGGCCCTGACCACCACCAGCGCCTTCGGGCGGAGCAGCTTGTATAACCGCTTGCGCTATCGCGGGATGGTCATCGCGGAATCCCTGGGCTTCACGGAGGGTTACGGGACCTTTCACCTGATGGAACTCTACCCCCTATTCCGGGCGTTTTTGGAGGCCCAGGGGATCTCCACCCGTGGCGGGTTTGGGGTCGGCCCGCGCCGGAAGTGGCAAACGATGGTGCGGGCCTTGGAGCGGTTGGGGCTGTCATCGGACATCCTTCGTCACGGTGTGAAGCGGGAGGTTTTCCTGTTCCGTTTGGTGGACAACCTGGAGGCGTATATGGAAGGCCGGGATCCGGAGCCGGTCTATCGGGACTTGCCGTTCGCGGAGCTGGCCGCCTGGTGGCGGGAACGTTGGTTGCTCCCGCGCTCCGAGCGCGTGGATGGATGGCGGGAGTGGCGTAGAGAAAGCATCCGGGATCTACTGCTGCCTGAGTAGGATGGAGCTGCTATGATGGAATCTACAGAACGTCCTTTTGGCGAGCTCCCAGCCGCATTAGTAAACGAGGTCCTCCAACGCACCGAGGATCTTGGCCGGAAGCTGCTTGATCATTTTGAGCAAGTGCGCGCTCGTCGACAGGAATGGCGGGGAAGCCTGGAGCGAGAAGGTTTGCTTCACCGGGATGCTGAGCTTCCATACATGCCCATCCCGACGACTTGCGGCGTGGATGGCTCTTATGCTGTGGAGCGATTGTTGGCCAACGACCTAGTCGCCGCGGCGGCCGTCGCGGTGGAAGGCCTAACGCCTCCCTCCGAAGCACGCTATTGGCCGGAACCTCATCACCTCGTTTGGGTCGAAACGGAAGCCCATGAGGCCGAAACCGGTACGATCCTGCGCGCCCTGATGATCGGCATGGAACTGAAACTGGCCTCGCAAGCACCGCATGAGGTCGTCTTCCTGGATGGATCCCTCACCACCCCTCTCATCTACTTCAACCAGGCGTTGAACAAAAGTCAGAACGCCTTGCATCTACGCACTACGGTCCATTTTCTTCAAGAGACGATCTCGTTCTTAGACGCATACTTGACCATACTGGCCTCTACTCGAAGCGATCGATGTTGGCTGGCGATCCCCAAGTACACGACGAGGCGTGAAATCGGACAACGGATGGGGTGGCCTGAAACGTATGATGACCGCGGTCTCCTAACCTTTCTGTTGGAGCCAGGGGAATACACCGAGCCCGTGGCCTTGCAGACGCCAGCCGAACCCTGGCACTTGAATCTGAACCCATTGGAGGATGCTGGCAGGGAAACAGCCGACCGAATGGCAAAGAAAATCATTTCCTTATTAGACGAGATTCAGGTCGTCTATTACCGACCCTATCCCTGGCTTCCGGCCCTCCGGGTAGAAATGAGCCGGGCGGTGGCCGAAAATCCGGCGCGTTTAGCCATGGCCTTGCATGCAATTCGTCACCAGTGCGGCGCACCAACGATGATGGAACCCTATCCGCTCTATATAGCGGATCGGATGGTCAAGCACTTGCCCAAGGCGATCCCTACCTTTCGGCAGGTAACCACCCAACATATCGCCGAGACCTATCGGGGAAGCATCAGCGATGTCTTCCTGGGTCTGCACGGCTATCGCACAGAGTCGGGAGTGTGATCCTATGTCGACGAAACTTGATCAACTGGTAGACAGGACGGAACGGATCGGTGTGATTGGATCTCCATCTTCCACCAGCGAAATCGCGCTGGATATTTTAGCTAGTGCTGTCACCAAGAAGCTTGTGGGGGAGCTGGCGTTATTCCGTTATCACCAGGATGGTCTTCCCCATTACGCCTTGGGTCAGATCACTGAAGTGAAATTACGCAACGTCTGGCATGAAGACCCCACGATGCGCAGCCTGATCCGCCAACGGGGACGGGTGGATGCAGTCAGCGAGCGCCAGGATACCCATCTAGGGGAGATGACCATCAGCGCCGTCTTCTCCGCTGGCCCCCATGGCTATCGCCCCAGCATCTTAGGCACCGTCCCGGCCACAGGCACGCCCATTCATCTTGTCGATGATGCGGTTCTATCCGAGCTCCTTTCCCCCTACCGCGATCAATTGTTCTACTTGGGGCGTGTCTATGGCTCAAAGCCTCTTCTGCCGCTTTGGTTCAAGCATTTCGACACTGGACCCCATGGTGCCGGTGAGGCCTATCACCTGGGTATTTTCGGTAAAACCGGCTCCGGGAAATCCGTGCTGGCTAAGATGATCCTGCTGGCCTATGCCCGTTATCCCAATATGGCTCTCCTGGTTATTGATCCTCAAGGCGAATTCGCCAAGGACGCCAGGGGTGAGGTGGGGCTTGGTGAATTTCAATTGCCGATGAAAGATGTTCTCAACAAACTGGGTAAGCCGATCCAAGTCCACAGCGTGAGGGATCTAGTACTAGACCGATGGGACTTGTTTGCTCAGATTCTCTACGAGTCGCCCTTCTTCGAGCAGCTGAGCATTCCCAGGGGGGAAAATCGACAGTTGGCAGCTGACACCTTGGCGGATCGCTTGCGGCGTTCCAAGATTGCGTTGAAGGATCTCCATACCCGGGAATCTTTCGATCATGCCTGGAAGTTGCTTGGTGATGAAAGTGTGCAAAAGATCTTTTATCGTGCAGAAGGATCACGGATGCGGTTTCAATCCATGTATGACCAGGCGGATCGCAATTTCTTCTTCACGAACTATTGGCTTCCTGTTACACAACTATTTCGCGAAGATCGGAAGGATGCGCAAAAAGTGGAACGGCTATTAGGCAGCTTGTTTGATCCTGACCAAGCACAGCGGCCTCTCGTTGTGATCGATTTGTCGGTGGAGCAGGCAACGCGAACTTCTGGTCGTTTGGATGCTCTCCCTCTTTTCAGTGGGGAGCCGTCTCAAGGTTCCACTTTGTTCTGGAACGAGACGATTCAGGCGCTGGTGATCAAGCGATTGCTGGAGGGCATTCGCACAGCGGCAGAATATTCCTACAAACAGAACCGTAGTCTCAACACTCTGGTGTTAATCGATGAGGCGCACCGTCTGGCGCCTCGTGAAGAACCTGAAAGCGAGGAGAAGAAGGCGATTCGGAGCATCCTGATCGATGCAGCGCGCACCACGCGTAAATACGGGGTCGGTTGGCTGTTCATCAGCCAAACCCTCTCCAGCTTACACCGCGAGATATTAGAGCAGTTGCGTATATTCTTCTTTGGCTTCGGCTTGGGGATGGGGACCGAGTTCAGGACGTTAAGCGAGCTGGCAGGCGGGCACGGCAAAGCGCTCGATCTTTACCAGTCGTTCCGTGATCCCCACTCAGCCTTTGATGCCGCAAGCAAGGAGTATTCCTTTATGACTATTGGGCCGGTCTCCCCTCTCTCGTTCGCGGGGACGCCGCTGTTCTTCAATGCTTTCAATTCCGTTGAGGAGTTCCTAAAGGCCAATCGGTTGGCTTAGCGGGATGACCGGGGTCTATCCTCGTTCGATGACCGCGTGCTCTACCCGGTGGAAAAGTTTCACTCCCCTTGATCCTCTCTCCCTACGGCCATTGGGGCTGTAGGGAGAGAGGATCAAAACATTTTTTGGGCGTAGCCGGGCGCCAAAGGCGCCCGGCTACGCCACAAAAACCCCAGCGGTCGACAAATCGCAAGTGGGGGAGGCAATGTTCGAAATCGTTTGCAACCTCCATAGTCATACGCGCTTCTCGGATGGGGTCGGCACCCATCGGGAGATCGCCGCCGCCGCCGCGCGGGCCGGCCTGGATGTGGTCGGGGTCACGGACCATAATGTGTGGGTGGATGGGCTTCAAGGTTACTACGGCCAGGTGTTGTTGCTGGTGGGGGAGGAGGTGCACGATCCGTGCCGGCATCCCCAGGTCAACCATGCCCTGATCCTCGGGGCCGGGCGGGAGCTGGCCCCATGGGCGGCTTCCCCTCAAGACCTGATCCATGCGGCTCGGGAGGCGGGAGGTCTCGTCTTCCTGGCCCATCCGGTGGAGTTTTCGCCTCGCTGGCTGCAAAACCGGCTGGGAGAGCCGGCCCTCCCGTGGGTCGATCGGGATGTGCAGGGATTCAGCGGGTTAGAGCTGTGGAACACTATGAGTGAGTTCAAGGCCCGGTTGCGCACTCCGCTTCACGCCCTTTATTACGCCCTGTTTCCCCATCGGTTCCTTCGAGGCCCCTTCCCGGAGGCCGTGCAGTGGTGGGAGCGGCTGTGGCTGTCCGAGATCCCGGCGGTGGCCATTGGAGGGGCTGATGCCCACGGACATGTTTATACCTTCGGGCCGTTCCGCCGGACCCTTTTCCCGTACGAATGGCTGTTCCGCGCTGTGAACACCCATATCTTGTTGGGACGTCCGCTCTCGCGCCGGGCTGCTGAGGATTGGCTTCTGATCCGGGAGGCTCTTCAGGCCGGCCGCGTTTGGATCGCCAATGATCTGCTGGGCTCCTCGCGGGGGTTCCGTTTCGAGGCGCGCAGCGGGCACCGGCGGGCCACGATGGGGGAGACCATCCGGCGCGCGGGGGCTGTTCAATTCGAAGCGGTGTCCCCCTTGCCAGGGGAGTTCCGCCTGATCCGTTTCGGCAGTGGTTTGGTGGCTCGAGGTCGAGGCCGAGCCTTTCATCACCTTACGCTCGAGGCCGGCATTTATCGGATCGAGGTCTATCGCGGGGGTCGCCTCTGGATTCTGACCAATCCCATCCGGGTGGTTTAGGATTAGAGGGCGAAAACCCAAGGGGCTGGGTGGAGGCCTTAAGCGTCCCACCCCAAGGCTCTCCGGGAGGAATGTGATGCGAGTTTTGGTGACCGGCGGGGCGGGGTTCATCGGCTCTCATCTTGTCGAACGTCTGCTTGCGGATGGATATGCGGTCACTGTCCTGGACGATCTGAGCGGCGGCCGGCGGGAGAATCTCTCCCATGTGTGTAATCATCCGGGTTTGCGATTGATCATCGGGGACGTCACAGATCCAGGCACCTTGAGTACAGCCTTGGAGGGCGTGGAGCTGGTGTTCCATCTCGCTGCGGTGGTGGGGATCCCTCGGGTGCTCGCAGATCCATTACGGATGATCCATGTGAATGTCATAGGCACCGAGCGGGTGCTGGCGGCCTGCGCGGAGCGAGGTCTCCCCGTCTGCGTGGCCTCCTCCTCCGAGGTCTACGGAAAGGGGGTTCGCTGGCCGGCGGCGGAGGAGGATGATCTCCGGCTGGGCCCGCCGACGATCCCACGGTGGGCGTATGCCGTGAGCAAGTTGCTGGATGAACATCTGGCGATAGCCTGGGCCCGGCGGGGCCTGTCGGTCCGTGTGGTTCGCTACTTCAATGTCTATGGTCCCCGGGCTGATCCCCAGGGCTACGGTTATGTGATCGCCCGCTTCATGGAGCAGGCTTGGCGAGGGGAGCCTCTCACCGTCTATGGGGATGGCCGTCAGACCCGTTCTTTCATCTACGTGGAAGATGCTGTGGAGGGCACTGTGCGGGCGGGGGTTCTCCCGGCGGCTTCCGGCCATGTGTTCAACATCGGACATCCAGAGGAGATCTCCATCCTGGCCCTGGCTGAGAAGGTGCGGGCGATCACTGGGCGTCCCGTGCCCATTCGGTTTCTCCCTTTCACAGAAGTTTACGGGCCGGATTTTGAGGAAACGCCGCGACGGGTTCCCGACATTTCGAAGGCTCGAGCCTTGCTGGGTTTCGAGGCTCGTGTTACCCTGGACGAAGGTCTTCAGCGAACTTGGGAGTGGTGGCAAGTATGCCGACGCGCTTAAGCCAGTGGTGCGATCGAGTGCTGGAAGCAGGGTGGCTGATGGCCGTGGTTGTCGCCCCCCTCTTCTTCAACATTTACACCAGCCGGGTCTTCGAGCCCGACAAATTGACCCTGGTGCGTTCTCTTGCGGTGATCATGGCCGCAGCCTGGCTGGTTAAGCTGGTGGAGGCATGGGGCCAGCGGGTTCCCCTGGCTCAGGCCCTAGGGTTCACTTGGCGCACCCCTATTGTGTTGCCTGCCCTGGCTACGGCAGGGGTTTATCTCTTGGCCACTGTCTTTTCCATCACCCCTTACACCAGCTTTTTCGGTTCCTATCAGCGGTTGCAAGGGACCTATAGCTGGTTGGCGTATCTGGTCATCTTCTTCAGCATGCTGGCTGGGTTGCGAACTCGCGCTCAATTCGAGCGCTTGGCCCTCACGATGGTGATCACCAGCCTGCCTGTGGCCATCTACGGCCTTATCCAGCGCTATCGGCTGGATCCCCTGCCCTGGGGAGGGGATGTCACCAGTCGGGTAGCCTCCCACATGGGGAACGCCATCTTCGTGGCCGCCTATCTGATCATGGCCTTCATGTTCACCTTGGGCCGTCTGGCGGAGACTTTTCATTCCATTTTGACGACCGAGCCGCCGCGGAACAGCGATGTGGTCCGGGGGGCGATTTATGTCTTCATTGCCGCAGTGCAGCTGGCGACCATCTATTTCAGCTTCAGCCGCGGGCCGTGGCTGGGGTTGATGGGTGGGCTTTTCTTGTTTTTGCTGTTGTGGCTGGTGATCCGCCGTCATCGGACGGGCCTCTTGGCGGTGCTGGGTCTGTCAGCGGCTGGGTTCGTTTTTCTGGTGCTTCTCAACATCCCCGGTGGGCCGCTGGAGTTCTTACGGCAGTCCCCCTATATCGGTCGGCTGGGACATATTTTTGAGACGGAGACTGGGACAGGGAAGGTTCGGGTTCTGATCTGGCAGGGTGCGTTGCAGCTGGTGCTTCCCCATGCCCCCATCCAGTATCCCGACGGTCGCTCAGATCCCTTCAATGTTCTTCGTCCTCTCATCGGTTATGGTCCTGAGTCTATGTACGTGGCCTATAACCGTTTCTATCCGCCTGCCCTGGCCCACTATGAGGCGCGCACCGCATCGCCGGATCGTTCTCACAACGAGACCTTCGATGCGTTGGTGAATACAGGTTTGTTGGGATTCCTGGTGTATCAGTGGCTGTTTTTTGCCCTCTTCGCTTATGGATTGCGTAGCTTGAACCTGATTCACGGGCCGCAGGATCAGCGTTTCCTTCTCGGTTTATGGGTAGGCGGGGCGTTGGGAGTGGGGTTGTTGTTCGCTTTGTGGTTTGGTCCTCATTTCCTGGGGGTGGCGGTTCCTGCTGGGACGGTGTTAGGTCTTCTGGTTTATCTAATCTTTGCTACCTTGCGGGCTTCTGGCGAGCCCGCGATCGAACATCCCCATCGCTTCCTTCTGATTGCCCTCCTCGGCGGGCTTTTGGCCCACTATATCGAGATTAACTTCGGTATTGCCATCGCTTCGACTCGAACTTGGTTCTGGGCCTTTGCAGCCATGTTGGTGGTCTTAGGAGAACGCTGGCTTTCTGAATCAGCTTCGGCTCGCCTGGCGTCGGTTCATGGATCCTCATCAGTTCGAAGGGGGCAAGGACATGCCCGGCGGGGAGAGCGAGTGGGGGTCTCTGAGGTTTCCTCTCCCGTTCGTTCATGGTGGCCGTGGATGGCTGCCATGGGCCTCCTGATGGCCCTGATGTTGACGTTGCTTTCCTACGAATTTATCGCCAATCAGGGGCAGCGTTTGGATCTTCTCTCTTTGATTGTGAACAGCTTAACGCGGCTGCCTTTGCAGGGGAATCGTTTCTCCCCATTTATCTTGGTGATGTTTGTCTTGACTGGTGGGCTGGGTGCTGGTTTGGTTCTGGCGGAGGGCGTGCGTCGGGAGTGGGTCCCTGGACGGGCGTGGCTTCCGGCCCTCGGAATGTATGGTGCAGTTGCAGTAGGCGGATGGCTGGTTTACACGCTGGCTCATGCGGGTCTTCTGACCGCGCTGATCGCTCGGGCACCACAGACAGTAGAGGAGGTCCTTCAATTAGCCAGGGGAGTGGCAGGGCTGCTGGATTTCTTGGTCCTTTTCCTCTTTTTTATGTTTGTGCTTCTGGTGCTCCTGATCGCTCAGGAGGAGCCGAAGGCTGCTGAGGGAGGGGGTCTGGGCTTGTTGGTGATGCCTCCCGCTTTTTTGGCGGCAGCCTTGTTGATCTGGAACGTTCATCTGAATCCTCTCCGAGCCGACGCGATCTATAAGCAGGGGGATCCATGGGATAAGCAGGGGCAATGGGAGGTCGCCATCTTGCTTTATCGGCAGGCGATTGAGTATGCGCCGCGGGAGGATTTCTACCACCTTTGGTTGGGCCGGGCGCTGTTGGAGAAAGCAGCGCGGGCAGCCGATTCCAGTCCGCGACAGCTGCCGGATGGGATCTCATTTGAAGTTGCCTTCCGGAATTTAACTCCGGAGCGTCTGGTGATGCTCCCCCGCGGGGATTTGCTGGAGATCACACGAGCAGTGTTGGAACGGGCTCGAGATCTGAACCCGTTAAACACCGATCACACGGCGAATCTGGCTCGTATGCATCGGCGTTGGGCAGATCTGTTGCTGGATCCGCGTTACTGTCGGACGCGGATCGATTTGAAAGCGATGCCTCCGGAGTTTGTGCGCCATGTGGAGTTAGCCAGCCGGTACTATGAGGAGGCGACCCGCCTGAGTCCAAATAACGCAGGGCTGTGGAACGAGTGGGCGAGTGTGGATCTCTACCAGCGTAATGATCTGGATACTGCCGAGCGTAAATTACAACGCTCCCTACAGTTGGACGATCGGTTCGATCAGACATATCAGCTCTATGGGGATCTCCTGCTGGTGCGTTCGGAGAAGGTTGAGGATGCAGCTGTGAAGCGAGGGGCTTTTGAGCAGGCGGAGGTTTTCTATCGCCGTCTGTTGGAGCTCCAGCCAGAGCATGGGATCGGCTGGGCGGTGCTGGCCTATCTTCAGGATCAGTTGGGGCGATCGGAAGAGGCTCAGTCATCCCGGCTTCGCCTTCAAGTGTTGGTGGGCTCCCGTTGGGATACTTGGCAGTCCATTGGGGATTTCTTCCTAAGCCATGCGGATTGCGCGTTGGATCGAGGGCAAGCTCCGGCGCTGTATCGCGAGGCTGCCCAGGCATACGCACAAGCCTTGCATGCCAATCCAGAGGCGTTGACAGCGGCGTTGCGGCGAGGTTACGCATTGCGCAGCCTGGGTGATCTGGAAGAGGCATCGGCGACGTTTCGCCAGGCGATTCAGGTCGCTGGGAACAACCCGGAGGTCTGGGTGTTTTACCGAGAGTTGGCAGTGACATTGATCATGATGGGACGAAAAGCGGATGCGGAGGAGGCTGCCCGTCAGGCATGGCAACGGGCGCCGGTATCGGAGAGGTCGGGTCTGGAATCTCTATTCGCCCAGCTTGGCCTTTCCATCCGGCCATGACCTGGGGAGAAGAATCGCAATAGATTAACCGTTGGCCAAAATGTCTATGCGAAGAAAACGAAAGCGACCATCGCGACCATTGATTGTGACTGGATTGGCTATGCGAAGAAGTGCTGTTGCGACGGAAGTCCTGGCTCGATCGTCGTCGCAGATCTTGCTAAGAGAATGAGTCATCGCTATAATGGAAACACCTTTTGAATCACGCGGGTTCCCATCTGCCTTGGGCACCAGAACACCGGAATTGCGACCACCTTCTTCCTCTCCTCAAAACTGTAAGCTGCCGAACTTGGCATATCCCCTCCCGCTTGGAACCCACTTCGGAGGATCTCGAATGATCGACCAGGAGTCCTCAGGCCCTCGGCCGACCTGGGTCGCCCAGGAACATGACCCCAACGCCCCCTGCCCCTGGTGCCGCCGACGCGGGATCTACCGGATCTCGATCCCTGATCCTGTCCAACCCGAAGATCCAGAGCTCACATTCGAGTTCTGCCCCCGGTGCAAAGCGTGGTGGATCGCCACTCCCGACCTCCTTCCAGTGTGGGTCGGGCCTGCCCATTGACCCACCCTCAATCTCCACCCGGGCGGCCGGACGGCCGCCCGGGACAAAACCCAATCCAATCCATAGCAAGCTCCACTCGCGACAGAACAACGCTACAATAGTGTCATGGGCCATTCACGGTTCCCATGGATCCTTAGGACTATCCCGAATTCAGGAGTCGGCTATGCAGTTCGCTCAGCTAGTGGATTACTTTGAGCGTCTGGAGACCACCACGAAGCGCCTGGAGATGTTCGACATCCTGAGCGAGCTGTTCCGGGCATGTGATCGGGCAGAGATCGATCGGGTGGTGTATTTCTGCCAGGAACAGCTCCTGCCGCCCTTCCGCGGGGTCGAGATCGGCATGGCGGAGAAATTGATCCTACGCGCGATCGCCCGCGCCACCGGGACCAGCGAAGCAGAGGTGGCACGCTTGAACAAAGAGCGCGGCGACCCCGGCCTTGTAGTCGAAGAGCTGCTCCGCCAACGGAAAACCCACCCCGCCGGCCTCAGCATCCAGGAGGTTTATGATTCACTCCTCCAAATCGCTCAGACCACCGGCGAGGGAAGCGTGGAGCGCAAGGTCCAAATGCTCGCCGACCTTCTCCAGCGCTCTTCCCCTAAAGAAGCCCGTTACATCGCTCGCTTCGTCCTCGGCCGCTTGCGCTTGGGCGTAGGGGATCCCACGATCCTGGACGCCCTCTCGAAGGCCGTGGCCGGCGATCGGAGCCTGCGGCCGGACTTGGAGCGCGCCTACAACCTGTGCTCGGACCTGGGCCTGGTGGCCCGCACCCTCTTCGAGGAGGGCATCGAGGGAATCCGGGCCTTCCACATCCGCGTTGGAAACCCCATCCGGCCAGCTTTGGCTGAGCGCCTCGCCAGCGCCGAGGAGATCGTGGAGAAGTTGGGGCAGTGTGCGGTCGAGGTCAAGCTAGATGGCTTCCGCTGCCAGATCCACAAAGCCGGTGATCACGTCGAGATCTTCTCCCGCAACCTGGAGCGCACCACCCCCATGTTCCCCGAGCTCATCGAGGCCGTCCGCCAGCAGATCGCCGCCCACGAGGCCATCCTGGAGGGGGAGGCGGTGGCAGTCAACGAGGAGACCGGCGAGATCTACCCGTTCCAGGTCACCGTCCAGCGGAAGCGCAAGCACGGCGTCGAGGAGATGATGCGGGAATATCCCCTGGTCCTCTTCGCCTTCGATCTCCTCTACGCCGACGGTCAGGATTACACCCCACAGCCCTACGCCACCCGCTTCGAGGCGCTCGCCCGCTTGATCCGGCCGGACGGGCGCATCCGCCTGGTCGACCGCATTGTCACCGCGGATCCCCGCGATATCCAGAAGTTCTTCGACGAGGCCATTGAGCGGGGCATGGAAGGCATCGTGGCCAAGCGCTTGGATGCCCCCTACCAGGCTGGGGCACGAGGGTTCCACTGGATCAAGCTCAAGCGCTCCTATAAGGGCGAACTGAGCGACACGATCGATGTGGTCGTGGTGGGCTATTTCCGTGGCCGGGGCATGCGGGCGAAGTTCGGCATCGGAGCGTTGCTGGGCGCGGTGTACGACCCAGATTCCGACACCTTCAAGACAGTGGCGAAGATCGGCAGTGGCCTGACGGAGGAGGAATGGGTGCGGATCCGCGAGCTGCTGGATCAAATCCGGGTGGAACACCGGCCTGCGCGGGTGGACTCGCTCCTCGAGCCCGACGTCTGGGTGGAGCCCAAGGTGGTCCTGACGGTCCTGGCCGATGAGATCACCCGCTCCCCTGTCCACACCTGTGGGAAGACCGACGAGGAGCCGGGCTATGCGCTCCGCTTCCCACGGGTGGTAGGTTGGATCCGGGAGGACAAGGGCCCGGAGGATGCGACCACCGTGAAAGAGATCCTCTCGATGTTCCAGATGCAGAAGCGGGTGCAATTGAGCGGATAAATCGTTAGGAAGGACAGGAATGAATTACGACCTCTTGATTCAGCGGGTGATTGTGATAGACCCTGGCCCAGAGGGCGTCCGTGTGCGGGCCGACCAGGATATTCTCATCCAGGGCCCGCGGATCGCCGCGGTCCAGCCCACCGGCCAAGTCGATCCCGCCGCCGCCGCCCGGGTGATCTCAGGGGAAGGTATGGTCGCCATGCCCGGCCTCATTAACACCCACGCTCACGCCGCGATGGTCCTCTTCCGCGGCTCGGCGGAGGATGTGCCGATTGAGGAGTGGTTCAACGAATATATCTGGGCGATGGAGACCAACCTCACCCCTGAGGACATCTATTGGGGAACCATGTTGGCGGCGGTGGAGATGATTGAGAGCGGGATCACCACCGTCGCGGACCATTATTTCGAAATGGATCTGGTGGCCGAGGCCTTCACCGCTGCCGGCTTGCGGGCCCACCTCGCCTGGGCGATGTTCGGCCAGCGCCCGCGGGAGGAGCTGGATCGGACGGCCGCCTTCGCCGCGCGATGGCACGGCGCCGCGGAGGATCGGATCCGGGTTTGGATGGGGCCGCACGCCCCCTATACCTGTCCTTTCGATTTCCTTCAAGAGGTCGCCCGGGAAGCCCGGCGGCTGGGGCTGGGCGTTCACATCCATGTCTCCGAGACCACAGGACAGGTACAAGCCAGCCTGGAGCGTTACGGCCTCACTCCCATCGCCTTGCTGGAGCGCGCGGGCCTGATGGAAGGCCCACTGCTCTGTGCCCACGCGGCGCATGCGACCCCGGAAGAGATCTCGTTAATGGCCGCCCATCAGGTGGGCGTCGCTCATTGCCCCAAGACCTTCCTGAAGTTAGCCGCAGGCATCGCCCCGGTGATCACGATGCGACGGGCCGGGATCCCCGTGGGGCTAGGGACAGATGGGGCGGCCAGCAACAACACCTCAGATCTGTTGGAACAGATGCGGCTCGCGGCGCTCCTGCAAAAGCATGAGCGCCAAGACGCGCGGGCGCTACCGCTCCAGGAGGCGCTAACAATGGCGACGTGGGATGGGGCACGGGCCTTGGGAGAGGGGGAACGCCTGGGGCGCCTGGCGCCGGGCTACCTGGCGGACCTCATCTTGGTGCGCCTGGATGGCGCCCATGTCCAGCCGATGCATCGAGTGGAAGCCGCCTTGGTCTACTCGGTCCGGGCCAGCGATGTGGATACAGTGATCGTGAATGGAAAGGTAATCATGGAAGGGCGTCGCCTCCTCACGCTGAACAAGGAGGAGATCCTGCGCCAGGTCCAAGCGCGGGCTGATCGATTGGTCCAACGCGCCCACGGACGGCGCTTGCAGATTTACCGCTAGCGGAAGAACCCCATCCCCCTTCCTCCTCACAGCCCAAAGGGCCGTGAGGAGGAGATTAACCGCGTGACCTCCAACCCCATCCAGAGCGTTCCATCCCCAAAACGGGAAGCCAGCGACGAAGGAACTGACGAACCCGCGTTGCCAGAACCCGATAGATTGAAAGAGCGAACACCGACGCCCCAGCCACCTGATACATGATCCGGACGCCAGCCTTGTCTCCATCAGTCCCGCTGAGCAGTCCATGCACGGTGACCAGAATGAACACCCCAAAGCTTAAATAATGAATCTGTCGCCACATGACATGTCCGATCCACCGCCGAACGTAGAACGTTAACCACACTAGCGCTAATAGATAAAACCCCAATTGTCCCAACCCCACTGAGAACGGCCGATAATTCACACTAGCGAAGGGAAGGAAGATCTGCCACAGCGTAAACGAGATATAACGGTCGCCGAGCAAAATCAGCGCGTGGAACAAAGAGAGCGCCAAGCTGAGTAACGCCGTATGTTGGTGCAAATTGAAAGCGGTCGGCCCTCCGGGCCAAAGACGGGCGATGCGGCTGGTGATGGTCAAACCCAAGATCATGGAAAACCAGAGAAAGGCATAGGCCACGAGCCCGCTGGCCCGCGCAAGATACCAATAAGCCTTGGGATGAGGGCCCTGTAAGGATCCCACCAGGGCCGGCACCCAGTGGGGCAACACCAGAATCGCCAGGAAAGCTCCGGCGAGGGTCGAAAGCAGCAGGCCGATCAATGTATGGAGAGCCGCCCCGGCCGACAGCTCATCGAGCTCCTGAGGCTCCATTCCCCTCCCCTACTCAGAGAGCCAATGTTACGAATAATGGCGCATGCCCAAATCCGATCCGCTCATCGTTCCACAAGGCTCCATGACCCATCGGGAGCTGCAGAGGATTTCCCCATCCTCCCGGACGATCAGCCCAGCCATCCCAGGGCGCTTCTCCAACCACGCCAGCCCGTCCCGGCTGCCGAGAAGAAAAACCACTTTGGCCGCGATCTCCGCTTCATAAGCGGTCGGCGCGACCACAGTGACCGTCAGGACGTCCGTTTGGGCCGGCCGGCCCGTGCGGGGATCAATGAGATGATGGCGTTCTTCTCCTCCTTGTCGCCATCGTCGGACATCCCGCCCGGACGTAGCCACCCCTCCGCGAGCGACCCGAATCACCCCGATCAAAGGCGGATCATCGAAAAGCGCCTGCGAGGTCCGACAAGGGTCAGCGACACCGATGGGCCACGGCCGTCCATCGCGCATCGGCCCGCTGACCGCGATGTCGCCCCCCGCATCCATCAGAGCCGGCCCATAGGGCTCCAGGCGTCGCACCACCCGGTCGGCCGCCCATCCCTTCGCGATCCCTCCCAGATCCAGGCCCGCTCCCTCGGGCAGCCTCACCGTGCGTTGCTGAGGATCCAGGCGGATTTGCTGCCATGCGTGCAGGCCAGCTGTCCACGCCCCTGCCGGCCCCGCAGGGGCTTCATCCAGCATCCACTTCAACGAGCGACCGTAACCGGCTGCCTCCAGAGCGGGGAGGACCGTGGGGACCACCAGGCCTTCGCTGATCTGGGCCGCCAGCAGGGCAGCCCGGAGGACCTCCCATAACGTCGGGCTTACCGGTACGGGGCGGCCTGCGCTGCGGTTCAGACGGCTGAGCTCGCTGTCCTCCCGAAATCGGCTTAAACGGCGCTCCCAGGCTGCGAACCAGCGAGGAACCTCTTGCAAGGCCGCGGCGGCGTGAGGGGATTCAGAATCCACCATCGCTTTCATCCGACAGCCCATCGCCCAAAAAGAGATCTCCAGCATGGCCGCTCCGTCTCTTTGAAGTTAGGAATTACGCCATTCAGGGCTCGTGAGGAGAGGCGGGAGGACCCCACCCTTCCCTTGATTTCCCCTCCCCAAAGCCAAAAAGGCTTTGGGGAGGGGAAATCAAAACATTTTCTGGAGGGAAGATCGCCCAACGCTCCCATGCTCACCGGGACGATCGGGTCACGGCGGCAGGTTTCGATCCAGAGGGAGAGGGCATCTGGATCACCCGTGGTGGAGGAGGGGCTTGAACCGATCGAAGGGTTGGCGCTGGCTTCGGGTTAGGTTGGCGCAACGCCTTGGCAGAGGTCTTGGTTGCGTCCCGGCTGCCATCCGGAGTCGGCACCAATGTGGGCAACGGCTCCAGGTTCAAAGTCATCGAGATCGTGGACGGCTCCGGCATGGTCTCCACCCCCTCCTCCGGCGATTGCTCCGACCCAGCAAGCATCACCCATAACCAGAGGATCGCCGCCAACGCCCCACTGGTCAGTAACGCTTTGATTCCACCTGTGCTTTTATCTCTCCAGTTGTTCTTTAAAGTTTTGGTAGACATCGCGACATGCCATTACCCCAGATTGTTCGGGAAATGATCTACCTTACCTAATCATCGTCATCATCATGATCGTCGTCTTCCCTATCCTCTCCCCTTCCCATCGCGAGCTGGGGTTGGGTTACCGCAGACGGAGCGGCTTGAACAACCTGCGGGAGGCCGTTGTAGTTGTAGAGGATCTGCCCGGTATTGGCATCGATGTACAGCACCCCCTGATCCAGCGTCACTTCGTAAGCGAGCGTTCCCTGGAAGAACACGAGCTCGGGCGCTTTCATCAAAGCGGACCCCGGGGCAGCGCTCATCGCGATCCAGATCGCGCGGGAGGGAGATAAAGTCTCTGAAGCCTCCGAAGGCGTAACCGGAGCATCAGGCGAGGTATTAAGCGAAGGGGGAGCCGATTGGGCGGAGAGCTCCTGGATTTGACGGTAAGCCTGCTCCAGGCGCGCATTGGCCTCAACGATCAAGGCCCGATAAGCTCGCTCCCGTTCCAGGAGCAACTGTTCCAGGTTCGGGCCTGCCGAGGGAGTACCAGGAGCCATGGTTGGAGTTGGGAATGTTCCAGCGGTTGGCCTGGCACCTGCCCACTCGAGTTGCGCTGCCCGCCCTGCAGCTGCCCCCAGGATCACCAATGCAAAGGCGCCCAGCATCCAGGCCAGCCAGTATGCCCATTGTTGACGCATCATTCCCATCCAGCTCCCCGAATGGTGAATGCTGAAGGGTTAATCCTGCTCTGTTTTCTATGAGGGGTGGGCCGCTTCCCGCGGCCCACCCCTCATAGAAATTCCACGAATCGAAAGCCTATCACGACGAGTTGGGATAACCCCCCGTTGTTTGCAACGGAGGAGGTTAATCCTCTCGTTCGATCCGCTCCGCGATCAGGGTGCCATCGGGCTGGCGCTTCGCCCGGACCTCCACCCGATCGCCAATCCGGGGGTTCCCCCGGATTTCTGTCCTCGCTGTGACTTGAACCACACGCCCGTCGATCATCCAGGTGGACCCGGAGATCGACTGAAGTATCCCCTTCCATTCGAGGGTTCCTTCCTCATCTTCATCATCGTCTTCGTCATGTTCCGGTGTTTGCGTCGGCAGCGGTGTCCAGGTCGGTTCCCGAGTCTTCTCCAAAGTCGGAACAGGTGTTGCTGTCGCCGGCGGCACCGGGGTGGCAACGGGAGGCGGCGTCGCAGTCGGTATCAGTAGGATGGTTGGCGAAGGCGTTGGCGTCGGCCGGAGCACCCGCGTCGGAGAGGCGATCGGTGTCTCCACCGGAGTCGGTTCTAAGGTTGGCGTGAGGGGCATGGGAGGCGTGGGGATCTCAGAGATCACCTGGATCCGCGCGGCGATCAACTGCCCTTCCGGCCCCAGGAACGCAGTCACTTTGACCTGCTGATCCAAGGCCACTGGTCCCAAGATCTCGGTCCCGGGGAAGACCTCCACCGCCACCCCTCCGATGCGCCAGGTGGTTTCCTCGATCGCTTCAATCCGGCCCTCCCAGGTCACAGTCCCGGAACCGCGACGCTGAGCCAGCGTGCGGTATTCCTCCCAGCGTCGGGCCGCCAGCGTTTCCTCTACCAGACGCCGCTCCACTGGATCCAGAGTGAGGGCCAGCCAGACCTGCTCCTCCATCCGCTTGAGCCCATAGAGAGGATCCCCAGGCAGGCTCCCCTGGGCCAGGATGTGGAGGATTCCAACGATCAGCACCAGGCCAGCGATCGCTGCACCCACCGGCGCAAACCGAGCCCATCCGAACAGGATCCCAGCCCACTGGCGACGAGAGGCGCGAAGAGTCTCCGCACGTTGGAGAAAGGCGGTCCGGGAAGCCAGCTCCGCCCGCATGGACGGGGCCGGCGGGCGCGTCCTCTCCAGGATCCGGGCCGCGCGGATAGCCGGAGCCAGTTCCGGATAACGGGTCATAACCTCTTCAAACGGGACCCCCGCTTGGATCAGTTGCAAAGCCTCTTCCAGGGCATCCTCACGCTTGGCCATGGTCGTCCCTTAAATCCTGTAATCGTTTCGCGAGGGCCGCGAGAGCCCGATGTTGAAGCAATTTCACTGCCCCCACGCTCTTCCCGAGCTCTTGTGCAATCCGGGTGAGGGGAAGGTCCATCCAGAAGCGCATCAGGACCACTGCCCGCTGGTCGGGAGTCAGGTGCTTCAGCGCTTCACGCACCCGCTCCCGGGTCACCACATCCTCTCCCTCCTCCGCCGATGAACCAACCCAACTCTCCTCCAAAGGGAGCTCTGGATGCCGATAACGGGCTCGATGATGATCCGCCACAAGATGATCCGCGGTCCGGAATAGCCAAGCCGCCAGATATCGCTCCGGCCCACGTCCCTGATGGAAGGCTTCCAGGAGGCGAATAAAGGCCTCCGCGGTGATATCCTCCGCAGCCGCCCGTTCTCCGACCCGGCCGAGCACGTAGAAATACAGCATTCGGTAATAACGCTCATGCAGCTCGGCCAGGGCATCTGGGTCCAAGGACCGTGCGCGTATTAGCAAGGAACGCTCGTCTATCACTGTTCCGGACCGCTCGAGAAAGATTTCCACCGTCGGTCGTCCCTCATTGTAGCGCTTTCGGCTCAAGCAGCCAGCCCTTTGTTGTCCAGGGATCAGCAGCTTGCTTATGGGATGGGCCGGGCACCAAGCGCCATTGCAAACTACCCAACCCATCCCCAAATTCCATCCAGAAGCCAATCGCCTAAATCGTATCGGTCATCCAGGGTTCAATCGTCATCCTCGTGATGCTCATCTCCATCATCGTGATGATCCTCATGATCGTCATCCTCGTTGCGATCCCTATCACCCTTTTTGCCCTCATCTCCTGATCCGCTTCGATCCCCACTGCCGACCTTGCTATCATCCCCCCGCTTCCTCTCATCCCCGGATCGATCCTCCACCTCGATCCGATAGGCGAGCACCGTGCCGTCCGATTGCAAATATCCCTTTACCTCTACATCGCTCCCCACCCCAATCGAACCTTCGATCTGAGTCGCACCATTCACCACCACCGTACGCCCGGCAATCCGATAGCCATTCGCAAGAACCTCCTCCACCACACCCTTAAACTCCACCTTGCTCCCACCTTTACCCTTGTCTTCGTCTTCCACCTTGATCCGATAGGCCAGCACCGTGCCGTCCGGCTGGAGCACCCCCTTCACCTCCACCAAAACCCCCACCGCAATCGGACCATCAATCCGCGTGGTCGCCGTCACCACCACCGTCCGCCCCGCAATCCGATAGCCATCAGGCAGGACGGCCTCCACCACACCCTTGAACTCGATCTCCCTCTCGTCCTCATCCTCGACATGGATACGCAGGGCCAACACCGTGCCATCCGGCTGGAGCACCCCCTTCACCTCCACCAAAACCCCCACCGCAATCGGACCATCAATCCGCGTGGTCGCCGTCACCACCACCGTCCGCCCCGCAATCCGATAGCCATC
>DATMAC010000071.1:0-3885 GCA_035573655.1 Thermoflexus sp.
GGCGGCCAGCGCATCGAGCACCTGGAACCCGCCTCGATCGCGATGATCTTTCGGATCCAGGGACATGTCGACGACCGCCAGAACATAAGCCTGCTGGTGTAACATCGCGATCGCTGTGCGCGCATCGGCGGCGCTATCCGCTTGGAGGCCCATATCCTCCAGCGTCTCGGTGAGCAGCTGCCGCCAAGCGGGATCGTCTTCAACGATCAGCACCCGCTTCCTGGTCGGTGAAATCGCTGGAAGGGTTTTGCCCATCGGAATCTCTCCCCGCCGTTCGAGCTCCTGGTATTTCGTTCGAACTGTTTTCTCTCCCTCCTTTATAGCCCTTTGGGCTGTGAGGAGGGAGGAGGAAGATCGTTCTCGCCGGATCCTGCGGCGCGAGGAAGCCGGATGTGGAAGGCGGTGCCTTGGCCAGGGGCGCTCTCCACCCAGATGTCCCCACCGAATCGCTGGACCAGCATCTTGACCCACCACAGGCCGAACCCCAATTTCTTTGGGGAGCGTTTGGTGGAGAAATCCAGCTCGAAGATCCGATCCTGGAGCTCCAGGGGGATCCCCGGCCCATTGTCCCGCACCGTGAGGATCACTTCGTTTGGGCCAGGGATGCCTTCCACCCGGATCCACCCGCTTTCCCCCAATGCCTCTATGGCGTTCTCCAGGAGGTTGAAGAACACGAGGGCCAATTGTGGCTCCCCCGCCATCACCGGGGGGAGGTCCTCCAACCCCACCGTCTCCAGACGGATGCCAGCTGGGATTCGGAGGTCCCGGAGGGCTAACTCCAGACAAGGAAGGATCGGGATCGGGCGGGGGGCCATCGGTCGTAGGTAGACCATCGCCTCGCGGACGGCGTCGAGGGCAGCTCGGGCCCGGCTTTCGATCTCCTGAACCACAGAGGCCACATAGGGGTCCTGGAACAGGTCTGGGCGCTTCTCCTGCAATCCTTCCAGGCGGGCTGGGATCAGGCCGATGTGGTTATTGAGGCGATGAAGAAGATTGGCCGCGATATCGCCGACCGCGGCGAAGGCCTCGGTGATCGCCTGGCGCTCGCGGGCAGCTTGCAACGCTCGCACGTGCTCGGCGAGCTGAACCGCCAGGGCCGCGTGGTTGGCCAGGATGATGAGCAACCGCTGGTCCCGCTCGGTGAAGGCGCGGGGACGGGAGGAGTGAACCACAAAGACCCCGCGGACGGTCCCGCCAGGCTCCATCATGGGAACCGCCAAGGCCCATCCGCCGGTCTCGAAGGCGAGCGGCCGGCGGGATCGACTGACGGCCTCAGCCAGCCCAGCGGTTCCAGCCATCGCCGGGTGGGTCGCGAAAGCCAAGATGGGCGAGCCGGTGGGTGGGATCAACCAGATGGCCCCGTCGGGGACCTGGATCAGCTCGCAGGCCAGGGCGACCGCGCGGGCAAAGAGGGCCTCCTGGCCGCCATAAAGCAATTGCCCCGTGATTTCTTGCATGCCACGTAGCAAGCGCATCTCCTGGAGAGCGATCACGGCGCGGGCCGCCAGCATCTCCAGCAACTGCTGATCCCCTTCGGTGAACGCCCCGGGCTCGGGGCTTTCCAGATTGAGGACGCCTTCCACCTCACCGCCGGCGCCGATCAAGGGCACGGCAAGCTCGGAGCGGATCTCATAGCCGGCGAGCCAGGGCCGATAGATCGAGGCCCAGGGGGAGGTGTGGAGATCGTCGATGCGAAGCGAACGACGATGGATGGCCACCCAGCCCACAATGCTGGTTTCATCCAGCTCCAGTTCGGGGGCGATGTTTGAAAGGAGCGGACGCCCGATTAGGGCCCCCAACACCAGACGGCGGCGCTGGCGGTCCACCAGGCGCAGGGTGCCGAAGCGGGCTCCGGTCAGCTCCAAGGCGATCCGCAGGATCGCCTCCAGGATCTCTTGGGGATCCGCCCGCGCACTTAAGAGGTGATCCATGCGCCGCAGTTCGTTGAGCTCCTGCGTGGCCCGGAGGAGGCTCTGCCGAAGCCGCTCGATGGCTCGCGCGCGCTGGAGCAGCACCGCCGCCATGCGCGCGAAGATCTCCAAGGCGCTCAGCTCGCTCTCGGTGAACGGCCGCTCTTCCCGGCACGAGAGGTAGAGCACTCCAATGGGTCCCTCCGCGGTGAGCAACGGCCAACACCCCACGATCCGCGCGCCCGCTGCTTGCTTCGCCGGATGGATAGGGGTATCCGGTTCCTCCCACGAGAGGACCCGTTGACGGCGGGCTAAGGCCCGGGCCGCCATCCCATCCGGCCGGGGCCAATCAGGTCCAATGAACCCTTCGATCTCCCCCACGGCAACCCGGGAGGCGGGATCCAGGGTGCGCTGTTCGGGGTCGTAGCAGAAGAGGACCGCTGTGGCGCCCCGTTCTAGCCCCAGCAACCGAAGGGCCTCCTCCCCGATCCGTCGCATGCACTCGGGGATAGGGGTTTCGGGGGGAAGGCTGGCCAACTGTTCCCCCGCGGCGTTCAAGCGCTGGAGGATCCCTCCGATCTCCGCTGACATCACATCCAATCCATACCAACCAGGAGCTTTTCCGTAAATGCCTCAGGAAGGGAGGGCTTGTCGTAGCGGGAGCTGTTTTGCCTTAAGGCGTTGTCTTTTAAAAGTAAGATTGTACATAAAGCGCAGGATCGCGCAACCCTCTCTTAGAACCTCGGTTTTTACCCCTCTTCTCCGCCGCTCCAGGGGCCGCAGGAGGGGAAGGAATCGTTCGTCTTGTTCCGCCGCCCGCATCAGTGGTTATAATACAAAACGCCGCGTGTATTCTTTTATGAGGAGGAAAGGATGTCAGCTGCTCTCGACTCTAGGAACACAGAACCGGTGGATTTGACGATCATCGGGGCGGGGCCCACCGGGTTGTTCGGGGCTTTCTACGCCGGCTTGCGCGGGCTCAGCGTCCGGATCATCGACGCCTTGCCGCAGCCCGGCGGGCAGTTGGCCGTGCTTTACCCCGAGAAGTTCATCTATGATGTCCCAGGCCATCCCAAGATCCTGGCGAAAGATCTCGTGCGTTTGCTGTTTGAACAAGCTTCAACTTTTAATCCGATTTTCTGTTTGGGGGAGCGTGCCCTCTCGTTACGCCGGGATGACAATCTGTGGATCGTGGAAACCGATAAGGCGATTTATCCATCCCGGGCGGTGCTGATCGCGGCCGGCATCGGCGCTTTCCAGCCGAACCGGTTGGGAAAGCCCGAGATCGATCAATATGAGGGGCGAGGGCTCTACTATGTAGTGACTGAACGGCGGCCCTTCCGCAACAAGCGATTGCTCATTGTGGGGGGAGGCGACACGGCGGTCGATTGGGCGCTCAACCTTAAGGATTTCGCCGCGCATATCACGCTGATCCATCGTCGCGATCAATTCCGGGCACACCCGGGCAGCGTCGCTGAGCTGATGCGCTCCGGTATTGATATCCGACTTTTCCATGAGTTGAAGGCGATTCATCCGGGTCCCGATGGCTACATCCGGGAGGCGGTAATCTTCAACAATCGAACGGGTGAGGAGACGGTCATCGAGGTGGATGCGATCATCATGAGCTTGGGGTTCAAAGCGGATCTCGGGCCGATCAAGACGTGGGGGCTGGAGACGGTCGGGAATCGCTATATCAAAGTGAACGCGCGCATGGAAACCAACCTGCCGGGCGTCTATGCGGCTGGGGATATCACGGCGCCTGAGGGGGTGGAGCCTCTCAACCTGATTGTGATCGGCTTCGCCCAAGCGGCCACCGCGGTCAACTATGCGGCCACTTACATCAATCCGCAGGCCAAGGTCTTCCCTGGGCACTCCAGCGAGATGCGGCTGGGGTAATATTAGGATAGTGCTTCTGCCATAGCCTGATTTTTGGTTTTGGTCCCATTGGGGGTTTGGGGCGAGCCGGGCGCCGAAG
>DATMAC010000072.1:0-7723 GCA_035573655.1 Thermoflexus sp.
GCGGTGTGGAAGCGGTGCTTGCCCGGCAGGCGCGACACCTAGCGGAGGCCGGCTATCGGGTGCGGGTGATCGCCGGTGAGGTGGCGATGGAAGCACCTGGTGTCGAGGCGGTTCGGATCCCGCCCATGTACGGGGGCCACGATGACATCGCCCCGCTGCAGGTTGCGCTGGCGGCGGGTCAGATCCCGCCGGATTTCGAAGGATGGCGGGAGCAGTTGCGCGCAGC
This sequence comes from Thermoflexus sp., assembly GCA_035573655.1. GTDB lineage: Bacteria > Chloroflexota > Anaerolineae > Thermoflexales > Thermoflexaceae > Thermoflexus. Next base: position 227 of record DATMAC010000072.1, read on the forward strand.
CCTCTCGGAGGCCCTCCGAGGGGTCGACGTCGCGATCCTCCACAACGTCTGCACGCTGGACAAGAACCTCGTCCTCTCCGCCGCGCTTTATGATTTGGTCCGCCAGGAACCCCGGCGCTGGATCGGCTGGCACCACGACGCGGTGATCCTGCGGGCGGAAGCGCCGCGTTTCCCAGGGGAGCCATGGGATCTGCTCTTCCGGCCGTGGCCGGTGATCCATGTCACGGTTTCGGAGGCGCGCCGTCAGGCGCTGGCCGCCGCGTGGGGGATTCCACCGGAGCAGATCCACGTGGTCCCTAACGGCGTGGATCCCGGGGATTTCTTCCGCTGGACCCCCTTGACCCGCTCGTTGGTGGAGCAGCTGGGCCTGATGGAAGCCGATGTCATCCTGCTCACCCCCGTCCGAATCACCCGGCGGAAGAACTTAGAGGCGGCCCTCGCTGTCCTGAGGGCGCTGCGTGAGAAAACCCATTGGGATGCCCGCCTGGTGGTCACCGGCCCCCTGGGGCCCCATAACCCGGCGAACCGAGCGTACCTGGAAGAGCTCCGAAGCCTGCGGTCCGCGTGGGGGCTCACGGAGGCCGCCCACTTCCTCTGCGAGCTCGTGGCGCAGGGACTCCCCGAGGAATCGGTGGCCGATTTCTACACCTTGGCCGACGCGGTGCTGCTCACCAGCCGCGAGGAGGGGTTCGGGTTGCCGATCTTAGAAGCGGGACTGGCCCGGCTGCCGGTGTTCGCCTATGTGCTGCCGCCTTTAGCGGAGCTCGGGGGGACCGACGTGTTTCTATTCCCGGAGCGCGAGGGCCCCGAGGCGCTGGCGGCGGCGATCGCCCGCTTTCTGGAGGCCGATCCCAGCGCCCGCCTGCGCCGTCGGGTCCGTCGTCAATTCGCATGGGCCAGCTTGATCCGGGAGCGGGTGATCCCGCTGCTGGAGGAAGAGAGGGGATAGAGAAGAGGTGGGGGCTGCCAGCGGCGGCCCCCACCCCGTGACCGTTCTCCAAAGCCCTTATTTCCACTCGTAGAACCCGCGACCGGTTTTGCGGCCCAGGCGGCCGGCTCGGACCATCTGGCGGAGGAGGGGAGCGGCCCGGTAGGCCCCGTTGCGGTGCTCCCCCTCCAGGGCGTCCAGGATGGCCACCACGAGATCCAGGCCGATGAGGTCTCCCCATTCCAGCGGCCCGCGCGGGTAGTTCGTCCCAAGCTTCATCGCGGTGTCGATGTCCTCCGGGGCGGCGACCCCCTCCATGACGGCGAAGGCGGCCTCGTTGATCAACGCGCAAAGGATCCGTGGGAGGGCCATCCCGACGGCGTCCCGCACGACTTCCACTTGAAACCCGATGGCCTCCAGATGCGCCCTCGCCAGCTTCAGGGCCGCACCATCTCCATGGAGAGGGATCGCCAGCTCCACCGGGGCGCCCTGGGTCAGGGGTGGCAACACGGCAAATCCCACCACCCGGCCCGGGTGCTGGGTCCAGCTGGCGACCTGGGTGGCCGAGACCGTCAGGCACAGGGAGAGGAGAGGCGTTTCCGGAGGGAGCGATGCATCCAGCATCCCAATGAGTGTCCGTTTCGGGTCAGGGGGAGAAGGAAGAACCTCCAGGGCCAGGGCCGCGCTTTGGGCCTCGGCCTGAATGGCGGGCGGAAGGGTCGAAGGGATCTCCCCTTCGCAGGTGAGGACCGCTGTGGGGTGACCCTGCTCCAGGAATAATCGACCGAGGTCCTCAGCGAACGTAGAGGCCCCCACAATCAGGACGCGCCCTTTGAAAGGCCGTGTGCCCATTCAACCCTCCTGAATTCGAGCCCTTGAGCGCTCGTCGGATATGCTGGGCCGTCTGGGTCACTGTCCCTCGTAGTCATACCATCCTTTCCCGCTCTTCCGCCCCAGGCGGCCCGCCTGGACCATCTGGCGTTGCAGGGGGTGGGGACGGAAGCGGGGTTCTTCGAAGAAGGCGCGGTAAACGCTCTCGCTCACCGCCAGATTCACATCCAGGCCGATCAGATCCATGAGCTCGAAGGGCCCCATGCGGAACCCCAGCGCGCGGACCAGCCGGTCCACCGTGGGCGGATCGGCCACTCCTTCCCCGACCAAGCGGAGGGCTTCCAGGTAAAAGGGGCGGGCCACCCGGTTCACGATAAACCCCGGGGTGTCCTTCACGACCACGGGGGTCTTGCCCCACCGCCGGGCCAGATCGACCAGGGCCCGCACGGTCTCCTCGGATGTGGCCAGCCCCCGCACCACCTCCACGAGGCGCATCACTGGAGCCGGGTTGAAGAAGTGCATGCCGGCCACCCGTTCCGGGCGCCGGGTGACGGCCCCCAGGGCGGTGATCGAGAGGGAGGAGGTGTTCGAGGCCAAGATCGCGCCCGGATGGCATATGGCGTCCAGCTGGCGGAAGAGATCTTGTTTGAGGGCCAGATCTTCATGGACCGCCTCGATGATCACGTCCGCATCGGCCAGCTCTGCCAGCGAGGCGCTGAGGAAAAGCCGCTCCCGGGCGCGTTGGGCTTCCGCCTCCGCCAGCTTGCCTTTCGCCGCGGCTTCCTGCAGCCACGTCTCGATTTGGGCTCCCGCGCTCTCCAGGGCCCCGGGGGCCACGTCGTAGAGGATCACCTGGGCGCCGTGGGTGAGCGCCACATAGGCGATCCCCCGTCCCATCGTCCCCGCACCGACGATCCCCACCCGCTCCATCGGCTCACCCCCTCCGGCGCTGAAGGAAAGCCTCCACCCGCTCCCGATGCTCTGGGGTGCGGGCGGCCGCGTCCTGGAGATGCGCTTCGTATTCCAGGGATTGCTCGAGGGTGAAGGTCATCGCCCGGTTCAGGGCCCGCTTCAGCCATCCCACCGCCCGGCTTGGCAGCTCCTGCAACTTTGCCGCCCATTCCCGCGCGGTGGGCAGCACCTGTTCCGGCGGCACCACCGCGTTGACCAGCCCCCACGCCAACGCCTGGGGCGCTTCCAGCCGATCGATCAGCGTCGCGGCCTCAAACGCCCGGGCGTAGCCGGCGAACCGGGGCAGGAACCACGTGGAGCCGGAGTCCGGGATCAAGGCGATCTTCGCGAAGGCGTTGAACACCAACGAGGCGTTCTCGGCCATGACCCGGAGATCGCAGGCCAGGGCCAGGCTGCAGCCCGCTCCGGCAGCTACCCCGTTGATGGCCGCGATGAACGGCTTCTCCGTGTTGCGGATGCGGAGGATCAGGGGATTGTAACGGGAGCGCAGATGCTCACCGATGGAAGGCCCCGCCTCCGGCCGCTCATACCGCTGCCGCATCTCCGCCAGATCCTGGCCGGCGCAGAACCCCCGCCCAGCTCCGGTGATGATCACCGCGCGGACGGCCTCGTCGCGCTCGACGGCGCGCAAGGCCTGTTGCAGCTCCTCAAACATCCGCTCGTTAAAGGCGTTCAGGACATCGGGACGGTTCAGGGTGATAAGGGCGATCCCATCTTGGACTTCATAAAGCAATGTCTCGTACGCCATGGCCAACCCTCCCGTGTCTGATTTTGGGAATATTCGAGAGAAGGGCAAACCACCTGGGGCACCCCTTGTGGGTGCCCCTACAAAGGGTGCACACGTTGATTGTAGGGGCAGGCATAAGGCCTGCCCCTATGTGCCCACCCACGAGGGTACCCACAAGGGGTACCCCTACGAAATGGTACAAATGCCGTCTGTAGGGGCATGCCTTGTGCCTGCCCTACAGGGGGTGCCCCTCACCGCAGTCCATCTTCCACGGGAAGCAGCGCCGTGAGCCCCCCGACCAGAAGGGCAACCGATCCGGAGGCCAGCGGGAGGAACCCCCGGACCCCCGGGATGGGGAGCATGGTCTGCCCAAGGGTCAGCAGAGTATAGCTCACCCATCCAGCGATCAGGCTGAGCAAAGTCGCCCGCCATGCCCGATCCAGGCTGCGGCGTTGTCCCAGCGCGAAGGCGATCGCGCCGAAGCCGATGATCAATAGATTGCTCCACCCAAAGACCGGCCATCCAGAGGCTGGGAACGGCCCGGCGATAGGCCCTGCGGATCGTGGGGTGGGCGTTGGCGAAAGCACAGGGGTGGGGACCATTGTCGGTTCTGGGAGGCGCGTGGGCGTGGGCGGCACGACTGTGGCGATCCTTCCGGGACGATTCTTCTCGATTTGGATTTGCAATCGATAGGAAAGACGGGCCGGTTCGCTGACCGCCCGGATCTCTAGCAAACCCTCTCGATCCAGCGGGATATCGATTTCCGCGAAGCCCTCGCGGGTTCGGGCGACGAATGGGCCGATGCTTCCTTGACCAGTGTAAACGCCGGTGAAAGAGACCGGCGTGCCGTCAGGGACGAGGTATCCATCCCGGTCGTAGATCGGTCCCGCCCAGACGCGCAGCGCCTGTCCCACCTGGACGGCGACCGGCGCGGGGGTGCTTGAGGTCGTCCCCTCCCGGGGGCCTGCCCCCAGGGGGATCACCTGGTTGGGATCCGGCCGCAGGCGATCGGCGAGATCGTAGCCGATGGCCGGGATGGTGATCGGCGGACGGCTCCGGGGGATCAGCGTCCCGAACAACCCCCGGGCCATGATCTCCACGGCAGGTGGGATGTGGGTCCAGATGGCCTCATAGCGAGCGAGCCGAGCGATCTCCCTCGGGCTCAGCGGGTAAAGGGCGCCGAATCCCCAGAAAACGATTTTCTTCCCGATCACCAAGTCGGTCCGTTCCCCGAGGAGAAGATGAGGAAGGCTCGAAGCTGGATACGCCGGATGCTCATCCAAGGCGGCGATCAGGATCCAAGCGGCCCGCTCGAACTCCGGCCGCAGATCCGGTGCCCCGGGGGCCTGGGTGAGAAAGGCCATCGTTTCCTCGAAAGTGTGCGCAGAAAGCTGTGTGGAATCGATGGCGCCGCCGCTGGCTGCCTGGATGGCTTGGGTCAAAATCTCGGTGGGCAGCAGCGGCTGCTCGGGGCATGCCGCACACGCCCGCGCTGTCCGTCCGTCCACCAACACCAGGATCGGCTCTCCGGACTGGGGGATCGGTGGGGAATTCGGCCCGGCTGGATGGAGGCGCACCACGGCGCTTTCCAAAGCCTGGCGGACGGCCTGGAGATGCGTCGGGGTGCCCACGGCTTGGCGGAGCCGTTGAGGGCTGGGGAACACTGCCCCAGTAGCGAAACCGGGATAAAGGGCGTATTTCAGACGCAGGATGCGGGCGACGGCGCTGTTCACTTGGTTCTGGAAGGCCAGGTCGGTCGAGTATTTCTCGGTGAAGAACCGGATGACTTCTGCCGCCTGACGGGCTGCTTCGGCAGGATCGGCGTGAAGCTCCCCCAGCCAGATCAGATCATTGCCGGCCAGAAAGGCGTCCAGGGCCGCCCGGCGGAAATCGATCTCCCCTTGCTCGCTGGTGTACAGCTCCCGGATCGCTGGATGTCCCAGGGGAGGGGAGAGCAATACCCCGCCGCCTTCCCGCCAGGCTTTGATCTCCGGCAGTGCGAGCAAGGCCCCGAGGGCGTTTCCATCCACCGCAATGGGGCGGGTCCATTCTTGAGCGCTTCCCCCGAAGCCACGGATACGCATGGTGGAAACTTGGACCGCCCGAAGGAGCGGACGACCGGTTTCGGTGGGTGTCCGCATGAGCTCCATAAAGGGAACAAGATCGAAGGTGGCCAGGTCCTCTTTGGTGAGGACCGCCGTCCGTTTCCCCCGTCCATAGGCGCGGCCTTCACCGGGGAAGGACCCGGGCACCGCCAGGAGTTTGCCCTCGCTCCCCGCCAGGAGGCCATCGAGGTAAGCCCGGGCGATCCGGCTCACCCATTGGGGGTCGCCGCCGAATGTCTGTACACTGGCATCCCCCATGTCCGGCCGAGGTTCCAGCAAGACCTCGAGGGGAGGCCCCAAGAGCAGGTTCACCCCCACCGCTTGGAGCTCCTCTCCTAGCGCCTGCCCGACCGCCTGGACGCGCTCGGGATCCCAGGTGGCGCCCAGCGCCATGGGGGAAGGGAGCGGCATCGCCCCAGCGGTCCATGCGGAAAAGGGCGGGCCATCCCCCTGTTGCCGCAATCCGATGAACAGGGGAATGAAAGGGGTGAGCGTAGCGGCCTGTTGTTGCAGGGAGAGCGTGATGGAAAGCAGCTCCGAGGGCGTATTGCCCAAATTGGCGAAGTTCCCTTGTTCCGGGCTCAGGATCACGCCGCCGATCCGTTGTTCCGTCAGCAGCGCGCGGAGCGGATGGTCCGGCCGGGCGATGGGACCCGACAAGGTCACCACGAACAGCTGTCCCACCTTGGCCTCGGTCGGCATCCGGGCCAACAGGCGGGCGATGAACTCATCCTCGCCCCCCTGGGCCTTGGCTGGGGTAAGCGGAAGAAACCCCATCGCCAAGGCGATGGCCAGCGCCCAGCGGATCCAGCGGCTCAATGATTCAACCTCCGGATCGCAGCAGCCGTTGATGTTCAACCTTCATACATCGATCCATCACCACCAGCAAGCCTGCCTCGTGAGCCCGTTGGGCGGCTTCGAAGTGGATCACGCCGAGTTGCATCCAGACCACCTTCGCGCCTTTCGCGATGGCCTGCTCCACGATCTCCGGGACATAGCGGGCGGGTCGGAAGATGTCGACCACATCCACCGGTTCGGGGATGGAGAGGAGATCGGGATACGAAGGCTCCCCCAGGACCTCCGGGATCGTCGGGTTCACCGGGATGATCCGATAGCCCTGGCGCTGGAGATACGAGGCGACCTGGTGGCTGGGCCGTTCTGGGTCCGCGGAGAGGCCGACCACAGCGATGGTGCGGGCCTCCTGTAGGATCCGGCGCAGGACCGCATCGTCCTGAACCGTGATCGGCTCTGGCATCACCACTTCCACCTGCTGGCGGTCCAAGAGGGTCTGTCCTTCCAAAAGCCGAGCTTCGACCCGGTAGTGCCCTCCAGGATCGGGATGGGGGAGATGGAGCACATAAGTCGGCTGGAGCTCCATCACACCCATTACGACCATCGAGCGCACTTCCTCCCCCTGCTCATTGTAGAGGAGCAATTCGAGCTCCGGGGGCTGGGGAAATGGGGACAGTTCCAGCTCCACCACCACTCGTCGTCCATCCGGCATCGGGGTGGCCCGAAGCCCGTGGATCCGAGGGGCGTTCGATCCTTCCGGCGCTTTCCCTAAGCGGGGGATCACCGTGACCTCCATGGCCCATAGATACCATTTGGTTTCATTGTAGCTCCATACGAAGGGGGAAGAAACGATGTAGGGGCGACCCCTGTGGTCGCCCCTACATCGTTTCCAGCGCCCCCGGCGGGATTCGAACCCGCAACACAGGACTTAGGACGCCCTTGCTCTATCCTGTTGAGCTACGGGGGCATCACCTCCCGAATAATTATAACCCGAATCGCTGCCTTGAGGGCAGGGGTTTGCGTCAGGGCTTTTCAATGTTCTAACCCTCCATTTATTTGGGGTTTTTATTTGGGGTTTTCTGGGGCTGGGCCGGGGGCCTTCGGCCCCGGCCCAGCCCCAGAAAAAATTTTGGGGGGGAGGG
>DATMAC010000073.1:0-7331 GCA_035573655.1 Thermoflexus sp.
CTCTAAACGCTGAGCCGCCGCATCGACCCGCCGCGCTTCAAACCAGAGGAGGATCCTCCCGCTGTCCGCATCCTCCTGCCAGCTTCGCAGGAAAAGCTGTCCGCTCTCCTCCAGCAACGCCGCATCCGGGTTCAAGCAATCCAGGAGCAGAAGCCCACCGGGTTCCAGCACGCGCCGCAGATGCTGAAGAACCGCCCGCTGGGCCTCCACCGAGTCGAAATGCAAGAAAGTGTTCAGAGGGATAAAGGCCATCGTGTAAGGTCCCCCAGGGATCCCCCGAGTCGCATCCTGATGGATCCAGGTGATGCGGTCGGACACGCCTGCCCGTTCCGCCCGCGCCCGGGCGCGGGTCAGCATCGCGGCTGAGGCGTCCAGGCCGGTGATCCGAAAGCCCGCCTCCGCCAGGGGAACGGTCAGACGCCCGGTACCACAGCCCACCTCCAACAGCGGTGAGCCCGCTCGTTCCGCGTAGCCCTGATAGAAGGGCAGATCCTCCAGGAAGTCCCCAAAGAAACGATCGTAGAACGCTGCGAACGCCTCATAATCCATAAGCCGTCACCCGCTCCGTTCAGGGGATCATCTGCCCTGCAGCAGGTCCTATGCCCTCTATACTGCTGTCTCCTCCAGGGCCTGGAGGATCGGTTCGTACGGCACATCGGAATAGGTTCGCACGAGGCCGGGTCGATGGATCAGAACCAAGCGCAGGCGCCCCCCACGACGCTTTTTGTCCGTCCCCATCGCGGCGATCACCTCCTCCGGCGTCGCCTCAACCCCGCGTTGGGCCAGCCAGCTCCGCCAGCGGGTGGGAAGACCGAGCCCGCGCAGCACCCGCTCCAGCTGTTCCGGGAGCTCGGATTCTTCCAGAAGGCCAAGCCGGCCCGAGAGGACGGCTGCCGCAACCAAACCGGCAGCGACCGCCTCACCGTGAGGGACCTGATAGCCGCTGATCCGCTCGAAGGCGTGGCCGAAGGTGTGACCCAGGTTCAACCACTCCCGCTCCCCCCGGGTCTCCAGGGGATCACGCTCCACAATCTGGGTCTTCACCGCGATCGATCGGGAGAGCAGCGTGAGCAGCGTCTCCTCCCCAGGCTTTGTTGCCCAACGGGCCGGGTTGTCGACCAATTGCTGCCATAACCCCGGGTCCCCGATCAGGGCGGCTTTAACGACCTCCGCCATGCCATTGCGCCACTCGGCAGGTGGAAGTGTGTTCAGAGTCGTGGGATCGATCAGAAGGAGATGTGGGGGATAAAAAGCGCCAACCAGGTTTTTGCCCTCCGGTAAGTCCACCCCCGTTTTCCCACCAATCGCAGCGTCGACCATGGCCAGGAGGGTGGTGGGGATGCTGACAAAGGCGATCCCCCGCATATACGTGGCGGCAACGAAACCGGCCAGGTCCAGCACCACCCCTCCCCCCAAGCCGATCAGCACCCCATCCCGTCCGACCCCCCCTTGGGCCAGGTGACGATAGAGCTCGGCAGCGGTATGGAGGGTTTTGGTGGTTTCCCCCGGCGGCAAAAAGAGCGGCAGGACCGTGAACCCAGCTTCCTCCAAAGCGCGCTGGATCCGTTCCCCGTAATAGGTTCCCACAATGGTATCGCTCACCAGAGCGGCCGTGTGGCCCAGCCCAGCTTCCTTCAGAAGCGCCCCACATCGATCGATCAGACCGGCACCCACCATAATCGGGTGGGCGCGCTCACGATCCGGGAAGCGTAGATGAAAGGTGAGCATGCGTGTGAAGCTCTCCTCCCAAATTCGTGAACCCTTCGGATGGTTTGTGAACTTGGACCCTTGGTCTCCTAAGGCTTCTCAAAGTCCGAACAAAGACGGCACAACGGCGAAGAACGGGATGGCCCCTCCCCGCCGCCCTCTGGGCCGCAGGGAGGGGGGAACTTTTTCTGGGGCTGGGCCGGGGGCCGAAAGGCCCCCGGCCCAGCCCCAGAAAACTCTTAACTGGCCTCACCGGATCGGTAGATCCGGGGGACACGCGGGGAGATCATCGTGGTGATTTCATAATTGATCGTGCCTGCCCACGTCGCGATGTCCTCGGCGCGGATCTCGTTTTCCCCCTGGCGGCCCAGGATCACGACCTCGTCCCCGATTTTCACATCCGGGATATCCGTGACCTCGACCACGATCTGATCCATGCTGACCCGGCCGCGCACAGGAGCCGGGCGGCCCCGGATCAGGACCTTCCCCCGGTTCGAGAGCGCGCGAAGGTACCCATCCCCATAGCCGACAGGGACCAGAGCCATACGGCGTTCTCGATCGGCGATGAACGTCCGACCGTATCCGACGGATTCCCCAGGGGCGATGGACCACACCCGGATGACCCGGCTCTTCCAGGAGAGGGCCGGGCGTAACGGGAAAGGCGGTTCCCATTCCAGCGAAGGTCGCATCCCATAGAGGGCAAGCCCTGGGCGCACGGCTTCGAAGTGAGCCGCGCGGAAACGCATCGCCGCCGCGCTGTTGGCGGCATGACGGATGGGAACCCGGATGCCGGACGATTCCAGGGCGGCGATGACCTCCTCAAATCGGTTCAGCTGTCGCATGGCGAACGATGGGTCGCTCTCATCGGCGGTGGCGAAGTGGGTGTAGAGGCCCTCCAGGGCAAGGCCGTCCATGCCCTGCAGCGCCTGGGCTAGGGCCACCGCCTCCTCCGGGAGAACCCCTGCCCGTCCCATCCCCGTATCGACCTCCACGTGGACCGGTATCACGCACCCGGCCCCGCGGGCAGCGCCATCCAGCGCTTGCGCCGCCTCCACCGTTGATAGCGTCGGGGTCAGCCGCCAGCGAACCATCTCGGCCGCCTCTTCGGGCAAGAGAGGAGCCATCACCAAGATGGGCGCCTCAATGCCTGCCTCGCGGAGGGCTACGCCCTCCGTGAGGCGATGGACCGCCAGGCGGGAGGCGCCAGCCGCGAGGGCTGCACGAGCGACGGGGACGGCACCATGGCCGTAGGCGTTGGCCTTCACCACGGCGATGACCTCCACATGATCGCCCACCCACCGCTTGATGGCGCGGGTGTTGTCGGCGATCGCATTCAAGTCCACTTCCACCCAAGTTAGGGAGCCTACCGTTCTCTCCGCCAAGGCCGAGCGATCGAACAAGCTGGGCATGGGGGCACTCTCTCAACCAACAGGCGTTACAGCACCTGCAAGGGCAAGGCGGAACACTTTCATCATTCCTATAATATCGTTCTGAATCCCACCTTGGAAAGCTCGGACCCTTTCACGATCAGCCTGGTGCTTCTCCCACTGTTGTTTTGGAAATATGCGATGGAGGAAGCAAATGACCCCCACGGAATTCCCTCGGACAGCCGATCTGGTGATCATCGGCGGAGGGATCGCTGGGACGGCAGCGGCTTTCTACGCCGCTCGGGCGGGCTTCCGAACCGTCGTGGTCGAGCGAAAGCCGTGGCTGGGAGCGCTCACCACGGCCGTGGCTGTTGCCTGTTTCCGGGCCCAGTGGGATGATCCCGATTTCGCCTATTTGATGGTCCCGAGCATCGCCACCTATGAGCATTTCGCTGATGAGATCGGGATCCCTGGTTACACCATTGGCCTCCGCCAGCAGGGATGGTTGTTCGCCACCACGGATCCCCAAGGCGTTGAACGGTTTCGGCGATGGGTCGAAGGGCAACGGCGCCTGGGGATCACCGATACCGAGCTCTGGACCGGTGAGGAGGCCCGGCGGCGTTTCCCGTGGCTCTCCCCCGAGGTGACCGCTGCCACGTTCCGGGCGCGGGATGGCTGGCTTTCTCCGCACGAAGTGGTTTACGGCTACGCCCGGGCGAGCGGCGCCTCGTTTCTCGTGGAGACGGAGGCCTTTCGGATCGCTGTGGCCGGTGGGCGGGTCATCGGGGTGGAGACCTCCCGGGGCTTCATCGCCGCGCCGCGCGTGGTGATCGCGGCAGGGCCCTTCTCCAGGCGCCTGGCAGCCACCGTCGGGGTGGATCTTCCCCTCTTTCTGCTTCGGCGCCAGCGGGCCTTCGTCGCCGATCCCGCCATTCCTCCCGACGCCCCCATGGTTGCGGACGATGATACCGGCGTATACTGGCGGCCGGAGACGGGAGGCGCTTTCCTGGGCTGGGGGCTCCCGGAGCCCCCCGGCGAGCCCCAGGACCCGGTCCCCGCCGATCCGTTGTTCCCGGCACGGGCCCTGGAGGGCGCCGCCCGGCTGACGCCGTTTTTCCGTGAGGTGGCCGCCCGGCTCACCCGGGACCGCGTATCCGTCGCCGCCGGTCAATACACGTGCACGCCGGATGGGAAGCCGTTGATCGGATCCTGCCCGGAGGTCGAGGGGCTCTACGTGCACACGGGAGATAACGGCTATGGGATCGAAAGCGCTCCTCAGGCCGCGCGGCACCTCGTGGCGGTGCTGACCGGTCAGCTTCCCGAAAACGAGAATCGTTTTCGGATCCACCGAACATTCACACCCACGGGGAAGAAGGTGCTTTAATAACCGTGTCTACGGTAGGAGGAGGCGGCGGCTGTAGCGGTTTTCCCCCAAGGGCAGAACAGGAGAGGGACAAAAGGGAAGGTTCGAGCGATGGAGATCAGGCTCTCAAATCCTACTGGAGGTGGAGATGAGCGAGCGGCCCTTACCGACTTTCATGGACGTGTTGCGGGCCCGTCAGGTCCTACAGGCGTTCCTCCCTCGCACACCCTTATACCGATATCCGGCTTTGGATCGACTGCTCGGGGCGCGGGTGTACGTCAAGCATGAGAACTTCCAACCCATTGGGGCCTTTAAAGTTCGAGGCGGTGTGTATCTGATGTCCCGCCTCTCACCGGAGGAGCGGGCCCGGGGGGTGATCACCGCCTCGACCGGCAATCATGGCCAGTCCATCGCCTACGCCGCAGCCCTCTTCGGGGCGCGGGCCGTCATCGTGGTCCCCCAAAACGCCAACCCCGTGAAGATCGAGGCCATTCGAAATTATGGCGCCGAGATCCGAACCTATGGCCGGGATTTCGATGACGCCCGCTCTTACTGTGAACACGTGGCATCGGAGGAAGGCCTCCGCTACATCTCTTCCGGCGATGAGCCGGATTTGATTGCCGGGGTCGCTACGGAGACCTTGGAGATCTTAGAAGAGCAACCGGATGTTGAGATGATCTTCGTGCCGGTAGGCGGGGGGAGCGGCGCGGCGGGGGCATGTCTGGTGGCCAAGACCTTGAACCCGGAGATCCAGGTCATCGGTGTTCAATCCGCCCGGGCACCGGCCGCATATTTGACGTGGCGCCATCGGCGTTGGATGGAGGCGCCGATGGAGACCATGGCCGAGGGACTGGCCACCCGTCGACCGTTCATGCTGCCCCAGAGGATCCTGTGGGAGAAGTTGGACGACTTCATACTCGTTGACGATGAGGAGCTGATCGAAGGGGTGCGGATCTATCTGGAGAAGGCGAAGACGCTGGCGGAGCCCGCGGGGGCAGCCCCACTTGCGGCCGCCTTGCGGTGGCGGGATCGGATCCGTGGGCGGACGATCGCGCTGATCCTGAGCGGAGGAAACCTATCCCCGGAACAACTCCGCCGCTTCCTCTGATTGGAATTCCCAGCCGGGATTACGCCGTTCGGAACCCGCGAGAGGGATAAAATATCCCCTGGACAGGCCATTCCAGATGCGTGCCCAGTGATGCAGGCATGGCCCGCACTGGGGCAATCTGCATACTGAGGTCATGGGATGGATCGCAAAGAATGGGTGTTCCGATCGATTGGTTATGTGCGAAGTCGCTTCACGGAATGGACGGAAGCGGATGTGATGCGCCAGGAGGAGAGCGAGCTTGTCCTTGACCCGGAGTTCGTTGAGGGGCTGGAGGGTTTGCAACCGGGTGACATCCTGATGGTCATTTACGTCCTGGACCGGGTGACGGAATCCCGCTTGAAAGTTCACCCCCGAGGCGATCACACCAAACCGATGAAAGGGGTCTTCGCCACCCGATCCCAATATCGGCCGAACCCCATCGGGCTCACGGGGGTGCGGGTGCTCGCCATCGAGGGCAATGTGGTGCGCGTGCAGGGCCTGGACGCCCTGGATGGCTCCCCCATCCTGGATCTGAAAATCGCCTCCGACTTGGATCGTCCTCCCGATCCCCATTCGGAGCGCACGGGGTAGTCACCTCTTCCATAGGTCTAGTTCTGTAACGACCTACCCTGTCCGTGGGGAAGGGCCCCAAAAGTCCCCATTAAGAGATGGAGCGGGCTTCCGGCCGAGCCGCCCAGATCTCATCGAAAATCTGCGCTCCGGTTTTGCCCGTTCGCTCGCTCCGGGCCAGGGCCAGGGCCCGACGGAAGCCCTCCGTGAGATCGACCCCGGTGGCCTCCCGAACGAGCTCGATGGCCCGGGCGGCCTGACGGATCACCAAGCGCGGCTCCAGGCGATCGAGATCCTCAAAGAACCACCCGCAGCTGGCGAACATACGCTGGCGATGGACCTGGGCTTGGAGGGCCCACAGCAGTCGCTGCTCAACATCCGCGGAGAGGGGTCGATCGGCGAACTCCCGCAGCAGCGAGCGAGCGTCCATCACCCCCAGGACCACGTGAATATACTCATCGCGCAGCCGCCATGGATTCCCGATGCGCCCGTGGGCCAGATCCAAATAAGCGGCGTCGATCTCCTCCGCAAGCAGATCCATCGCCGCTCGCAGGATCGCTTTCCAGCGCGAATCCCCTGGGGTGCACGCACACCCGGTGCTCCAGCGGGCCAGTCCATGGGCGCAACTCCAGGCCGTGTTCTGAATCACTTCGATTTCCTCCACCGGCGGATGCGCCCGCAGGTACTCGGTGAGGATCGTCACCTCATAAGCTGGGGTCTGAGGCTGAAGCAGGCGCTCCAGGAAATCCACTCCTTCCCGGTGATGGTGGCCGAAGGTCTCCCCATCCATCGCCAGCAACGTCAAATGGGACCTTCCCCGCAAGGCCCCTTTGGCCCAACGATCCGCCGGCCCGAGGGATGGCATCGCGAAGGAGACCTGGTTGGAAAGGTCGCGGTCGCGAACGAAGACCGTGAAGTACGCATTCGCCTCCAGGCGAACCCGATAGGGACCTGCCCCCTGGGTCAGTGCCCCCCGTACCTGCTCGGATGAGAGAATCGTGAACGTCAGGCCGGCCTCCGCCAGCACCTCCAGCGTGCTGAGATCCACCGCCATTTCCGGCAGCCACATCCCCCGGGGATGCCGGCCGAAGCGATGCTGGAAGGATTTGATCCCCCAATAGACCTGGGTGATTTTATCCCGCCGTCGAGCAAGGGGGAGGATCGTATGGTGGGCCGATTGCGCGATGGCGTTCCCCACCCCGCGAGCGACGTTGGCTCGATCCGCCTCCAGGATCCG
>DATMAC010000074.1:0-2998 GCA_035573655.1 Thermoflexus sp.
CCTTCGGCGCGCGGCTCGGCCCCAAAAGGAAAACCCGGATACCCGTATGGGCGTTGCACGAGAACGGCGGAATCGTTACCTGGCTTCCGGCATATTTTTCAGACACCCCCTGAGGGAGGAAGGAACCCATGACCTCATCCCGTAAGATCCCTTACGGCCTTTGGCCCAGCCCGCTGACGCCGGATCGGATGGCGGCCCTCCTCCGCCTGACCGATGTCCAGTGGGATCGAGCGGGCCGCGCTTTGATCTGGCGGGAGGAGCGATCCGGCCGCGGGGTCTTGATGATCCGTGACCCCGATTCCGCCCCCCGGGATCTCACGGACTCCGGATCCGTCCGCGCCCGCCTCGCCTACGGAGGCGGTGAGTTCACCGTAGGCCGGGCGTTCGTGATCTACGTCGGCGAGGACAGCCGTCTCTACCGCCTCCACCTCGCCAGCGGGCTCCCCCACCCCATCACCCCGCCCTTCGGGGACGCCGCCTCCCCAGCCCTTTCCTCGGATGAGCAGTGGGTCTTGTATGTGCACTCGGACGGCCAAACGGATGTGTTGGCGATCGTCGATACGGAGGGACGGCTCTGGCCGCAGAAGATCGCCCAGGGCGCCGATTTCTACATGCAGCCGGTCTGGCATCCCGATGGGGCTCGGGTCGCTTGGATTGAATGGGACCACCCCAACATGCCTTGGGATGGGACACGGCTCCGCCTCGCCCGCCTGGAGGGCGCGCCGCCCCGTCCCGTCTCGGTCGAGATCATCGCCGGCGACGATCGCACGCCGGTCTTCCAGCCGGCCTTTTCCCCAGACGGACGCTTCCTGAGCTACATCATCACCGAGGGGGAATGGGACGCCCTGGTCGTCCTCGATTTGGAGACCGGCGCCCGCCGGACGCTGGTAACGGGGACCACCCTCGCCCCGCCCGCTTGGGTCCACGGCCTCCGGGTCTACGGCTGGAGCCCCCGCGGGGACCGGATCTTCTATCGGCGCAACGAGAACGCCTTCGCCGCGCTGGAGGCCGTGGATCTCGAGGGGAACATCCGCCGCCTGGACATCGCCCCGTACACCTGGTTCGAACAGCTCGCGGTCGCTCCCGACCGGGAGGCCTTGGCGATGATCGCCTCGTCCCCTACCCTGCCTCCCCGCATCGTGACCTGGGAGGGAGGTTCATTCACGGTCCACCGTTACAGCAGCGCCGAGCGGGTCCCGTCCGCGCACCTGTCGTTCCCCCAACCGATCCAGTGGAAGGCCCCCGACGGCACGACCGTGCACGGGCTGTATTACCCGCCGACCCACCCGGAGTGCACCGGAAGCGGCCTTCCTCCCGCGATCATCAGCATCCACGGGGGGCCGACCTCCCAGCGGGTGGCCACGTACAACGCCGACGCCCAGTTCTTCGCCACGCGGGGCTTCGCCTACCTGGAGGTGAATTACCGAGGAAGCACCGGCTACGGCCGGTCCTACCGGGATGCCTTGAAAGAGAAATGGGGGCTGCTGGATGTAGAGGATGCAGTGGGCGGCGCGCAAGCGTTGGTGGAAAACGGATTGGCTGATCCACGGCGGTTGGTCATTATGGGGGGCAGCGCCGGCGGCTACACCGTCCTCAACGCCCTGATCCGCCACCCGGGCTTCTTCCGGGCCGGGATCTGCCTCTTCGGCGTCACTAACCTGTTCACCCTGGCCGCCGAGACCCACAAGTTCGAAGCGCACTACCTGGACACCTTGGTGGGGCCCCTGCCCGAGGCGGCGGAGCGCTACCAGGAGTGGTCGCCGATCTTCCACGCCGACCGGATCCAGGATCCGATCGCCATCTTCCAGGGGGCCGAAGATCGGGTGGTGCCGCCCAACCAGGCGGAGGCCATCGTTGAGGTCCTGCGCCGCCGCGGAGTCCCCCACTTCTATCGCGTATATCCAGGGGAAGGACACGGCTGGCGCCGCGCGGAGACCATCACGGCGTTCTACCAGGAGGTCCTGGATTTCCTGCGTCAGTACGTGCTGTTCGCGTGAATTCCTGTGAATGTAGGGGCACCCACCAGGGGTGCCCCTACATCATTGGCATGGACACCGGTGCCGGGGCAGGCCCTGGGCCCGCCCGCCGTTCATCGAACCCGTCCCTCGACGTGCCGATGACGCGCGGGGCCCTCTCGCCCGCCATTACGGTTGCACGGTCAGCGTGCCCACCATCCCGCCTTCCTTATGGCCGGGCACCGTGCAGACGTACGGGTAGGTCCCAGGCTTCTCCGGGGCCTTCAGGGTGATGTTCACCTTCTGGCCGGGCTGGACCGCATCCTTCTCGAAGAGCACGGTCTTCCCATCCGCATCGTAGAGCACGAAGTTGTGCTCCAGCGACCCCCGGTTGTCCAGGGTGATCTGCAACGTCTGCCCTGGCTTCGCCGTCAGGGTGTTCGGCTTAAAGTAGAGATCCCCCATTTCCACCACCAGGCCCGTCGTGCCACCTGCCCCACCTCCGCCACAAGCGGCCAGCACGGCCCCGAGGACAATCCCCAGACCGATCACAAGCCCCAGCCGTCGCATCATTGTCCTCCTCCCATGGATTCTCCGCCCATTTATGCTAACCATGTTCTGTGAAAGGCGCTACAATCGGATAGCCAAATCGGAGCCCAAGGTAGAAATTGGGGCGGGTGTCGTCTTCCCAAAGGATGTAATGTGTAGGGGCACCCCTTGTGGGTGCCCCTACACGAGGTGGATAGGCCGCTTCCGGCGGTCTCTTCCATGGATCCCCTCTCCCGGAATTCAGCGCATGGCCATATCAAACCAGCGTCGAATCGCCTCCAGGATCTCCTCTACCGCCTTCGGCAAGCCGTCCCCGCTCGGATCGTAGATGGTCAGCCCCCGCACCTTGTCCCCTTCCCAGAAACGCACCTCATAGGCGAAGCCGTCCGGAACAGGGGTGCCATAGGTCGGCTCGGAAAGCGCCGGGAGGCGGCGCGCCACGCGAAGGATCTCGTCGGGATCGCCGGAGATGCGGGTGTGCCGGCGGGCCCGCC
>DATMAC010000075.1:0-7496 GCA_035573655.1 Thermoflexus sp.
GCCCATCGGGGGGCTGAAGGAGAAGATCCTGGCCGCCCATCGGGCGGGCATCCAGCGGGTGATCCTGCCGAAGAAGAACCAGCGGGACCTGGTGGAGCTGCCCCGAGGGGAGATCCGAGGGATGACGTTGATCTTCGTAGAGACCATGGACGAGGTGCTGCAAGCTGCCCTCGCCCGCCCCCTGCGGATCCGGAAAACGATCCTCGGCCGGAACGGGACCGCCGGAAGGAAACGCGGCGCTTGAAAATTCCATCCCCCCTAAGGACGTGGAGCCCCTTCGCTTCTTCTCGTGGGCTCCGAACAGCGTAACTTCCATCCAATGGCAATTTCCTCTTCGTGGGGTGCGGGCCGCCGAAGGTGGCCCGCACCCCACGAAGAAAGATACTGCTTTCGATTTGGGATTTTCGGAGGGCTGGACCGGAGGCCACGAGGAGGAGAAACCCGACTTGCGAGGCCGTCTTTGTTAGAACTTCGAAAAGCCCTGCGGAGAAATCCATCGATCTTGACGGGCTCTCCGCTCACGTGGTATATTCTGAATAGAAGCGGGCCCGTGGTGTAGCCTGGCCTAACACGCCGCCCTGTCAAGGCGGAGATCGCGGGTTCGAATCCCGTCGGGCCCGCTGGAAAAGCGGCGGCGGGCGTATCGATGCGCCCGCCGCTTTGATTTGAAAATCCGCTTCGCTGGCTTCGCCCCGTCTCCTCTCCGGCCCTCAGCACCCGCATTAGGCCAGGCGTCGGCGCAACAGGTAGCCGGCCCCCATCAAGATCCCTCCAGCGATCAGAAGCCCAGCCCACAACGGGAAGATCGTCGTCGCTTCACCGGTTCGCGGCAGCACCGCTGTGATCTCCCCGCAAGCCACGTAGACGGAGACCTCCTGTGCCGATTTATGGACGTTGATGGCGAAGGGCTTCGCCAAGAGGTCCGCCAGTTTCACGTTGACCGTGGTGGTCGATCGGCCGTCTCGGACAGGGCTCAGCGGGAAAGTGGGCTTGGGATTCAGGTTGGCGCACGTGCCCTCGTGGATGTGGGCGGGCTGATCCACCCCGGCGGGGCCCGGGGTGAGGTTGATGGTTACCTCCGTCTGATCCCCCATCGCCCGCAGGACGGCCGTGCCGGACTGCCCGGATTGATTCTGCTCCTTGAGGGTGATGGTGACGGTCTCCTGCGCTGGCGCGGCGGCGACGAGTAAAAGCGACCACAGGACTCCGAGGCTGAATATAATCCGCTTCATGGCACCCTCCTCAGAGATTTGGATTTTGAATCCAGCGCTTACACAGCGAGGCAGCTCTTCGCTCTCCTCACTCGCCCTGGTCCTCCAAAGCCAACGCGCTCAGATAAGCGATCAAATCGGCAACCTGGGCGTCCGTAAGATCCGCCCCGATCGCTGGCATCTGCCCACCTCCCTCTCGGATCTGCCGGGCGATGAAGGCTGGGGTGTGTCGTCGCAGCTCATCCATCAGAACCGGAGCCGGCGGCTCGAATCCCAGTCCGCTGCCCGGCAACCGTCCGCCCTCCAGGTGGCATGATTCGCACCGCTGGCGGAACAGCTCCTGACCCCGCGCCGCGGCCTCCGGATCGACCGGCGGCGGGCTCCGGTTGAAGGACGGCTCGCCTCCCAAGGTTTGAAGGTAGGCCAACAGGCGCTCCAGCTCCTCCTCCTTCAAGCGATCCCGAAAGCCCGGCATGTCGCCTCGTCCGTTCAGGATCTGCGTCCGGATGAACTCTGTGGAATGACGCCGGGCCATGCCACGCAGCGAAGGCCCTGTTCCCGACGTGGCTCCGCCTTGCGGATGGCACGTCTCACAAAACGTTGCGAAGGGCCCGGGGGCAGCCCTGGACGACGGTGTGGAGGAAGGGATCGGGGTGCTGGCCGTGGGGGTGGCGGAAAACCCAGGTGCGGCTGGGCTGGCGTGTTCCGGTCTCGAAGAGGCTGGGGAAGCCATACATCCCATCCCTCCGATCATTCCCAATAGGATCCAGCGACGCCATGGACGGTCTCCCATCGGCGAGCCCCGAGGCGAAGGACAAGCTTCGAAGCGGCAATCCCGATCTTCCATTTTTTGATACGCAGCGAGCTTGCCTGTGGTTTATTCAGGCGGAAATGGGGGCCCGTGGTCTCGCTTGCGGAGGTTTCCGGATATCATGGGGAGGAGATCCCTTCGAGAAGGAGCCCAGCATGGCGCGGATCGGTGCCTTCACCTTTGTCCTCCACGCCCATATCCCCTACTGCCGGCGGGCTGGGCGTTGGCCCCACGGAGAAGAGTGGCTACACGAAGCGATCGCCGAGACGTATCTCCCCTTGCTCGATGTCCTCTACGACCTCTATGAACAGGGGATCCCCGCCCGCCTGACCCTCAGCCTCACCCCGGTGCTGGCCGACCAGCTGGCGGATCCCCTCATTCAAGAGCATTTCATTGAATACGTGGCCGATCGGCGGAGCCGGGCGGAGCAGGATGTGGCGCGCTTCGAGGCGGAAGGGAACGCCCACCTGCGGGAGCTGGCCCGATTTTACGTGGAGTTCTACGACCGACGGCTTCGAAGCTTCGTTGGACGTTACGGGAAAGATCTCATCGGGGCGTTCCGGCGTCTGCAGGAGGCCGGGGTTGTGGAGCTGGTGACCAGCGCCGCCACCCATGGCTACCTTCCTCTCCTCTCCCGGGATTCCTCGATCCGAGGCCAGCTGCGGACGGGGGTGCAGACCTACCGGCGGTTTTTCGGGAGGGATCCCTTCTCCATCTGGCTTCCCGAGTGCGCTTACCGGCCGGCTTACCGCCTCCCCGATGGGACCATCCGACCGGGCTTGGAGCATTTCCTCGCTCAAGAAGGGCTGCGTCTGTTTTTCGCGGAAACCCACGCGGTGGAGGGCGGGCGGCCGGTGGGGAAGGCGGCCGGCGATGCCATTGGCCCTTACGGCCAAATCGTCCGCCATTATGTGATCCCGTTTGAAATCGTGGAACAGGTTCGAGGGACCACCTATCGCCCGTACTATGTGGCCCGGACGGACGTGCCAGGGGGGGAGCATTCCGGCGTGGCGGTGGTGGCCCGCAACAACCGGACCGGGATGCAGGTGTGGTCCGCGGACTGGGGCTACCCGGGGGATTTCGATTATCGTGAGTTCCACAAGAAGGATGGGCGATCCGGGCTGCAATACTGGCGGGTGACCGGCAAGGTCGATTTGGGTGAGAAGGATTACTATCATCCGGAATGGGCGGCTTATAAGGTGGAACAACATGCCCAGCACTTTGTGGATCTGGTCCATGATCTCCTGCGGGAATTCCACCGCGCGACCGGGCAGATCGGCCTCATCGCCTCCAACTATGACGCCGAGCTCTTCGGCCATTGGTGGTTCGAGGGAGTGGATTGGATCGGGGCGGTGTTACGGCGCTTGGCGGAGAGCGATGAGGTCTGGTTAACCACGGCCCGGGAGTTCGTGGAGACCTATCCTCCGGACGAAGTGCTGGTGCTTCCGGAGTCCAGTTGGGGGCTGGGCGGCGGGCATTGGACGTGGGACAACCCGGAGACCCACTGGATGTGGGAGCCGCTCCATGCAGCGGAGGCCCGTATGGAACGGCTGGCCGCCCAGCATCTGGAGGCGGACGATACCGTCCGCAAAGTCTTGAACCAGGCGGCCCGGGAGCTGCTTCTGCTCCAAGCCAGCGATTGGCCCTTCCTCGTGACCACCGGCCAGGCGCGGGCTTACGCCATCGAGCGCTTCATGGCCCACTTGGAGCGCTTTGAGGCGCTCTGCCGTTCCGTCGAGGCCGGGCGCCCCGATGCAGACCTGGCGGAGGAATATTGGGAGCTGGATCGAGTGTTCCCCGATCTGGATTACCGATGGTGGGCTCCCGAGCGCGGGGGATCATAGGACATGTCAATGCTGGGACATCTTCTGTTCCCCCTCTGCCCATCGTCGGATAGCCTCTTGAAGGAGCGCCCGGAGCTCCGGGTCCGGCACATCCTCCGGCCGGTGGTAGCGCTGACTCCCCACGGTGATCCCCAGGGTGCCATCCCGGAGGGTTTCGAAGCGAACGGCGCGATAGGGGAGCTCAGGGCGCTGACGGAGAAGGTCTTGCAAGATCTCATCGAGCTGCTCCGCCAGGGTCGGCGTGGGCGAGCTGAGCCCGGGGGCGGGGAAGGAAAGCTCCGAGGATCCTTCGGTCATCGCCCGGATGGCCCGGAAGGCTTCCAAGACGAGCATGGCGCTCTGGTGATCATGGATCTCCCGAAGGTGTCGATAGCGCTGCTTTCCGACCTCAACCCGCCAGGTGCCGTCTGGGTCTCTGACCAGGGCCACGCCCGTTTCCACCTTTGGAGGCGGGGGCACGCTGGCTCCCGGTGAACTTCTCCCTCCTCCAAGGGCCAGCCCGATGGCGACGCCAAACAGGAGGCCGACGATCAGCGCTCCGCCGGCAAACAAGTAAATCAGCTCCAGGGGAACCATCTCGCCCTCTTCTCCGCTCTGCGAGTCCTCCGAATCCATGCGCCCTTCGATGTGGAAGTTGGATCACCTGCTCTCTGATTTCCTCTCTCCTCACAGCCCCAAGGTCCTTCAGGAGAGGGAGAAAAGCGAGAAATGGAAAGTCAAGGAGGTGGTTTGAAATCGGGCACCTCGATGCCTATCGCTCCCCTCCAGTTTACCCGAAAAGTGCGTTTTCAGGCGAGGGGGCTCTGTCGCAAATGCAGGTTGTGAATTCGATGCGGACCGGACGGGAGATTTCATTTACAGCACGCGTGCAGAGCAAGCCCCTCCCCGCGGCCCAAAGGGCCGCGGGGAGGAGGAACGTTCAACCACTCGCCATCGGGGTTTCGAATTCACAGCAAAGGTTTGCAAACAACAGAGGACAGCATCCCGGCTCATCGGGACGAGCTTTCGATTCGTGGAATTTCTGTGCGGGGCGGGCCGCGTACATGGCCCGCCCCGCACAGAAAATTCGTGTCGATTCCGCCTGGTCCCAAATGGCTGAATCCTTACGTTACGTTTCATGAGCGTCCACTTAGAGGGTATCTGAAAAATATGCAGGAAGCCACGTAACGATTCCGCCCTTCTCACGCTACGCCCATCTGGGTGTCCATGGTTTCCTTCGGGGGCTTTGGGGGCCGAGCCGCGCGGCTCGGCCCCCAAAAGCTTTTCTCTCCCCCCTCCCCACGGCCCAAAGGGCCGTGGGGAGGGGGGATCCAGGGGGGTGGGGCCCTTCCCCACTTACAGCCAGAGCAAATGTTCAGACAATCTCTTCGTTCAGTAGTGCACCCACACCCAGGTGCCAGGGTTATCGGGTGTGGCGCGCACGAGGGGCTGATCCCCGTAAGGCTCCGCCCACTCGAACAGCCAACGGGCATCGATCGGAGCTAGATTCACACATCCCCGGCTCTGGGGGAACCCGAAGCGGTCGTGCCAGTAGGTGCCGTGGAGCGCGTACCCCTGATAGAAGAACATCGTCCACGGCACATCTTCCAAATAATAGTAACCAAAGATGTCGCCATCCATTAACGTGGTCCGGACCTTCACCTGGATCCGGAAGAGGCCCGTGACAGTGGGAGTACGGCCCCGCCCGGAGGAGATCAAGGTGGCGTAGACCAGACGGTCCCCCTCATAAGCGGCCAGGGTTTGCTCGTAGAGATTCACCTCGATCCATTTCGCACCCGGTGGGATTCCCGCGGGGGGCCGAGTCGGGAACACCAGGCCCACCGCTTGCTCTTTCACCCATTGATTCGGACCCACCCGGTACCATTTTTGATCCCCGATGTGGCGGATCTCCTCTACCGTGACCATCGTGTAGCGCTCCAGAGCCGGCGCCTGGAGATGGGGCGCTTTGCCGGGCTCCTCGGAGGGACGGGTGCTCTGCACGATCCAACCAAAAGGTCGGGTGGGCGATGTGGCGAAGGCCACGCCGTGGAAAGCAGAAGGGGCGCCGAAGGCCAGATACGAGGCCTCGATGTATTCGTCTGCGTTGATGCGATAGAACACCTTCCCGCCGACCTCCGTCCGACCGTGCACGCTGACCCACACATAACCGACGGGGAAGATCCGGCGGGGCGCACCTCCATTCAGCGCGTCCTCCGGTGAGCGATAAGTAGGAGCTGGTACCTTCACGAATGCATACGTATAAGGGACCAGCGAGGGAACCTGGGCTGTGGCTCGGCTCTGGAAGATCCCTGGAGGGTCTACCTGCTTATTCACCGGGGCCCGGGATAGGGTTCGGGGGACACCCGGTCGGGGACAGAAGGCTGGATCTCCATCGGGTGGGATGCATTGGCCCACGATCGGGAGAACCCATAAAAAGAGCATAATGCCCATCATAATGGCCTCCGCATCATTGATTTGTCTAACCCAACATGAGGGGCGCGACAGGTCCAGATTATTCTTACCTGGAGGTTGGCCCTTCTCTAATTATAACGTAATCGGGATTTAAAATGTTCCTGGACAGATCGTCTACGTGGCGCGGACGATTGTTCAACGGGTGGGACCTATGGGGGCTGCTGCATCAGCGCGTCTCGGTATACCCTTCAAATATCGGGCAGGCCCATCCGGTAGGCGCACCGCCTGCCTTTCTCAAGCGGCATGCGTCCCCTTTGTAGGGGCACCCCTTGTGGGTGCCCCTATTCGAAGAGTCGGGCCAGCTCATCCCGGGGGAAAGGCTGGAGGGGCTCTCGCCGGCCGGAGCGCTCAATCCATCCTCCTTCCTCCGGAGGCCGAAGCTCGCCGATGATCGCCGCCGGGCGCCCGGACCGAACCAGCGCATCCCGAATGGCCTGAGCGTCTTCCGGTGGGGCTGCGATGAGTAGCGACCCGGAGGCCAACAATCCCCACGGATCCAGCCCGTAGTGCTGGCATAGGGCGAGGGTCTCCGGATAGATCGGGACCGCATCGCCATCCACCCGGATCCCAAGGCCCGCGGCCTGGGCCAGCTCCCATAACCCGGTGGCCAGCCCGCCCTCGGTCGGATCGTGCATCGCATGCACCCGTCCAGCTTCCGTGGCGATCCGAGCGTCTTCCAGCACGCTGATCCCGGGGGTGTAGAGGAAATCGGCGCACCGTTCCAGGAAAGCCTCCCCGAAGACCGGCCGCAGCTCCTCGCGTTTCTCCCGCGCGATCACCGAGGTGCCCTCGATGGCGATCGGTTTGCTCAAGATCACCTGATCGCCGACGCGCGCGCCCCGCGGGGTGATCAGCCGGTCCGGGCTCACCTCCCCGAGCATAAACCCGGCCACGATCGGCCGATCCAACCCGTAAGTGACCTCGCTGTGGCCGCCGATTAACGTGATGCCCAGGGCCTCACACGCAGAGCGAAGCTGTTGGAAAATCTTCTCCACCAAGTCGACGTCCGTGCGCCCCTCCGGCAGGAGGAGGATGGCCATCATCCAGCGAGGGTGGGCGCCGGTGGTCGCGATGTCGTTGGCGTTGATTTGAACCGCGTACCAGCCGATCGCATCGGTGGCGAACGTGATCGGATCCGCCTTAACCACCAGATAGCGGTCCCCCATCTCGACCACCGCC
>DATMAC010000076.1:0-8097 GCA_035573655.1 Thermoflexus sp.
GCGCGCGGCTCAGCCCCCAAAGCCCCCAGGAGGAAACTGCTTATATCCATCATTGCGTGAGAACGACCGAACAGCTACTCGGAAGCCATCTGGGCCGCGCGGGCGCGGAGCGTTTCCCGCAGCGCCTGGATATCTCGGGGAGCGGACCAGATGGCCAGTGCGAAGAGCAACCCGCACACAATCCAGGTCCCCACGCAGATCGTTAGAATGGCGGTGTGCAACGAGGTTCGCACCGCCAGCAGCCCGGTGATGAACGGCGCCAGGGAGGCGCCGCTTCCCTCGATGAACGATTCCAACGCCTGGGCGGAGCTCCGAATCTCCGGCGGGCTGATGTCGAAGACCGTGGCCAGGACGTTAGGGGCGGCCAGGGGGATCACGAAGGCGGTGAGGATCACCATAGCCCAGAAGGCACCGAAGGCGTGGGGCGGGATGGACATGGCGATCGCCAGCAGGATCGCCCCACTTAACACCCCGACCATGGACACGATCAGGCGCCCCCGCAGAGTCCGCCGGAACAGCCAATCCCCCATCGCCCCGCCAGCCAGGTACCCCATGGACATCACGATCACGGCGGAGGCCATGATCGCGAAGATTTGGGCGTTGCTGTATCCGCGTTCCACTTCTAGATACCGGAAGAACCAGAAGGAGATCACGTTCCATGGGAAGACGCCGAAGAAGCCCTGGGTCACTAAGAAGAGGAAAGTGGGCTTGCGGAGGAGGGCGCGAACTTCTGTGAGGCTGAAGCGGTAGGCGGGGATCTCGGCAAGGGCGGCGAGCTCCGGCTCGCTTCGGCCTCGGGGGACCTCGCGGACCGTCCGCCAGATGACGAAGGCGAGGATCAGGCCCAGGCTGCCGGTGATCACGTAGATGGCCCGCCAGCCGATGAGGTCCTTGAGGCCGAGGGCGAGGGCCACGCCCATCAGATATCCAACCGGGCCGGTCATCTGGAGGAAGCCGTAGATGCGGCTTCGGAGCTGGGGACCGAAGTAATCGGAGATCAGGCTGTAGAGGCCGGGGTAGGCGTTGTCATCGATCCCGGTGGAGGCGCGGGTGAGCAAGAAGAGGGGGTAAGTGGGCGCGATGGCGCTGAGCCATGTGGTGGCGCCCCAGATGAACGAGGCGAGCCCGATCAGCATGGGGCGAGCGAAGCGATCGGCGAGATATCCCCACAACGGGTAGAGGAAGAGGCCCACCAGCAAGGCGGCGGTGGAGGCCAACCCCATAAGGTCTTCCCCGATATGGAACGTGTTCATGATCTCGGTGGTCAAGGGGCCCAGGAGGAGCTTATCGGTCTGGTGGAGGAGCATGAAGGCGAACAGGACGATGGCGACGACCCATGGCGTGCGCATCATTTTCCCCCTGTGACGAAAGTTCGGGCAAGGGGCCTGGAACAGCGCGCTAAGGTGCATCCCAGGCCCCAAAGATCCCTTTCCTCTCAGGCGATCTGGGGGAGCCGGCGCGAGGCCTGCTCGCGGCTATCGCCCTTTATAGCGCGAGATCCATTGCGCCGTCAATTGCAGATAGAGATCCCCGTAGCGGACGCTGGGCTCGATGTAGGATCCTTCCACCCATTCGTTAAACGAGTGGATGAGGATGAGGTCGGGCTGGGTGGGGAGGACGGCCTCCCAGGTTCGGGCGTAGTAGGCGCCGTTCTCGCGGTCGCGGGCAAAGGGCGCGCTGCTCACCCGCAGGTCAGCGCATTGGGGCTGGGCGGAGTTCAGGTCGTCCCACCCGGGCATCACCGTGCCGATCCAGAGCTTCGGCTGGCCGGTCCGTCGCTCCCAATCCCGCACCCATCCGGCCCAGCGGCGGGCCCCGCGGTAGGCGGTGGGGCAACAGGCGTGGTCGATCTTGTAGACGTAGAGGCCGTCGAAGACCGCGAGGTAATCCGGCTGGAGGCCCTCAGCGATCCACCAGGTCGTGTGGTTGGGATCCACGGCCTGGCGGATTTCCCGCCAGCGGGCCACGGCGGTGGCCACATCCTTATCGGAGGCGGGACGGTTGCCAGCAGGGTCGGGGACCCGATACAGATCACTGAACAAGATAATGGGGCGTCCGGCCACCCGGAGGAAGCGGGGGTGAGCGGTGTGACGAGCGATCACGTACCGTAGGGCATCGATCACCCCCTGCTGGTTCGTGCCGGGAAGGATGTGGTAAAGGAAAGTGACTGTGGATTGGAAGCTGTCGGGGGAGAGATTCAGGACCTTTTCGAAATTCGCGTCGGTGCGATTGCCGGGGGCGAACCAATGGACGGCGAAGCCGTCGATGCCGGCGGCGCGGGCCTGGGCGATGTGGCGGGCGATCACGCCGGGGTCATCGGAGTTGTAAACGCCGTCCCGAGGCTGGTCGGCGTCGGAGGTGCAGCCGGTGGACCAGGTGTGGGGGTCATACCACGGGAAGTAGTTGGCGAGGACCAACCGGGAGGCCGGTGGATGTTGGACGCCCGTGGGTGGGTTGGGAGCTGGTGTAGGGGAGGGCGGCGGCGTTCGGGTAGGTCGTGGGGCTGTCGCTGTGGGAGCAGGCCTTGACGTCCGGGTGGGCGGACGGATCGTGGCCGTTGGGAAGGGTCGCGGTCGGGTGGGCGAAGGCGTGGGGGCCACCGTCACGATGGGTCGCGGCGTAGAGGTAAGTGGTAAGGTAGGAGTTGGCGAAGCCGTGGGCGGGACCGATGGGGAGGTCCGTATCGAGCCTCTGGCCGGGGAGGAGGTGTTC
Source organism: Thermoflexus sp. (assembly GCA_035573655.1). GTDB lineage: Bacteria > Chloroflexota > Anaerolineae > Thermoflexales > Thermoflexaceae > Thermoflexus. Next base: position 2,713 of record DATMAC010000076.1, read on the forward strand.
GCAGGTTCGCTGGATGTAGATGGGGAGGGAACGAAGAAGGGCTGACATCCAAGAGATAGAGCGATCAGCAAGAGGGCGATGGGACGAGTATGCATAGTCACCTCCGCGCCTGAGTTGTCTATAGACTTGTCGCATAATTCGGCGGCGGGTTCTCCTCTCCTGGCTCTAAAAAGTTTTGGGTTTGGGAAGGCCGCCTTCGGCGGCCTTCCCAAACCCAAAAACCCCCTCCCAGGAATTATGCGATAGATCTTATATTATTGCGAGCAGGGACATGGTGTCATGGTGAGGGAAACAGGGCTTTTCAATGTTAATCAGTGGGGTTCCCTGGGGCTGGGCCGGGGGACCTTCAGCACTCGGCCCATCCCCAGGGAAAATTTTTCTCCCTCCTCTCCGTGGCCTGAAGGGCCGCGAAGAGGAGAGAGAAACCATCCCTTTCTTCACTGCTATGCTCTCTTTGTTCGAGCTTTGAAAAGCCCTGTGAGGCGAAGAGAATATGGTTGACCCTATCTATCCGGGGAGGTTCGCCGATGCATATCCCCGCTACCGCTGATGTGGTGATCGCAGGGGGCGGGGTGATGGGCTTGAGCACCGCCTATCATCTCCTCCGAAAGCATCCCGGCCTCCGCGTGGTCGTCCTCGAGAAGGGTCCCTTCTTCGGCTGCGGCTCCACCAGCAAGGCCGCCGGCGGCTTCCGCCACCAGTTCGCAACGGAGATCAATATCCGCCTCTCGCTCCTCAGCGTCGCGATGATGGAGCGTTTCCCCGAGGACCCCGGCGCCCCCCTCACGATGCATTTCTGCGGCTACCTCTTCCTCCTCACCCGTGAAGAGGACGTGGCGGAGTTCCGCGCCCAGGTGGACCTGCAACGCCGCCTCGGCGTTCCCACGGAGTGGCTCGACGGGGAGGAGATCCGCCGTCGCCTCCCGATGATGCGCCTCGAGGACGTCATCGCCGGGACGTTTTGCCCCCGCGATGGGTTGCTGAGCCCGATGGACCTGGTGAACGGTTACGCCGCCGGCGCCCGTCGCTTGGGCGGTTCCCTCTTCACGGAAACGCCGGTCACCGGCGTTCGGACCCGGGGAGGGCGCGTCGAGGCGGTGATCACCCCTGCCGGCGAGATCGCGACGCCCATCCTGGTGAATGCCGCTGGCGCCTGGGCTGCCCAGATCGGCCGGATGGTGGGGGTGGACCTCCCGATCCTCCCCTATCGCCGGCAGTACCTCATCACGACCCCCATCCCAGAGATCCCCCCGGATTTCCCGATGGTGATCGACTTCGCCCAAAGCCTGTATTTCCACCGGGAGGGCGAAGGGATCCTGACGGGGATGTCCAACCGGTCCGAGCCGCCGGGTTTCAACGAGCAGGTGGATCCGGAATGGGAGCTGGTCCATATGGAAGCGGCGATCGCCCGCATGCCTTTGCTGGAGCGCGCGGGGGTTCGAGCCCGGGTGGTCGGCCTCTACGAGGTGACACCGGACGCCCACCCGATCCTCGGCCGGGTTCCCGCGGTGGAGGGCTTCTACGTGGTGGCCGGCTTCAGCGGCCATGGGGTGATGCACAGCCCGGCCGCCGGGCTCCTGGTGGCGGAGGAGATTTTAGAGGGGAGGGCGCACACGCTGGATATCACCCCGCTCCGATGGGAGCGCTTCGCCTATGCGGCTGCCCCGCCGGAGTATAACGTGATCTAAAGGCTTGGGGCGCTGGGAAAATCCAAAGGGGGCCACCCTCGGGTGGCCCCCACACGTTAGGACACCGGCTGCCCCAGACGGGCCCGCTCCTCTTCCGCCCGCCCCTCGTCGATCTTCTCATAGAGCGGGCGGATCTCCCCCAGGCGCTGGCCGGGGCGAAGCCGGCTGGGCTCCCAGCGGAACCGGGGATCGAATTCGTAGGTCAACACGAGATGCTCCCGCGAGGTTTCGGCGACGGGCCGCGTCACCAGGCGCCCGATCAACGTCCCCTCATATCCCAGCATCTCGTGGACCCGCTGGCTGGAGAAGGGGAGGAAGGGCGCGAACATCACCTTCAGGCTGTCGATGGCCCGCAGGGCGACGTAGATCGTCGTCCCCGCCCGCGTCCGGTCCGCCTGGATCTCCTTCCAGGGCTCGCGTTCGTTGAGGTAGCGGTTCACCTCCGCCGCCAGCCCCATCACGGTCTCCAGCGCCTGACGGAAACGGCAGCTTTCAATGAGACGCCCCACGGTCTCGAAGGACATGTCCACTTTGGCCAGGATCTCCGCGTCCCGTGGCTCCATCAGGCCAGGCATAGGGACTTCGCCGTTGAAGTGACGGACGGTGAAGGTCAGCACGCGGTGGACCAGGTTCCCCCAGATGGAGAGGAGCTCCTCGTTGTTGTGTCGGATGAAATCGATCCAGCGGAACTCCGCGTCCTGGGTCTCCGGCATGATCGCCGTCAGGTAATACCGGATGGCGTCCACCGCGTAGCGCTCCGCGGCATCCAAGGCCCAGACCGCCCAGTTGCGGCTGGTGGAGAATTTGTCCCCTTCCAGGTTGAGGAACTCATTGGCGGGGACATCGTAGGGAAGGGTCAGGCGCTTGGAGGGATCTTCTTCATAAAGGCGCTCAGTCCCCATCAGCTGGGCCGGCCAGATGATGGTGTGGAAGGGGATGTTGTCCTTCCCGATGAAGTAAACGATGCGGGCCTCCGGATCATACCACCACTCCTTCCAGGCCTCCGGATTGCCAACGAGGGAGGCCCACTCGATCGTGGCGGAGAGATAACCGATGACCGCCTCGAACCACACGTAGAGCACCTTGCCCTCGAAGCCCTCCAAGGGGACAGGGATACCCCAATCCAGGTCGCGGGTGATCGGGCGCGGCTGGAGCCCCTGCCGGATGTAGTTGAGGGTGAAGGTGAGGACGTTCGGCCGCCAGTACCCCTTGTCGCGCAGATAGGCCAGGAGGGGCTCCGTGAAGGCGGGCAGATTGAAGAAGTAGTGCTCCGTCTCCCGCAGCACCGGCGTGCTGCCGTCGATCCGGCTGCGCGGGTTGATCAACTGGGTCGCCTCCAACAGCGTCCCACACCGCTCGCATTGATCCCCACGGGCCCGCTCATAGCCACAGATCGGGCACGTGCCCTCGATGTAGCGATCGGGAAGGAAGCGCCGGGAGACTTCGGAGTAGAACTGACGCTGGGTCTGCTTGAACAGATAGCCTTTCTCCAGGAGGCGCAGGAACATATCTTGGGAGACCCGGTGATGGTTCTCGGTGTCGGTGTGGGTGAAGAGGTCGAAGGAGATCCCGTATTTCTGCCAGGTTTCTAAGAAGATCCGATGATAGCGCTCGAACAGCTCCCGCGGTGACACCCCCTCCCGATCCGCCTGAACGGTGATCGGAGTCCCGTGGGAGTCCGATCCGGAGACCATCAAAACCTGACGGCCTTTCAGGCGATGGTAGCGCGCGAAGATATCCGCCGGGAGATAGGCGCCTGCGATGTGGCCCAGATGCAACGGGCCGTTGGCGTAAGGCCATGCCACGCAGACCAATACTTTCTCCGCTGTCATCTCCACCTCCTCGGCTTGCCTTGAGGGTTCAAGTTCGAGGCGCCCGGCGCCGTAAATAAAAACCGCCGGCCGAGGCCGGCGGTCAGCGGGCGAAAATCAACCCGGCAGTCGGGGGGGCCTCAGGCCCCCGACCGCTGGCCCTTCTCCTCATCATGGGCATGCCATAGGGAAAACCGGCTTGGATCATTGTCTCCGAACCCAGTGAAGAACCTTTTGGGGAGGGCTGACCTCCAGCTCGCTCCTTTCGCATGCCGGAGGGGCATCCCCGTGTTTTTTACATTTTATCGAGATCTAGAGGGCTACGCAAAGGGAAGGAAGGCTGACGGATGCGAATCCACGCCGATTGAAATCGCCCTTTTTAGGCCTTCGGCCGATGGTCGGCCTACGCCGACCGAGGCTCACGCGTCCGCGCAGGCGGACGCCCGGCGCGAAGTGTCTCGGGAGGCTGATTGCAATCAGCGCGAGAGGCGCTCGGCCAGCGGTCGGCCTGCGCCGACCGGATCCTGCATCCACGTAAGCGGATGCAGACGCGAGGCGCCTCGAGAGGTCGATTTCTAATCGGCGCCACGAGCATCGCTCGCGTCTTGCGATGAGGAACGCGGACGGGCGGGCACGCCATACACGAGGGTCCCGGGGGGGACGTCCCGGGTCACGACGGACCCGGCGCCGGTTTTCGCCCTCCGCCCCACCCGCACTGGCGCCACCAGCATGGTGTCGCTGCCGATGAACGCCTCATCCTCGATGATCGTCGGGTGCTTGCGCACCCCATCGAAATTGCACGTGACAGTCCCTGCCCCGATGTTCACATCGGCCCCAACGGTCGCGTCGCCCAGATAGCCGAAGTGATGCATCCGCGTCCGCGGCCCCACGGCGCTGTTCTTGATCTCCGCGAAGTTGCCGACGTGCACATCCTCAGCCAGCCGGGTCCCCGGCCGCAAGTGGGCGAAAGGCCCCACGTGGACGCGATCCGCGAGCACTGCGCCCTCGACCACAGAGGCCTCCACCACGCACTCGTCGCCGACCACGGCATCCCGAAGGATCGTGTTCGGCCCGATGCGGCACCGGCGCCCGATCCGGGTTTCCCCCTCGATATAGGTGTCCGGGTAGATCACCGTGTCCGGGCCGATGGTCGCCTCGGCCCCGATGTAAACCCGCTCGGGATCCAACAAGGTGACCCCTTCCAACATCCAGCGGGTGTTGATCCGCCGCCGCAGGATGCGTTCGGCTTCGGCCAGCTGCACCCGCGTGTTGATCCCAAGGGCTTCCTCAGGGTCCTCCAGTGCGACGGTCTCAACCCTCGCTCCCTCCGCGGCCGCCAGGGCTACCAAATCGGTGAGGTAGATCTCCCCTTTCGCCGGGCTGGGTTGCAGACGCGAAAGGGCAACCCAGAGCCATGGCTCGCGCACGACGTAAACGCCCACGTTGATCTCGGAGATCGCTCGTTCCTCTGGGCTTGCTTCCGCCTCTTCCACGATGCGCAGCGCCCTCCCGTTTGGATCCCGCACCACGCGTCCGTAGCCGGTGGGGTCCGCCCGGTGGACGGTGAGGAAGGTCAACGTGGCGCCGCTGGCCTGATGGGTTTCGATCAAACGTCGGAAGGTCTCAGGGCGCACCAGGGGCAGGTCGGCGTAGGTGATCAGGATATGAGGGACCTCCCCTCGCAGGATCGGCTCCGCCCAGCGCAACGCATCGCCCGTCCCCCGGGGTTCCGGTTGAACCACGAAGCGGACACCCGGCCCGGCGGCCTCACGCACGGCCGGTGCGTTCGGCCCGATCACCACCACCGGCGGATGCGGGCATCCGGCCGCCCGGAGCGACTCCAGGACGTGCCGGATCATCGGGCGCCCCGCCAGGGGATGCACCAC
>DATMAC010000077.1:0-8161 GCA_035573655.1 Thermoflexus sp.
CCTGGCCCGCCTGTATCGCCATCCGCGCCGCTTTCCTGCAGGGTGAGGTCATTGGGGAGCGGCTCCTGCGACGCTTCCGCCGGGCGGCGTTGACCGAGCGGCGGAACATCTCCCGGCGGGATGTGCAGGAGGCGCTGGCCCGCGAGGTGGAGGGGCTGGATCTAGAGCGGTGGCGGACGGATTTGGAGAACGGGCGGGCGGAGCGGGCGTTCCACGAGGATTTGGAGGAATGCCGGCGCTATGGGGTGACCGGTTTCCCCACGCTGTTGTTCCGCTATATCGGCCGGGTGATGACCCCTGGCGCCCAGCGGCCGGTCCTGGTGGTCGGGCATCGTTCCTACGCGACCTATCGAGAGATCCTCCGCCGCCTGGCACCGGCGCTGGAGGAACACCCACCCCGGGACCCTCTGACTCTACTGGCCGAATACGGTCCGTTGACCACTCGAGAGCTTGCGGAGATCTACGGCCAGGACCAAGAAACCGCGCGGGCGGAAATGGAGCGCTTGGAACGAGAGGGGAAAGTTCACCGGATCCCGGTCCCACGGGGGGAGTTCTGGCAGCCGGCGCATCCGTTGGCAGGATAGCCCCCCCTCTCCCATCCCTCTTCTTCAGGCTGAGCGGGTCCGCTCCCGAAGGGCCGTTCCCCGGAGGGCGCTCGGATCTTCCACCCCTCCCGTTCCGCGAACGATGTAGCGCTTGTTGACGGGATCCTAATGGTTGGGGACAATAAACGGCGGCCAGGGGAAACACAGTGGTCCCCCCGTTCGGTCTTTGTGGGCAACGACCCACTCATCTGACCAGTCGTCTCCCCGGACGGTGTAGGGGTTTCCGGATGAGGGCTTTGGTGGCCGAGCCGCGCGCCGAAGGCATGTGGCTCGGCCACCCAAAATATTTGGGGTGAGGCCCTTCCCCACTGACAGGATAGGTCGTTACCTGTGTGGGGCCATTTCCCTCGCCGCGGGATGACAGGATGAGGCGAACGATTTTGACCATTGGACATTCCAATCGGACGTTGGAGTTGTTCCTTGGTCTTCTTCAAGCGTATGGTGTGGAGAAGGTGATCGACGTGCGCCGATTCCCGAGCTCTCGACGGCATCCGCACTTCAACGGTCCTGCGCTGGCTGCCGCGCTGGCCGCTGTCGGCATCGGTTACCGGCACATTCCGGAGCTGGGGGGGCGACGAACGCCTCGTTCGGATTCGGTGCATACGGCGTGGAAGACCCCTGGGTTTCAAGGGTATGCGGACCATATGGAGACGCCGGCCTTTCAGGCGGCTCTGGAGGAGGTCGTGGCGGAGGCGACGCGGGCCCGCATCGCGCTGATGTGTGCGGAGGCGTTCCCGTGGCGATGTCATCGGCGGATGATCGCCGACGCGTTGCTTATCCGTGGGATCCATGTGGAGCATATCCTGGACTTCGATCGGCGGGAGCCTCACCGCCTCACCCCGTGGGCGCGGGTGGAGGGGACGCGGCTGATCTACGCGGGGCCTCTGGAGCTCCCGGATCCTCAAGGCGCGAGGTCGGAATGACCGAGGTGCCCCATCGAGTTCGCGTGACGGCTGGTTTGATTCTGGGCCTTTTCCTGGCGGCCCTGGAGGCGACGGTGGTGACCACAGCGATGCCCCGGGTGATCCAGGAGTTGGGGGGCGTCGCCTTATATAGCTTCCCTTTTGCCCTCTATCTGTTGATGGCCACGGTTTCCGGGCCAATCTGGGGTCGGTCGTCCGACCTATATGGCCGGAGGCGTCTGTATCTGGCGGCGGTGGCTCTTTTTTTGACCGGATCGGCCCTCAGCGGGGCGGCCCGTTCCATGCCGATGCTGATCGCCGCCCGGGCGCTTCAGGGATTGGGTGGGGGTGGCCTGCAAACGTTAACCTTCACCCTGGTTGGGGAGCTTTATCCGTTGCGTGAGCGAGCGCGCGTCCAGGGATGGATCAGCGGGGTGTGGGGGTTTTCCGCCCTCGTCGGGCCGTTGGTGGGCGGGTTGATTGTGGATCATTTCTCCTGGCGATGGGTGTTTTACCTCAACGTCCCCTTCGGGCTTGCGGCGATGCTGCTCGTGGGCCGCGGGGTTCCGGAATCCGCCCATGAGGCGGGCGTGCGGGTGGATCTCGGGGGCGCGGCGCTGTTCGCCCTTGGGGCGGGCGCCTTGATTTACGGTCTGGAGCTCGAATCCCCGGCGGCGCTTCTGCTGGCGGCCCTGGCGATGGCCGGTTTTGTGGTCTTCGAGCGACAGCAGTCGCTTCCCCTTATCCCCTTCCCCGCCCTGCGGCGGCCGTTTGCCTTCCGCGGCTTCCTGGGGAATCTCCTGGGGGGGATGGCGTTCTTCGGGATGACCGCATATATTCCGTTGTTCATTCAGATCGCACGGGGACAGAGCGCTACCATAGGCGGTCTCCTGCTCTCCCCGATGACCGTGGGTTGGACCGTAAGCAGCGTGCTGACGGCTCGCTGGTTACCCCGTTGGGGGCCCCGGCCGCCGGCCCGATGGGGGCCCGTCGCGATGGTCGCGGGGTTTGGGGCGTGGGCGCTGGCGCGGCAGGCCCCTCTACCCCTGTTGGGCCTGGCAGGGCTGATCGTGGGATCCGGGATGGGCGTTGTGATGCTGGCTCTCTTAGTTTGCGCCCAAGAGGAGGCCCCCCGGGATGTGCTGGGAGTGGTCACCGCGATGTTGCTGTTCGCTCGGAACATCGGTGGGTCCATGGGGGCTGCGGTCATGGGGGCGGTGCTGGGCCCTGCCCTCTCCGCGGGCGGGGAGGCCCTCTTGGCCGCCTTTTGGAGGGTTCCCTTCCTGGCGATGATCCTCGCGATGGGGATCCTCCTGATCGGCTTCGGCGTGCCCGATCTCCCGGCCCGGAAAGCCGAGCCCCGAGGGGAGCAAAAGCAGGCCGCATCGATCCTCGAGTGATTGCGGCAGATATCAAGGTGGGTTGCTTCAATCGGAGGTTGAGACCCGCCGCCTTCGGCGGTCCCTGAAGGGTCTTTCTCCTCTTGCGGCAGCCCAGAGGGCTGCCGCAAGAGGAGGAGGAAATAGAAAGAGAAACAGGAAAGGGCAAATAGTCTTTCCACCAAATATGGAAAGGCATAGTGAGGCGGATGATGGAGCAACGAGAGCGGCTGTGGACGATCGGGGAAGTTGTTAACCATTTGCGGGAGCGGTTCCCGGATGTGACCCCGAGCAAGTTGCGCTATTGGGAGAAAGCGGGCCTGATCCGCCCCAGGCGCACCCATGGCGGGCATCGCCTGTATTGTCCCATGGATGTCGAGCGGCTGGCTCTGATCTTGAATCTGCGGGCCCGCCACCGGCTCCCGCTTCCCGTTGTGCGGGCGATGCTCGATCGCTTGGAGGAGGACCCAGCGCTGAACCTGGGCGCTGTGGAGGCGCTGTTGCGGGTTCTCCAGGAATCCGAGGGGGAGCAGCTGGTCGCCTTAACGGCGGAGGAGGCTGCCCGGCGGGCGGGGATCTCCATCGAACAGCTCCGTCGGATGGAGGCGCTGGGCCTGCTGCCGGATGGAGCACCCAGCGAGGAGCGACGCTACAGCCTGGAGGATGTGGCGCTGATGCAGGTGGTGCGGGATTTGGAGGCGATGGGGGTCACGTGCCAGAACCTGGCCTTTTATGTGCGCCTGGTCCGCGCTCAAGTTCGACACGATGTAGCGATCTATACGCCTTTAGTGGGGGACTTGGATACAGATGCCGAGCGGATTGGGCGGTTTCGGGAGCTCCATCGTCTGATCCAAGCCTTGATCGGTCTCCTTTATCGCAAGTATGTGCGCCGGGCGCTCATGCGGCGCTGGATCCGTCGTGCAGCTCGCTCCTCGGGGCGTTGATCTCGGTTCGTGGCGCTGTGGATCGATGGAGGCGGACAAGCCCCGACCGCCTAACAGGCTGCATGGGGTTTAGGGGTGCTTCTGGCATCCCTAAACCCTGAAGATCCTCTAAAACCATAAGGGGTGATCCCTGTGCGCGAAGCCCTTCAATCTTTTTTTGAGGCGAACCGGATCATCGTGTATTCCGTATATGGCCAGGTCTTCTTCACGATGGGTGTGATCCTGGCCATTCAGAGCTTGCGTCACAGCCGGCTGCGGCTGGCGCAGGCCCTGCCGTGGTTGGCGCTCTTCGGGATCCTCCATGGCCTCCATGAGTGGGGAGATGTGTTCATTCCGATCCAGGCGACTTATCTTCCTGATTTTCTGATCAAACTGTTGCGCATCGCCCAGGTCTTCCTTCTCGCCCTTTCGTTCCTCTGTTTGTTCCAATTCGGGATCAGCACCTTCAGCCCGCTGCCCCCTAAGTGGCAGTGGTCCTTCTGGCTTCCCACAGCCATTTTTGTGGTCTGGTTACTCGGGCCGTTCTATTTGGGCTTGACGATGCTGCCAGAGATTCAGGATTGGCACGCAATTGCCGCCGCCACCGCTCGCTATGCGCTGGGGTTGCCAGGAGGGTTGATTGCCGCCTACGGCCTACGAGTTCATGCCTATCAGCACATCGCCCCGTTGGATCTCCCACACATCATTCGGACCTTACGGATCGCGGGGTTGGCGATGGCCGGCTACGGCATCGCGGGAGGGGTTTTCGGTCCAGCGGTGTCCTTTTTCCCGGGGAACGTCTTCAACGAGATGGCGGTGTTTCAGGCCATTGGGATCCCGATGCCGGTTTGGCGATCTCTGCTGGGCCTGATCCTGTTAATCGCCCTCTTACAGTCCCTGGAGGTTTTCCAGGTCGAGGTCGATCGACGGATCGAGGAGATGGAGCGAGCGAACATCCTGGCCATGGAGCGGGAACGGATCAGCCGGGATCTTCATGATCGTATCCTTCAGCAAATCTACGCCGCCGGGCTGCTGGCGGAGGCCCTGCGGGAACGATGCGAGCCGGACTCATCGATGGCTCAGGTCTTGGATCAGATGCTTCTTGCCTTGAATCGGGCAATCGAGGATGTCCGCATTTACATTTCCACTTTGCAAGGCATCTCCCGCCCGGGGCATCTGCGCTCGTTGTTGGAGGAAATCGCGCGGGATCCCCGGTTCCGGAGCATCGTCGACATTGAGGCGCAGCTGGATGTGCCTGATCTGTCTCTGGGGCCGGAACAAGCCGCTCATCTGGCTGCCATCCTCACCGAAGCGTTCAGCAATGTGATCCGCCACGCACGAGCCCGGCGGGCGATCCTGAAAGCTCAGATCGAGGATGGCCGCCTGCGGATAGGGGTATGCGACGATGGAATAGGAATGAGCCCGGATCATCCGATTGGGATGGGATTACGGACCATGCAGGAGCGGGCGCGGTTGCTAGGGGGCGTTCTGCGAATCGAGAGCCAACCTGGACATGGCACATCGGTATGGCTTGAGGTGCCAGTGGAGCAGAAGGTATGAAGCGGTTGCGGGTCCTGGTGGTGGATGATCACGAGGTGGTCCGCTTAGGGTTGCGGCTGCTGTTGCAGAACCGGCCGGAGTTCGAGCTGGTGGGGGAGGCGGAGACCGGGGCGCAGGCCATCGCCCTGGCCGAGCGCCTGCGGCCGGATTTGGTGATCCTGGATGTTCGCCTCCCGGACCGGGATGGTTTGGAGATCTGTCAGGAAATCACGCAGCGTTTCCCGGACACCCAGGTGTTGATCCTGACCGCCTATCCCAGCGAAGAGTTCATCGTACGGGCCATTGAGGCAGGAGCATCAGGCTATGTGTTGAAGCGAGCGGGGAGCCGGGAGCTGATACAAGCCCTGGAGGCCCTGGCCCGGGGCGAGGCGATCCTGGACCCCGCGGTCACCCGCAAGGTGCTGGAGCAGTTCCGCCAGCGGTCACGGGCGGCGCAGGCGGACGCCTTCAAAGATCTCACGCCACGCGAGCGGTTGATCCTGGCCCGTATTGCGGAGGGGAAGACCAACAAAGAGATCGCGGAGGAGCTCTTCTTGACCGAGAAGACTGTGCGCAATTACGTCAGCATCATCTTAGACAAGCTGGGCCTCTCCAACCGGGTAGAGGCCGCGGCCTATGCGCTTCGGCATCGAATTCACGACTGGATCCAGGAGGAAAAAGGATCATAGATTGCTTCATGCCCCCGGGAAGAATGTAGAGGCACCCCTTGTGGGTGCCCCTACATCCTTTACACCCTTCCCGCGATCACACCCCAGCGGAATTCCCCATGGAAGGATCAGCCATACACGTGGGTGCGTCCGCCCGGTGAGGGGTGGGCCGCGTAAGCAGCCCGCTTTGCGACGAAGCGGTTAGAACACATAAGGAGCGGTGATCGGATTCCGCTTTAACGCGCGCCACTCGGCCTCATCGACCGGCCGTGGCGCATCCCGCTCCGCGTCCACCGGGCATAAGAAGCCGAACGGTTCGTCGCCATCGTTGATCCAGCGGTGGGGCACCTCCGGAGGCACGTAAACCACATCCAATGGGGCAACCTCGAACACCTCCGGACCTACCAGCGCCTTGCCTCGTCCACGGATGACAACAATGAAGTGGACATGCTGATGTTTCTCCAAGCTGGAATACCCACCTGGTGCGAGCTCAAAGTAGCGCAGCTGGAACCGACACGGGGCCTCCGGAGGGCCGCCGATCACGAAACGGGTGACCCCTCGCCAGCCGAACCCTCGCTCCTCTCCCAGGCTGAACTTATAGGCTTGCGGCTCGATCCCCTCCCACCGAAACGTCTCCGGATGGAAGCGGATCCGACGGCCCATCCTCAGGATCTCCTGAACCGCTGGCTCGCTCATCAGGATGACCTCCGTTGGGCTGGGTCTTGGTTCCCTTTTGGGATTTTTGGACTGGGGGTCGCCGAAGGCAATCCCCAGTCCAAAAGTGGACTGAGCACGAGGTCCCTAAAGTGTTTGAGTTATTTTAGCGCTCTTGTTAAAGTGAGTGAAAATCGCGAGGAGGGAGCCGATGCCCGAGCGGATGTTAGCGGCCCGCCTGTATGGGCCTGGAGACCTGCGCCTGGAGGAAGTTCCCGTGCCGGATCCCGGCCCAGGGGAGGTGATCCTTCGAGTAGAGCGCGCGCTCACCTGTGGCACCGATGTCAAGATCTTCCGGCGGGGGCATCATCCCGCCCTGGGTCCGCTGCCTTCCCTGTTTGGCCATGAGGTGGCCGGTGAGATCGTCGCGGTCGGGGAGGGCGTAGAAGCCTTTCGCCCTGGGATGCGGGTGGTGGCGGCCAACTCTGCCCCCTGTGGGTCGTGCCGGTTCTGTCAACGAGGGGAGTTCAGCCTGTGTGTCCAACTCACCTTCTTTTTTGGGGCCTTCGCCCAGTATGCCCGGATCCCCGCGCCGATCGTTCGGACCAATCTATATCCCATCCCGGATCATCTCCCTGCGGCCACCGCGGCGTTGGTGGAGCCGTTGGCCTGCGCGTTGCGCGGCATCGAAGCCGCAGAGATCCAGCCGGGGAGCACGGCCCTGGTCATCGGCGGGGGCGCGATGGGGTTGATGCTGGCCCACCTGGCCAAGCTGCGCGGGGCATGGGTCGCCCTCGCGGATCCGCATCCAGAGCGCCGGGAGGCGGCGCTGGCGATCGGAGTGGATCTCCCCTTGGATCCCCAGGGGGAGGTCAGGGCGATGCTGATCCGAGCCCTGGGCGAATTACCGGATGTGGTCATCGAGGCGGTGGGACGGGTGGAGGCCTGGGAGATGGCGGCCGATTTAGTGCGGCCCGGCGGCCGGGTTATCTTGTTCGGTGGATGTCCGGTGGGCACCCGCGCCTCCTTCGACACCGCTCGGTTGCACTACCAGGAGCTCACCCTCCGAGGCGTCTTCCATCATCATCCCCGGTTCGTCCGAGCCGCCTTGAACCTCCTGGCCGCGGATCGGATCCCTGTGGAGCGTCTGATCACCGGGGAGTATCCCCTGACCCGCCTCTTGGAAGCTTTCGAGCGGATGGAGCGCCGCCAAGGGTTCAAGTTCGCCATTGATCCATGGGCGTAGCGATTCAGCTTGGTTCATTCGGTTCGGAGCTCTCGCGAGGAGGCGGAGGGGCTCTCCAAGTCCCCAGGTGGGAACCGCGGATATCCGTATGGGCGTTGCGGGAGAACGGCTGAATCGCTATCCGTTGAGCGCTGAACTGAGCGACGCTCCCGCAAGGGAACGCTCCAGGCGCTTAGAGAATGTCTGAAAACTGGCTCTGAGTAACGACCTGCCCTGTCCGTGGGGAGGAGGAAGAAAAAATCTTT
>DATMAC010000078.1:0-8051 GCA_035573655.1 Thermoflexus sp.
GTGAGAACTATACGCCCAAGTGACCTGAGACGGCAAGACCCCGCCACTTCGCATAGACAATTGCCCTTTGCACACACCTGCCCAGGAGTTAACCCATTGATAAAACCCGGGTAACTATCCAGCTCCAATGGGGCCTAGGAAACCGAGCCGCGCGCCGTCAGTTCCCAATATTTCTCATTCCCCTCCACGGCCCCAATCGCTATGGAGAGGGGGAGTCAAGGAGGGCAGGGCTTTTCCGCACTCTTAACGGAACGCGACCCGGCTGAATGGTTACAAACCCGGAGGATCATCCGTTCCAGACGACGGATCAGACGACGGGCGCTCGCTTCCACGTCGGGAGTTAACCCTTCACCGTAACGGAAATCCCGACCGACGATCCCATACACCACCATCCGGGAAGGGGAGGGCTCCAGCATGCGGGCGAAAGCGATCGCTTCCCGTAGGGCAAGCCCATGGGTGGACAGCCAACGTTCCCGCGGATCGGTCGGGAGGTCCTCCCCCCGGATCCGGAGAATCATCCCCGGAGGGACCTCCGCGACCGCCGCATCCACAATCCAGGCGATCTCCGCCCCTGCCCACGCCTGGGCCAGCGCGACGGGATCCGGAACCCCTAAGGGGAACACCTTCAGCGACGGCCAACCATGGGCCTCAAGGTGTTGCGCCACCCAGAGCCCCACTCCATCGTCCCGCCGCATCCGGTTGCCGAGGCCGATGAGCACCACGGGTTTTCCATCCTTCATCCCAGCTCCTGAAGCTCCAGCCTCAAGAAATGGGTCGCACAGGAAATGCACGGATCATAATTCCGGATCGCCTGCTCGCAGCGCCATGTGATTTGGTCCTTCGGCAAGGAAAGCCAGCGGGGAACCATCTTCCTCAGGTCATCCTCGATGCGCCGCTGGTTCTGAGCGGTGGGAGGGACGATCTTCGCCTCCTCAATCAGGCCGTCGGCGTTGATCCGATAGCGATGGTAAAGGATCCCCCGGGGAGCCTCGCTGGCCCCATACCCGATCCCCGGCCGTACCTCCACCGGCTCCCACGGGCGATCCGGCGGCTCGTAACGCTCGATCAGACGCAGGGCTTCCTCGCAGGCGTGCAAGATCTCGATCCCCCGAACGAGGAGGCTCCGGAAGGGATTGCGAACCGGCGGGGTCAGGCCGATGGAGGCCGCCACCTCCTGGGCGAGCGGCGCGAGCTGAGCGAAATTCAAGTTAAAGCGGGCCAGAGGGCCCACCATATAACTGCCGCGTCCCCGGACGATCGAATGCAGGGCGTTGCTGTGGGGAACCTGGAGTTCCTCAAAGACCTCTTCGAAGGCGGACACGGGGATGAGGATCCCTTTGCTGGAGCGGATTTGACCTTCTAAGATCGCATATTCCTCGGGATGATAAAGGGCAACGAATTCGTAGTCCTCCTCAAAATCCGGGAACTCCAACCCGGCCATCCAGCGGAGGGCTTCCACGATGGAATCGCGGGCGCGGGCGATCTCCTCCCTGTGTTCCAGCATGGCTTTGCGGGAGGGCACGGAATAGAATCCCCCGATCCGGACGTTAATGGGATGGATCTCGCGGCCGCCGATCCGGGCCATCAAGGCGTTCCCCGCCTTTTTGATCTGCAGCCCCTTCTGCACCCATTCGGGATAATCCCGGGCCATGTGCAGGGCGCTCTCATAACCGAGGAAGTCGGGCAGATGCAGGAGGAACACATGGAGGGCGTGGCTCTCGATCCACTCGCCATAGTACAGCAAGAGCCGGAGATCCCGAAGGGGGCCTGGGATCGAAAGCCCCAAAAGGCTCTCGATGGCGTTGCAGGCGCTCATCTGATAGGCCACCGGGCAGATCCCGCAGATCCGAGCGGTGATGTCCGGTGCTTCCTCCAAGCGACGCCCGCGCAGGAACGCCTCGAAGAACCGGGGGGGCTCGTAGATCTCCAGGCGCAATTCGTGCACCTGGCCGTTGCGTACCCGCACGTGCAGGGCGCCTTCCCCTTCCACCCGCGCCAGCGCGTCAACCCGAACGGTCAACGTCCGTGGCTTCTGCATAACGTTCTCCTGCCTCCTTAAAAGCGGGGGCATACGCATTGAAGGTGCGGAACAAGCGAACCAGGTCCGCGGAAGCCATCCCGCGGGCCAGAAACCAGTCCCCCAGACTCGTTGGGTTGGGGGTCTCCATGGGGCCGAAACAACCGTAGCATCCCCGCCGGTAGGCTGGGCATAGGGCGCCGCAACCCGCCTGGGTGACCGGGCCTAAGCAAGGGATCCCCTGAGCGACCATCACGCAAACGATCCCCTGGCGTTTGCACTCGATGCACACGCTGTGATTGGGGATATTGGGCCGCCGTCCGTTGAGAAAGGCGCTGAGGAGCTCCAACAAGGGTCCCTTGCCGATGGGGCAACCCCGTAGCTCGAAATCCACCGGCACATAGGCGGAGGCGGGGAGGGATTTCTCAAGCGTTTTAATGTATTCCGGGCGGGCATAGACCAGATCCAGGAAGCCGCGCACATCCGCGAAGTTCCGCAGGGCCTGGATCCCACCCGCTGTGGCGCAGGCCCCGATGGCGACCAGGAAACGGCTCTGACGTCGGATCTCATGGATTTGCTCGATTTGTTCGGGGGTGGAAATGCTTCCTTCCACTAAGGAGAGATCGTAGGGCCCCCGCACCACGGCCCGCGAGGCCTCCAGGAAGTAAGCGATTTCCACCTCCCCGGCCAGCGCCAGCAGCTCATCCTCGCAGTCCAGAAGCGTTAACTGGCAGCCGTCGCACGAGGCGAACTTCCAGACAGCCAGCTTGGGTTTGCGACGCTTGGGCATTTACGCCTCCAGTCGATTGAAATCGCCCTTGCTGGGCCTACGGCCAACAGTCGGCCTACGCCGACCGGGATTTCCCGTGTCCACATCGACGAACGTCCGGCATCAAGCGCCCGAGGAACGCCGATTGAAATCGTCCTCTTTGGGCCTACGGCTGATGGTTGGCCTTCGCCGACCAGGCCTTACGTCGGCGAAGGCCGACGTCCGGTGCGAAGCGTCTCAAGAGGCCGATTTCCAATCGGCGCAAAGAGCTACTTAAAGCTCGCGCACCTCCAGCAACGGACGGACGCGGGGAAGGGGAAACACCGGTCCGTCCCGGCAGATGAAGAGCGGGCCGAACTGGCAGTGGCCACAAAAACCCACTGCACATTTCATGTTTCGTTCCAGTGAAAGGAAAATGCGCTCCGGCGGGACCCCCCGGTCCTCCAGCTCCCGGGCGGCGACCCGCATCATCACCTCGGGGCCACACATCAGGACGAAGGCGCGCCGCAGATCGAGGAGCCGTTCCGCCAGGGGCAACAGGGTGGTGACCACGCCGATATGTCCCCGCCAGGCCTCATCGCCGCGATCGACGGTCACGAAGACATGCAGGTCCAGGCGCCCGCGCCACCGCTCCAGCTCCAATTGATAGAGCAAATCCGCCGGGGTTCGGGATCCGTAGAGGAGAACGATTTGTTCGTAATCCGAGCGATGGGCCAGCAGATATTGTAAGGCAGGGCGCAACGGGGCGAGCCCGATGCCTCCGGCCAGGATCAGGATGTCTTGCCCTCGGGCTTCCTCCAGAGGCCAGCCATGCCCGAACGGCCCCCGAACCCCCACGATGTGCCCCTTGCGGAGACGGGCTAAGGCTCGGGTGACGTACCCGACGGCCCGCACCGTGTGCTCCAGATCACGGGTTCGAGGATGAACGCCGCTGATGGAAATGGGAACCTCGCCGATGCCGAAGAGATACAGCATGTTGAACTGGCCGGGCCGGAAGGAAAAGGCGCTCCCGTCCGGAGGGCGTAGACGCAGGGTGATGGTGTCCGAGGTCTCCCGGCGGACGCCGGTGACCTGGAAAGGGCGAGGGAGGAACAGGTCAGAAGCCGAGGGAGCGATCGCCTGGGAGATCATGAGGCCCTCCTCGGCGCGGGAGCATAAAGGTCGAGGAGCTGTAGACGGGTCGCCTTGAGCCGCCCGGCCACCACGGCCAACAACCGGCTCAGGATCCAAGCGGCCAGGGCGCAGTCCCGGTTCATCCGGTCCCGCAATTGGGCGGCGTCCAGGACCAGGGCTTTGGTCTCCGTGAGCGCTCGGGCATCGAACTCCCAGCGATAAGGGGGAAGCGCCCAGGACCATCCGACGATCTCCCCGGCGCTCACCGTCTGCAGCCGCAGGGAACCCCGCTCCGGGACAAACATTTCGATCGCCACCAGGCCGTCGATGATCAGGAAAAATGCATCGGCGGCCCGGCCCTCCCGCAGGAGCAAGGTGTCCGGGGCGTATGTCTGCATCCGGGCGATCTCCGCCAGGCTCTCCTTCCAGGCCTCTTCCATATCGTGGGTGAAGGGATGCTGACGCAGCGCTTCCAGGATCTCGGCCTTTGACATCGTTTACCTCCTCTCGCCATCCGTCTGCCGGATCGCCGCGACCTCCTCCGTCAGGTCGATGCCCACGGGGCACCACGTGATGCAACGTCCGCAACCCACGCAACCGGAGGTTCCGAACTGATCCCACCAGGAGGCCAGCTTGTGGGTGAGCCATTGGCGATAGCGCGCCTTGGCGCTCTGACGGATCGGACGTCCGGCGGTGTAGGTGAAGGCGGTGGTGAAGCAGGAGTCCCACCGGCGCACCCGCTCCGCCTGGGTTCCCGCCAGGTCGCTGATGTCCTCCACCGTGAAGCAAAAGCAGGTGGGGCAGACCATCGTGCAGTTCCCGCATGTGAGGCAGCGTTGAGCCACCTCCTCCCAGCGCGGATGCTCCAGGTTACGGTACAGGAGGCCCGGGAGGTCAGTGGTGTCCAGCTTCCGGCCTATGGAGCGGGCGGTCTCCTCCAGAGCGGCCTCCACGGCGGAGCGATCCGCCTCCGCAGCGGGCGCGCAGGGGATCTCCGCCATGAGCTGGGCGCCGCGCTCGGTTCCGATCTCGACCACGAAGACGTCGGGGAGCTCGGTGAGGATGAGGTCGGCACCGGGCGGCGCTTTGGGTCCGGTGCCCATGGAGGCACAAAAGCATGTGCCCCCGGCCACCGTGCATTGGACGGCGATCAAGAAAATCGCCTCGCGACGGGCCTGATAAATCGGATCCACATAGGGGCCGGCCGTGAACACCCGGTCCAGGATGGTGATGGCGTGGAGCTCACACGCTCGAACGCCGAGGAAGGCGTAGCGGGGTGGGGGATCGGCGGTGGGGATCCATTCAAATCCTTGGCCGTTGCGGCGCGCCCGACCCAAGGAGAGGACAGGGGGATGCAGGAAGCGCTTCCAGGAATGAGGGCCAACGGCGTAACCGAAGAAGGCCTCATCCCTCCGAGGCTTCAGCCGGTAGTGGCCTTTTTCTTGCTCATCGGTCCAGCCGATGGGGAGATCCGCGAGGCGTTGGATCTCATCGTACACGATGGCGCCGTCCTGGATGCGCGGGCCGATCACGATGTAGCCCCGGCGCTGTAAAGCGTCGAGCAGCGCTTGGAGCTGCGCCTTCTCCATCCGCCAGACCTGGCCTGGGGCTGGGCGGACTGGCTCCTGGAGCTCCATGGGAACCTCCTGAAGGGCAGGGGGTACTGACATGCAAGGATCGGGGCGCTGCAACAATGGCAGCCGTTCAGGTATTTACCCATCCACGCCATCGTCCCCTGATCCAGACAGCGATCGAGGGGATGGCCTCAGCCATTCAGATTTGCCGCGGGATCCATGCCCTTAGGAAGCCACGCCTGCCTTTTTGAGATATCGTAATGCATCTACATTGGAGGGGCAATCGCTCCCAACCCCTGCGACGGATCCGCGTTCCCATGGATATTCTCAAGGTCAACCATACCACAAAGTGGTCGATTCAAATAGTGATAGATTTCACAATCCGAAGCTGACGTTGCGGACCCCTTCTCGGGTTAGAGCAGCGGGAGGGGATCCCAGATCCCTTTAACAGATCCGAGGGAGCTGCTCGCCGGCCAGCATGCTGACGACCCGGAAACCGCCGATCCGGGTGCGGAGCAAAACGAGATGTCGAGGGTCTTCCACCACCTCCCCGATGATCGCCGCTTCCTGTCCGAGGGGATGCGCCCGCATGGCCTCCAAGACCCGTTCGGCGTCCTCGCGGGCCACCACGGCCACCAGCTTCCCCTCATTGGCCACGTGGAGAGGATCCAGCCCCAGGATCTCGCAGGCGCCTTTCACCTCGTCTTGGATCGGGATGCGGTCCTCGTCGATGTGGATGCCGACGCCGGAGCTCATCGCGATCTCGTTCAAAGCGCTGGCCAGGCCACCCCGCGTCGCGTCGCGCATACAGCGGATGCGGGGGCTGGCCCGCAACATGGCGGCCACCAGGGTGTGGAGAGGGGCGGTGTCCGAGCGGACAGGCCGCTCGAACTCGATCTGGGCGCGGGCCAGCATCACGGCGATCCCGTGGGCGGCGATGGGGCCGTTGAGCAACACCAGATCCCCGGGCCGCGCCTGATCGGCGGACAGGGTGCCCTCGTATTCCACCACCCCGATGCCGGTGGTGGTGATGAAGAGTTTATCCGCCTTCCCCCGGTTCACCACCTTCGTATCCCCGGTCACGATGGGAACCCCGGCTTCCTCAGCGGCCCGACGCATGGAGTCCACAATCTGGCACAGGGTGTCGATGGGCAACCCTTCCTCCAGGATGAAGGCGGCGCTCAAAACCAAGGGGCGTGCCCCGCTGACAGCCAGGTCGTTGATCGTCCCGTTGACGGCCAGCCGGCCGATGTCGCCGCCCGGAAACACGATGGGATCGACCACGAAGGAGTCGGTGGTGAAGGCCAGCCGCAGCCCGTCCACGTTCAGGACGGCGGCGTCGTTCAGGACGCGGGTTTCCGGCGGCAAGAGGAGGGGGCGGAACACCTTCTCGATGAGTTCGTGCATCAGCCGCCCTCCGCTTCCGTGCCCCAGCAGCACTGTGCGATAGGAAAGAGGCGGGACTGGACAAGATCCCATGGGCTCCACGGTCGCCATCACGGTTACGCTCCTCGGAACTGAGGTTCCCGCTTCTCGAAGAAAGCGGCCAGGCCCTCCGCGAAATCCGGTGTCTCGGCGATCTCCACCAGATGGCGCAACTCTTTCGCCATATGGACATCCAGGCGATCGATCCCAAGGGCTTCGTTGACGAGGGCCTTAGTGATCGCCCACGCCCGGGTGGGCCCGCGGGCCAGCCGCTGGGCGATCGCCTCCACCTCCTGATCAAAGGTTTCAAAGGGGAAGATCCCGTTGATGAGGCCCCACTCCAGGGCCTGCTGGGCGCTGAGGCGGGGGTTCAGAAAGACCATCTCCATCGTCCGCCTCAGGCCGATGAGCCGGGGGAGAATAAACGTGGTGCTTTCCGCGCCAGTGAGGCTGGTCTTTGAATACGCCCACTCGAAGCTGGCCCGATCGGAGGCGAAGACCAGATCGCAGGCCATCGCCAGGCCCAGCCCCCCCGCGGCGGCGATCCCCTTGACGGCGGCGATGAACGGCTTGGGGGCGCGACGGATCTCTGAGATTGTGCTGTGGAGGTATTCCAGGATCTCCTTGAAGCTGCGCCCGTAGCCGCCCTCGATCTCGCGGGACTCCGGTTGGAGGTAGGAGAAATCCTCCGGGTGCTCCCGCTCCCGGATGTATTTGAGGTCCGCCCCGCTGCAGAACACCCGATCGGTTCCAGCCAGGATGACGCAACGGATCTCCGGATCCCGGGCGAATTGAAGGGCGGCCTTCCGCAGATCTCGGGCCATCATCACGTCCAGGGCGTTGAAGCGCTCCGGCCGGTCCAACTGGATGATCCCGACCGCATCCTCCCGCCGCATCCGGATGTGATAAAGCTCGACGGTCTCCGCTTTCATCCCAAACCACCTCCGGAGGCTGAGGGGCCCGTGATGTGTCCTCCGTATTCATACCATATCCGGCATGCGCCTTCGCTGCTGACCATGCAAGCGCCCACCGGGGTTTCCGGGGTGCATTCTTTGCCGAAGAGCCGGCAATCATAAGGGGTAGCGATGCCGGCCATGATGTTCCCGCAAAGGCATTCCTGGGTGAGGCGAGGCGGGGCATCGCGCAGCCATTC
>DATMAC010000079.1:0-4390 GCA_035573655.1 Thermoflexus sp.
GGGGGGAGAAAGGGGGGAGGGGCCATTGGGCTTCTCTATCGCGTACCCACAAATCTTAGTTAGACAAATAAAGCGCAGCATCGATTCCGAATCGGGAGGAAGCGTGCGATGTGGACAGCCATTAAAGGATTTGCGGAGCGACATCCTCGCCTGACCGCGTGGATCGCCCTGGCGATCGGGATGGTGGCGATCCTTTTGTGGTCCGCTCGGGATGTGGGGCTGACCCCTTCCCAACTCCTGGCCCTGGTGATCGCGACCATCGTGCTGGCCGGGCTCTGCGTGTGGATCATCAGCTGGGAGGACGAAGAGGAAGAGGCGGGCTCCCAAAGCCAGTCGTCGAAGCAGTGAATTCCCCTTCGAGCTTCTCACGCGAGGATTAAGGGGCGGGGCAGGCCACCTTCAAGGGCCTGTCCCGCCCCTCAACTGTCTCAGGAGTTCTGCTGCTGGTTTCCTCGCGGGGATCGATGTGCTCTCAGCGCCCTTCTCTTTTCACCTCAGTTCCCATGTCACTTGGATCTGCACGGTGACCTCCAGCTCCCCTGCGGCCACGGGAACAGCGGCCGCTTCGGCGGGGGCAGCCCGCGCGAACATCGGGACAGGTGGAGAAGGTGCGGATTCGGTGACGCTGAGGACGCGCCCCAGCTGGGCGCCGAGGGCGCTGGCCAACGCCTGGGCGCGGGCTTTGGCGTCCTCCGCCGCCAGCCGCCGTGCCTCCATCGCCAGGCGCTCTGGATTTCCGATCCGGAAAGCGATCGCATCCACCCGATTGGCGCCCGCCGCCACGGCCGCATCCACCCCCTCACCGACGCGATCCAGGTCCCGGAAGATGACCGTATACATGTGGAACACATGATAGATCGGGGGACCGGTCCGTCGGCCGGTCTGCGGATCCCGGGGCTCTTCGATTTGAATCTGGAAGGAGGCAGTCTGGATATCCTCCTCGGCCACCCCACGCGCTTTCAGCGTGGCCAGCACCGCCGACGCCCGACGGTTATTCTCGGCCAGAGCGTCGGCCAGGGCCTCGCCCTGCGTTTCCACCCCCAGCGTCACCACCGCCTGATCCGGCCGGGCCCGCACCGTTCCGACGCCGATCACGGTGATCCCGGTGGATGTTCCTTCCGAGACCGTAGAGGACGCGCCGCGCACCTCCGATGCCTGGGGGACTCCGGCACTGGAAGGGGTGGAAGTGGAACGGCATGCGCTGCTCAGCAGCACCCCAACGATCCCGCCGAACCATAGAAACCTTCGCCAATTTTTCATGCTCCTCTCCTGAATTCAAGGGTTATCTGCGCGATCCTCTCATCGAATAGGACGTCCAAAGCGGATTGGAAGTTCCATCGTCTCGAAAACGCGAACAACCCGTGCCGATTTCTACACACGGACCCAGAGCGCCCGGAGGGCAGGGATCCAGGTTAACCCGGCCAGGGTTAGACCATAGATCAGCAAACCCAAGCCACCGATGATGAGCAAATGAACCGCTTCCCCCAAATAAGCGGATGAAGGAATTGGAAGGAGCAGCCTGGGCCAGGCGAAGGCCACCCCCAGCGCCATCACGAGAGAGGCGATCAACACCCGCATCGCCAGCCGGGCTAGGCCATACGAACGCATCGTCCCCATGCGACGGACCAACAATACGCCCATCAGCAACGCATGCGCGGCCCACTGCACCGAGTTGGCTACTGCGAGGTCGGTCACTTGCAACGGGCGGAAGAGCGTGGGGGCCAGCGCAGCCGCCAGGTAGATGCCCACGTTGCAAATCAAACCGACCACGGCGGGGGTGAAGGTGTCTTGCCGGGCATAGAAGGCGAAAACCAACGGCTGATCGATCGCCGCGAAAATGAGGCCCGGAAGATACCCGCGTAGAACCCCGGCCACCACTGCGGTGTCCGTCGCGGTGAAGCGGCCATGCTGGAACAGGAAATCGATCACCGGATCCGCCAGCACATACAGGCCGAAGGCGGCGGGGGTGATCACCACGACCACCATCTGCAACCCGGCGGCCAGGGTAGCTCGAAAGAGTTCCAGGCCCTCCGGTCCACGCCGCGCCTCCACGCTGAATCGGGACAGTCGGGGAAGGATGGCCACTGAGATGGCGGTTACCACCAGGCCCAGAGGGAACTGGATGAGTGTGGTCGCATACCGCATCCAGGCAATACTGTTCGGGCCGGTGCGGGAGGCCAGGTGATAGCTCAGCAGGATAGCGATCTGATTGACAGCGAGCCCGAAGACGACGGGGGAATAAAGGCGGAGGATGCGCAATAAGGCAGGGTGATACCACGAGAGCTGAGGCCACAGGCCCTGCAGGGCGGGCAGCTGCAACAGCACTTGGAAGAAGGCTCCGGCCACCATACCCAACGCCAGAGCGGTGACCCCCAGGCGCTCTCCCAGCAAAACCGCCGCAGCAACCATCGCAGCGTTAAAAACCGCCGCGGTGAAGGCCGGCAGGGCGAACCGCTGAAATGCCTGGAGGAGCCCGCTGATCACCCCGGCGGTCGCAAGCCACCAGACCGCCATGATCGTCCAGCGCAACAGCCTGGCCGTGAGCTCCAACAGCTGGGGATCCAGGCCCCCAGCCAGCAGCCAGGCCACTGGCCGTGCGGCGAACCCAATGAACAACACGGCAGCCCCCATGGAGAGCCAGACCCAGACCAGGACAGCACCAACAAGCCGTCGGAGCTCCGGAAGCCGGTCTGTGTATTCGCGGAAGATGGGGACCAAAGCGGAGGTGACCATCCCGCCGACCAGGAGATCGTAAAGCTGGATCGGGACCACGGCTGCTGCTTCGAAGGCGCTTAACGGCCCGCTGGATCCGAACAGCTCGCTCTTCACTGTCTCCCGCAGCAACCCGATGAGACGGCTGGTGATATTGCCCGTGGCGATGATCAAAGCGTCCCGGGCCAGATGGATCGTTTCGATCTCCCAGGGAGCGAACCGACGGATCGATTTCCGAAGCTGGCCCCAACCGTTCATTTTATTTCCCACGTCAGGATGGTAAAAGGGCCTCAGGGTCTGGGGAAGCGCTCCAGCGCGCTCCC
Organism: Thermoflexus sp.; assembly: GCA_035573655.1. Lineage (GTDB taxonomy): Bacteria > Chloroflexota > Anaerolineae > Thermoflexales > Thermoflexaceae > Thermoflexus. The sequence goes on from DATMAC010000079.1 coordinate 3,036, forward strand.
AGACGCTCGGATAGGGCCTGTACGGTTATAAACCAGACCTCTCAAGTAGAACATGATCAGGCGAGTGCGCTTGCACCATAATCTTGAGTTTATATCACCCATTGGCGCTCACGTAAGTTTTGCGTTTGGAGATGACCTTTCCCTTTGCTCCTCCTTCCCACTCCGGAGAGAAGTAAGAATGATCCGAGGGCCTTGCGGATGCGGGTAACCTGCACCCCATGTAGGGGCACCCCTTGTGGGTGCCCCTACATGGGGATCCTATCCCGTCCCCAGGTTACACCCCACCGATGCGGACACCTCATGCCTGGCCAGAAATTCCGGCAGCTCATCGCGTTTGGTTGTTTCTTTCCAAAAGGGATAAAATGGAATGAAGATCCTCTCCCAGTGGGAGCGGTGCATGGGCCATCCGCGTCTGACACCTGACGAGTGGCTGTCCCGTTTAGAGCAACAGATTATTTCCGCCTTTCGGGAGCTGCGAGGGCTATATGAACAGGAGCGGGCCAGACGAGAGGAACTGGAGCAGGCCTATCGACGGTTAAGGGATCTCGATGAGTTAAAGACTTCCTTCATTGCGCGAGCTGGCGCGGGGCTCCGACAACCGCTGGGTCTGGTGATCGGCTTTCTGGAGGCCGCCCTGGGCTACTTAAAAGCCCAAAACAATGCAGAGCCGGTGAACATGCTGGATGCGGCTTTGCGGGGAGCGTATCGATTGCTGGATTACATTGCCCCTCTGGCCGCCTTCGCAGAGCTCCACCGGCAGCCCCTCACCTTTGTGGAGCCAATCCATTTAAATCAGCTGATCCAGGACATCATTCGGACCTATGAGCTTGAGATGTCTGAAAAGGAGATCGGGCTCCACGTTCATTTATCCCCCGAAGCCGCGGAGACCTTCGTGGATGGGCCTTATGGTTCTTACATTCTGCGCACCTTACTGGATTTCCTTTTCGCAATCCACCCGGAGGGGAGAAGGATTGAGCTTCGGGGTCAGGTGAAGGAATCGATATTGCTGATTGAGATTGTGAACCCTCAAGCCCGTCTGTCCCAGGAGATCTTAGCCTGGCTGAACGAGGGGACGGCGGGGGGGCTCTATCCTCAACAGGTCAGGTCTCGCATCGATCCGGCCATGGTGGGTCTGGTCATCGCAAAGCGAGCCGCGCAGGCGCTGGGCGGGGATCTTTTCATCCGCAGCGATGAGGAGCATGGGACAGTGCTCAGTGTGCTCCTCCCGGCACGCCCCATGGACATTGAGGATCAGATCTCCTTGCTGAGCCAGGCGCTGGAGCGTCTGCCACCGAAAGAGTGAGGGTCGATCTTCTCTGAATGCACGGAACCGTTGCAGAAAGCTCGAGGGGCGG
>DATMAC010000080.1:0-9016 GCA_035573655.1 Thermoflexus sp.
TCGCCCCTAAAACATCTTTTAGCCTAGGCTCTGGCGCGGTCCCGTGGAGGGATCAGCCCGATGAGCCACGCCGTCCAGGCGAGGGTCAGGAGGCTGATCAGCAGTGCGAAGCCGTGGGTTTGAGCGACAAAGGGGCTGTGCATCAGCGTCAGGCGGTGGATCCAGAGATGGATCTGATATAGGATCATGGCCCCCATGATCCAGCCCGCCGCTTGAGATCCACGCCACCAACAGAGCGCGGAGGCCACCCCGAAGGCGATCGCCCACACCAACGCGGCCATCCCCAGATAGGTCCACGGCCCGTGGATCCCCGCCTCCCCCCATTCCGGAGGGATCGCTCCCAAATAGTATCCGGCGCGCAGGGCATTGCGTAGGGCGAAATACAGCAACCAGAGGGCCCCTAAAAGGCGCCGCCACCGGCTCATCGGATTGCGTCAACTCGAAAGACGATCTTCCCGAACACCGCTCCGGACTCCAACAAGCGATGGCCCTCGCGCGCCCCCTCTTCGGTTAACGGCAATACTCGATCGATCACCGGCCGCAACCGGCCATCGAAGATCAGCCCCATCACCGTTCGGAAATCGGATTGGGTCCCCATGGTGGAGCCCAGGATGCTGATCTGCCGTGAGAACACATAGCGGATGTCGAAATCCTCCGGGTTCGGGCCGGAGGTCGCCCCCACCACCAGCATCCGCCCACCCGGACGCAACGCCCGGATGCTCTTCATCCACGTCGCCTGCCCCACGTTGTCCACCACCACATCCACACCCCGCTTTCCGGTCCACTGCCAAACCGCGCGGGACCAATCCGGTTCCTGGGAGCGATCGATGACGTGATCGGCCCCCAACGCCCGAGCCCGTTCGGCCTTCGCAGGGTTGGAGGCCACCACGATCACCCGCGCGCCCGCTAACTTCGCGATTTGAAGCGCCGCGGTGTTCACCCCTCCTCCAGCGCCCACAATGAGCACATCCTCCCCTGGGCGTAGATTCCCTCGGGTGATCAGCATATGCCACGCGGTGAGAAAGACCAGAGAGGCCGCGGCCGCTTCCTCAAAGGGAAAGCCGGGAGGCAGCTTCAACACGTTGCGGGCGGGTACCACCACGTATTCCGCATAACCGCCTCGGACGTGCTCGCCCAAGATGCCCCCCTGACGGCAGCGGTTGTCTTCCCCTCGCAGGCAGAACTCGCACTGCCCACAGCTGAGGGTGGCGTTCACCACCACCCGATCCCCTACCTCAACCCCGGAGACCTCCGGCCCCACCTCATCCACCACCCCGGCCACATCGGACCCTGGGATATGGGGCATCTCCAGGCGCAGGGCCGGGATCCCCCGCCGCACCCACAGGTCCAGATGGTTCATCGCGCATGCATGCACCCGGATCCGCACCTCACCCGGCCCTGGGTGAGGGGTAGGCAGCTCCGCCGCCTCCAGGACCTCTGGATCACCGTGCCGGTAGAAGACGATGGCTTTCATCGCGATCCCTCTCACAGGCTGGTCTTTAACCCGAGGATTTGGCGGGCGATGACTAAGCGCTGGATCTCACTGGTGCCTTCATAGATCGTGGTGATGCGAGCATCGCGGAAATAGCGCTCCACCGGCATCTCACGGCTGTAGCCCATCCCACCGTGGATCTGGATGGCCTCATAGGTGATCCACTGGGCGGCCTCGCTGGCGAACAGTTTGGCCATCGCCGCTTCAAGGGTGTAGCGCTCGCCGGTGCGCTTGGCCCGCTCCCGCTTCCAGGCCGCCTGCAGGGTGAGCAGCCGGGCCGCCTCCAGTTTCACCCGCATATCGGCCAGCTTCCACTGGATCGCCTGAAACTCTCCGATCTTGCGGCCGAAGGCCTCGCGCTGCTTGGCCCAGGCCAGGGCGGCTTCATAAGCGGCCTCCGCGATCCCCACTGCCTGGGCGGCGATCCCCACCCGCCCGGCGTCCAGGGTGGTCATGGCGATCTTAAAGCCTTCCCCTTCCTCCCCCAGACGGTTTTCAACCGGGCACTCGTAATTGTCCAGGTAGATCTCGCAGGTCGCGCTGGCTCGGATCCCCAGCTTCTCCTCTTTCTTGCCCCGGCTGAAGCCCGGACGGTTGGTCTCGATGATAAAGGCGCTGATGCCGTGATGCTTTTTCTCAGGATCCGTCATAGCGAAGACAACGATATAATCCGCAACCGGGCCGTTGGTGATCCAGGATTTGCGGCCGTTGAGGATGTAGACATCCCCCTTGCGCACCGCCCGGGTGCGCATGCCGGCGGCGTCGGATCCGGACTGAGGCTCGGTGAGGGCGTAGGCGCCCATCGCCTGCCCGGTGGCGACCGGGGTCACGTATTTCCGCTTCTGCTCCTCGGTCCCGAAGGTGAGGATGGGGAAGCAGAACAGGGTGTTGTTGACGCTCATCACGGTGCTGTGGGCGGCGTCCGCCTTGGCGATCTCGATCATCGCCAAGGCCGAGGCAATGGCATCTAACCCCTGGCCGCCGTACTCTTCAGGGACCTCAATGCCCATCAATCCCATGGCGGCCATCTTGCGGACGGTCTCCCATGGGAACTCGCCGGTTTCATCGTAATGGGCGGCTACGGGGGCGATCTCCTTCTGGGCAAACTCCCGCACCACCTGCTGGAACATGCGATGCTCTTCGGAGAGCTCGAAGTTCAACCCGATTTGCGCCAGAAGCTCCAGTTCGGAACCCATCCCAATCCTCCCTGAACAAAAAGATTTAAGGCTGATCGGCCTAGAGGCTCTTCGAGAGTGAGGGCCGTATTGGATTTTTTGAGAAGCTTGGAGGCTGGGGCCGTTGACCCGCACCATCCCAATGTTCGTGGGATCTCCGTGAAGGGTGGGCCGCGTACGCGGCCCACCCTTCACGGAAAATTAATAGCTATAAAATCCCCGCCCGCTTTTACGGCCCAGCCACCCGGCGGCGACCATGCGGCGGAGCAGCGGCGGGGCGGCATACCGGGGATCTTTGAACTCTTCAAACATAGCGTCCGCAATGAACAACAACGTGTCCAATCCCACAAAATCCATCAGGGCGAAAGGACCCATCGGGTGGTTCAAGCCCAGCTTGATCGCTGTATCGATATCTTCCATGGTGGCCACCCCTTCCTCCAGAAGTCGGATCGCGTCCAGGAGGTAGGGGATCAACAGGCGGTTGACGATGAAGCCGGGGCGGTCTTTCGATAGCACCACGGTTTTGTTCAGGCGCTCCGCCAGGGCCCGGCCCAGGGCCACGGTTTCCTCCCCCGTCTGCAATCCCACCACGATCTCCAGAAGGGGCATCACCGGAACCGGGTTAAAGAAGTGGAGACCGATCACCTTCTCCGGGCGCCGGGTGACACTCCCCAGCTCGGTGATCGAAAGGGAGGACGTATTGCTGGCCAGGATCGCATGGGGCGGGCAGATCCGATCGAGCTCGGCGAACACCCCCTTCTTGGTGTTCATCTCTTCAATCACCGCCTCGATCACCAAATCACAGGCCGCGAAGTCCTCCATGTTCAGCGTGCCCCGGATACGGCCCCAGGCCGCTTCCATGTCGGCGGCGCTCAGCTTCCCTCGCTCCACCGCTTTGGCCATGGAAGCCCGGATGCGGTCCAGCCCCTTGCGGAGAAGCTCCTCATTCACCTCCCGAACGATCACCTGGAAGCCGGCACGGGCGCACACCTCGGCGATCCCCGAGCCCATCAGGCCGCAACCGACCACTCCGATCGTTCGCACATCCTGGATGTTCATGGAGAACCTCCAGAAGGAGAAATTGGGGCGGTTCCCTCACTCCAGCTCCACCGCCATGGCCACCGCCTCGCCTCCTCCCAGGCATAGGGTGGCGATCCCGCGACGCATCCCCCGATCCCGAAGGGCATAGAGCAGAGTGACCAGGATCCGAGCCCCGCTGGCGCCTACCGGATGGCCCAAGGCGATCGCTCCCCCGTTGACATTGACTTTGCTCCAATCCCATCGATAACCCTGACGCTCCATCGCCCGGGCGTCGGCCAGGACCTGAGCGGCGAAGGCCTCGTTGATCTCGATGAGATCCACCTCCTCCCAGCGCCAGCCCACCCGCTCCAGCAGGCGGGGGATCGCTTTCGCCGGCGCATAGAACAGCCATTGGGGGTCCACCGCTGCCTGGGTGTAGCCGACGATCCGGGCGATCGGGGGGATCCCCAACGCTTCCGCCTTGGCTCGGCTCATCACCACCACAGCGGCCGCGCCATCGTTCAAGCCTGGGGAGTTCCCGGCCGTCACCCGCCCATTCGGCCGGAAAGCCGGCCGGAGACGGGCCAGGGCTTCCATCGAAGTGTCCCGCCGGGGACCTTCGTCTATGTTCACCACCCGGGTGCCTCCCTTGCCATCCGGCACTTCCACCGGCACGATCTCGGCCTCGAATTTCCCCGCGTCGATGGCGGCGATCGCCTTGCGATGGCTCTCCAGGGCGAAGGCGTCCATCTCCTCTCGGGTGACCTCGAACTGATCGGCGATGAACTCGGCCAGCTCCCCCATCAAGACCTGGTTAAACGGACAGCGCAGGCCGTCGGCGATCAAGCTGTCTTCGGCCTGGAGATGGCCGTAACGCATCCCGGCCCGCAGACGGATCAGATGGGGGGCATTGCTCATGCTCTCCATCCCGCCCGCGACGATAAGATCCGCATCGCCCGCCTTGATCGCCTGGGCGGCGAGCATGATCGCCTTCAATCCAGAGCCGCACACTTTGTTCACAGTAACCGCCCCGACGTCTACCGGGATCCCCGCGAGGACGGCGGCCTGGCGGGCGGGGGCCATACCGCTGCCGGCCTGGACCACCTCGCCCATGATGACCTCATCGACCTGGCTGGGATCGATGCCTGCACGACGGATGGCCTCACGGATTGCGACCGCGCCCAGCTGGGGGGCGGATAGCGCGGATAACGCCCCAAGCAACTTTCCAATCGGCGTCCGCGCTGCTCCCACAATCACCGGATCCCGCGCGCTTTTCTCCATAACCCTCCCCCTCGAGAGCATCTGAGCTGTGGGCGCGTTCCCCAGCAGGGGAACCCAATCGGCAACCTTGAACGGGTTTAAGGCGATGTCCCTTGCGACGAGGTCAACGCTTCAAACAGAGGGCGCAGACGGCGGTAGGTGTCATCCAGCCATTCCGGGAGAACACGTGTGTTCCCGATAACCGGCATGAAGTTGGTGTCTCCCGTCCAGCGGGGGACCACGTGGACGTGCACGTGGTCAGCGACCCCTGCCCCGGCTGGTCGGCCGATATTGGCCCCGATGTTGAAGCCCTCCGGGCGATACGCCTGGCGAAGAACCCGCAGGGAAAGGGCGATCAATTGCATCAGCTCCAGCTTGGTGGGATCGTCCAAGTCCTCGAGGCTGGGCACATGGGCATATGGGATCACCATTAAATGGCCGTTATTGTAGGGGTAGCGGTTGAGGGTCACGTAAGCCGTTCGGCCGCGGAAGAGGATGTGTTCAGCCTCATCGGAGCCATTGATCTTCAAGCAGAAGATACAACCCTGAGGCGCCTCGCCCTCACCTTTGAGGTAGGCCATTCGCCAGGGAGTCCACAGGCGTTCCATCGTCGCTCCGTCCGAAGAGGAGAAGTACGTTTTAATGGTAGGGGGGCTGCCTTCAGCAGCTTCCCACTATCCTTCGCATCATCTGCCCTCATTTTATCCAATTCACACCTCCTCGACAAAGGAGAAACCAGCGGTCGACCCCTCCGCCGATCTCGGTGACTGGGAAGGGCCAGGCACAGCCCCTCGGCTTGCCCGCTCTGCTCGCGCGTGTTTCGCTAAAGTAATGAATTTCCCTATGGAGGGTTAGGGGCGAGCCGGGCGCCTCCAGCGCCCTAAATCTTTTCCACCCCCTCCCCACAGCCCTCGAGGCCGTGGGGAGGGGGGATGGAAGAGGGTATGGAGCTCTTCTGTCTCCTTAGGAGAGCTCCAAACGAAACGGGACGGGGCCGAATCGTTCCATGAGGGACATGGTAATGAGCGGAGCCGAGCGCGTCATCAGCCGGGTTCTGCCCCGCCTGTTTGGAGGTTGGGTGGACTACAATCCTGGAATCTCTTCAACGACGCTTTGGAGGAGCTTGCTCCGATCCCTTCCCGCCATCCTGTTGTCCAGGAGGGGTGCGAGGCGTGGGTTGCCGCTCCTGACCTGGGGGGGATCGGCGTGGCGGGGGTGTTTCTTTTTTCTCCAGGCCGGGTGGTGTGCGCTCAAGACGAGGAGTTTCCTGCTTCTCCAGACCGGGTGGTGTGTGCTCAAGACGAGGAGTTTCCTGCTTCTCCAGACCCGGAGGCGTACGAGCACGCTCCCGCAGGATCTCCGCTGTAGGTTCAGGGACGGCCGGTGAGGCTTCCTTAGGAGGAGGAAAGACCTCTCCCTCCGAGAGGCTCAAGGCTTGGGCCAACCGCACCCACTCCTGCTGAGCTCGGGCCAGTTCCGCACGGAATTCGAGCGGGGCGGCTCGCAAGGCCTGCCGGAGGATCGTCCCTTGCCGCTCATATAAGGCGCGAAGCCGGGCGCTGCGTGGAGAAGGGCTCTTGTCCTTGAATCGAGCGGCCTCCTCCAGGTGACGCAGGCTCTCCTCTGCCACCACAGGGAGCCAGCGCCCCTGCGTCGCTGCGGTTTCGAACTCCTCCCAGCGCCGCTCCGCCAGCCAGAGCGCTCGCTCCTCTGGAGGCATCAGCGTGACGAAGAAGCTTTCCACCGCGCGCTTCACCGGATACAGCGGTTCATCCGGCAAACTGGCCTCCGCGGCGCCTACCACGCCGATGGCCGCCAGGATCAGACCCAGAACGAAGATCAGCGCGCCAGCCCATCGGAATCGGAAGATGAATGAAGAAATGATAGGCCGAGCCTTCGCCCGGGCCGCGTAAATCTGTCCCTGACGGATCATCCGCTGAAGCGCCCGAGGGGGCAGAGACACCTCTTGGCCCCTCCGAATCCAGAGGGCTGCCTCCAGCAATGGGCGCAACGGGGCCGCCTCCGGGAACTCTCGGAGGCACATCTCCAAATCTGCCCCCTCCTCCATCCGGCGCAGGCAGCGCTCTAAAAGCTCGATCGTCTGGATTTCCATCTCCCGATCCATCACCGGATCCTCTCCAAATAACGAGCTAACGCCGCCAGGGCGCGATGCTGTAGCGCCTTCACCGCTCCCACAGATTTCCCCATCGCCCGTGCGACTTCCTCGATGCTCATCCCAACCAGGAACCGCAGGACCACAACCTCCCGCTGTTCCTCCGTCAGCACTCGTAATGCGCGCTCGATCATCTCGGAGATCGCGATCTCATCCTCCGGGATCTCTCGGGTTAACTGCGGTCCGGTTTCCGTATCATCCAGGGCGACGGTCGGACGCCGATGCTGTCGCCTCCAGTGATCGATCAGGCGCGCTCGGGCGATGCGGAACAGCCAAGCGCCAAAGGGGAGCCCTCGCTCTTCATACCGCGGCAGGTCTTCGATCATCTTCAGGAACACATCCGCGGTGAGGTCCTCGGCCAGCTCGGCATCGCCGACGCGATACAGGAGATAGCGATAGATCCCATCGGCGTAATGCCGATAGAGCGCAGCGATCGCCTCAGGATCCCCCTTACGCGCCCGGGCAATCCAATGCCTTTCTTCGGGATGAGGGGTGAGCAAACCCATCCCTCATCCTCCTATGAAACCGCAGAATGAGTGAAAATCGTCACGCGCATCTTCCTCGATGATTTCAGCGGTTTATTTTGTGGATCCAAGCGTTTGATGGTTCTGACTCCTTGGACCATCAGACGGGGATCCAATTTCCTGGAGTGTAGGTTGCTTCAGCATTCCCCTGTTCCCTTTCACCCAACCAGGTCTTTCCCATCCCTAGACTGGAGGTGTGCCCGATGCGACGAATTTTAGCTGCGATGGTTGGCGTTTTGTTGGGTCTCGCGCTGGCCGCGGGGCTTGGGTGGATGATGGCCCGGGTGGTGGGCGCTGCGCCCCTAGTGGAAGAGCCCACGCCCACGCTGACTGCCACCCCGACGCCCACCCTGACGCCTACCCTGACTGCTACCCCGACGCCCACGCTGACCCCCACCCCGACACCTACCCTGACCCCGACGGTCCCACTCACTCGGGTCCATCCGGTGGCCTTGGCCATAGCCCGATGGATCAGTCAGACATTCTCTCAGGCGGGCATCACCGCGACGATCTCCGTTACGGATTTAATGGCCCTACACGCCCAAGGGTTCGGCTACGGGGAGATCGCCCGGGCGTTGCAGCTCGTCCTCGCCTCCCAGACCGATGAAGATCCGAGTAACGATCTCTCCCTGGAGCAGGCGCTGACGCTCGGACGCCAGATCGGCTGGGGCCAGGCATATCGCCTCTATAACCTGCATCCCGGCGGCCGAGGCCTGGGCTCCATCATGCGCTCCGCCAAGTCGAAGAACCCGAAGGGCTTCGCAACGCCGTCCCCCTCTTCAACCCCAGCCCCGTCCATCCAGAGCTCCCCGCCGGGGGCCTCCAAGCAGAAAACCAAGGACTCTAAGCCGCCGCACGGGAAAGGTGGAGGAAGGAGGTAATCCGTTCCTTCCTCCCCAGTGACGCCTCACGACCAGGGAGGGAGGTTTGGGGACGGCCTTGCAGTGGTCCTCAAACCTCCCTCTTCGCTTTCGCTCAGGGAGGGAAGGGAAGCGAGCCATACGGGTGACTTGTGCAACCTTCTTCGCTTTTCGCCCTGTTTCACTCCGATCGAGTGACTTGGGTGATCCTACGGATACCCAGATCACTCCTCTCGTCCGAATTGTCGGGCCAGCTGTCCCAATGGGAACCGTAACACGGTCGGCCGCCCGTGGGGGCAAGTCCACGGCATGCGGCATCGCTCCAGTGCACGGACCAGATGTTGCATCTGCTCAAAGCTTAGAACCTGCCCCGCCTTCACGGCCGCGCGCTTACAGATGCTGCGGATCAGGCGGGCTTCCAGGGTTCCCCCCATCGGACGGCGGGATTCCTGAAGATCCAATAGGAGATCCTGGAAGACGGAAAAGATCGCTTCGCTGGAGAGAATGGCGGG
>DATMAC010000081.1:0-2318 GCA_035573655.1 Thermoflexus sp.
GGGGGGAGGGGCCATTGGGCTTCCCCATCGCATACCCAAAAAACAAATCTGGAAAAAGCACTACTGCTTTTGGTTTTCATCCTTTGGGGGTTTGGGGTGGGGCCATCGGCCCGCACCATCTCATATCCTCAACTGGATGAAGCACGAGCACCCAAAGATCCCTAAGGCCCATAAGGCTCAAAAATTATGGAGACCATGTCGGCCATTGAGGTTCACCATCTCCACAAGTACTATAGGGTGCACCATAAGGAACCCGGACTTGCGGGCTCCCTGCGGGCCTTCTTCCATCGGCGCTATCAGGTGGTCCGCGCCGTGGAGGACGTCTCGTTCACCATCCAACCTGGGGAGGTGGTTGGCTTCCTCGGCCCCAACGGCGCCGGCAAAACAACGACGCTCAAGATCCTGGCTGGCCTCCTCCATCCGACCGCCGGTGAGGTCCGGGTGCTGGGGTTCATCCCTCAGCGTCGGGAACGGGCTTTCCTGCGGCAAATCACTCTGGTGATGGGGCAAAAACAGCAGTTGCTGTGGGATCTTCCGGCGATTGAGACGTTCCTGTTGAACCGGGCGGTCTATGGGATCCCCGAGGCGGAGTTTCGACGGACGCTGGAGGAACTAACGGAGCTGCTGGAACTGGAGGGGCTGCTCACGAAGCAAGTGCGCAAACTGAGCCTGGGCGAGCGGATGAAATGCGAGCTGGCCGCGGCTCTCCTCCACCGGCCCCAGGTGCTGTTCCTGGACGAGCCCACTATCGGGCTGGATGTCACGATGCAGGCCCGGATCCGGGAGTTCGTGCGAGAATACAACCGCCGGACCGGCGCTACGGTCCTGCTCACCAGCCACTACATGGCCGATGTGGCCGCCCTCTGCCAACGGGTGCTGGTCATCCATCGAGGCCATCTGCTCTACGATGGGGATCTGGAGGCCCTGGCGGAGCGGGTGGCCCCGTATCGGATCGTGCGGATCACCATGGCCCAACCGCTCCCGATGAGCGCCCTCGCCCCCTTCGGCGAGGTGTTGAGCTTGAACTCCCACCGAGCCGAACTGCGAGTCCCCCGCTCCCGGACGGCGGAGATCGCGGCCGCCATGCTCACGGCTCTCCCGGTGACGGATTTGGCGATTGAAGAGCCGCCGGTGGAAGAAGTGATCCGTCGGGTTTTCGCCGAGGCCGCTCAGATGGAGCCCGAACTCACCGCTCGACGGCTGGAAGAGGAGACCGTCCACGAATAAAAACACCCCAGGCGCCATCCGAAAGGATGATGCGCATGCCAGCTCTTCGGGGAGAACGTGTAGGTTCCATGGAAACTGTCGCTCAACCTTCTCGAGTCTCGGAAGCGCTCGCCGCTCTGGGCGCGACCCTACGGGCCTACCCAACCCTGCTGCGCATCTATTGGGCCCGGACCTTAGAGTATCGGGTCCAGATCCTCATCTGGATCCTCTCGGGCGCTGTGCCGCTGGTGATGTTGGCCGTCTGGCTTTCCATGGCCCAGGAAGGGCCTATCGGCTCCTTCGATGCGGGGACTTTTGTCGGCTATTATCTGGCCGCCATCTTCCTGCGTCGCATGACCGGGGTGTGGATCGTTTGGGATCTCAACCGGGACATCCGGACCGGGGGATTGAGCGCGCGGTTGCTACGCCCGCTTCACCCCATCCATTACGATCTCGCCCGCACCTTGGCCTCCCGCCCCCTTCAGGCTCTGCTGGTCGGTCCTCCCATCGCCATCGCGCTCTATCTGTATCCCGGCCCCCAGCTCGATCTCGCGCCCATCAACTTGATCCGAGTCGCCGCCGCAACATTCCTGGCCCTGCTGCTGGAGTTTTTCTTTCAATACGCCATCGGCCTCACCGCCTTCTGGACCTCCCAGGCGGTGGCCTTCCACGAGGTCTGGTTCTTCATCAAAGCGCTGGGGTCCGGATATGTGATCCCCCTGGCGCTGATGCCAGAGGGCATTCAGCAGCTGTTGCGTTGGACACCCTTCCCTCTCGTGTTATCGTTTCCTCTGGAGATGCTGTTGGGGCGGCTGCCTCCGGATCGCATCCTCCAGGGCTTTGTCGCGCAAGGCCTGTGGCTGGCCCTGGCGGTCGCCCTGGTGACCGTGCTTTGGCGCGTGGGGATCCGACGCTATGAAGCGTTTGGGGCATGACGGCACCATGGCAGTCCCTGCACAAGATCGCAGAGCCAGGCACCCCAGACGCCTTGCCCCGCCCCTGAAAGCTCTCACGGAGAACCGATTGCGCGACTCCTAAAATAGAGTGCTTCGATTTGATTAGATGTGCCCCCATGCCCTCTCTGGGGGTCTTTGGGGGCTGGGGGCCGCCTT
>DATMAC010000082.1:0-3828 GCA_035573655.1 Thermoflexus sp.
CCCAGCCCCAGAAAAAATTTTCTCCCCCCCTCTCCGTGGCCCGAGGGGCCGCGGGGAGGGGGGAGAAAGGGGGGAGGGGCCATCCCGCTCGTCACCGAGGAGGGGTGAGAAACCCCTTGTCCCAACTCATGTCCAAACCTCAGGCACTCAAGATCCTTCTCGGGAGGAGCGAGCGGAACGATGACCTGGCTGCCGTTGCTGCCAACGTTGATTTTGACCGCCGGCGCGCTGGGGCTGCTGTTGGCGGAGGCGTTCCGTCGACCTGGATCGACGGCTGGGATGGCGTGGGGCGCCTTGGGGATCACCACCTTGGGATTGGGGGCGATCGGCGCCCTCGCCGGCCAAGGGCCGATCGAGGGGATCCAGCGCATGGTCCTCTGGGATCATGTTGCCTTTTGGCTGAGCCTCACGATCCTGGTGGGGACCTGGATCGCGATCCTGTTGTCTTGGCGTTATCTGGCGGATCAGGGGATCGAACGGGGGGAGTATTATGTGTTTCTGCTCTTGGCCGCCGCCGGGATGCTGCTGATGACGGTGGCGGCGGATCTTCTGATCGTCTTCCTGGCCCTGGAATGGCTCTCGCTCCCCCTGTATGTGCTGGCCGGCTTCGCTCGTCCCCGGCTGGAATCCGAAGAGGCGGCGTTGAAATACTTCCTGCTGGGGGCTTTCGCCTCGGCGTTTCTGGTGTTCGGGATCGCGTTGATTTTGGCGGGGACCGGGCTGACGAATTTGAACGATCTCGCGGCCTGGCTGAGGCATCCGGATCCGGCAACGCAGCCGCTGGTATGGATGGGCGGTGCGCTGTTGTTGGTGGCTCTGGGGTTTAAAGTGGCGGCGGTTCCCTTCCATCTCTGGACTCCCGATGTCTATGAGGGAGCGCCGACGCCGGTCACGGCCTTCATGGCGGTGGCCACGAAGACGGCCGCGGTCGCGGCGCTGATCCGGGTCTTCCTGATCGGTATGGGGCCGGCGATGGATCTCTGGGCGGGGCCGATCGCCGTTATCGCCGCCGCCACGATGCTGGTGGGGAACGGGGCGGCCCTGATGCAATCCAACTTCAAGCGCATGATGGCTTACTCCAGCATCGCCCACGCCGGATATCTCTTGATGGGCCTGCTGGGGGATCCATCCCTGGCGTTGCCTGGGGTGATGTTCTATCTGTTCGCTTATACGGCAGCCACCCTGGGGGCCTTTGCGGTCGCTGTCGGTATGGCCAGTCCGGCGCGGGAAGATCAATCGTTCGGAGCCTATGCGGGAGTGGCCCAGCAGGCCCCGGGGATGGGAGCGGCGATGGTCGTGTTCATGCTCTCTTTGATCGGGGTCCCCCCGACCGCGGGGTTCTTTGCCAAGCTGGCGTTGTTCGCCGCCGCTTGGCAGGCGGGCTGGATCGCCCTGGTGCTGATCGGGGTGATCACGACCGTGATCTCCGCCTATTTCTACCTGCGCGTGGTCGTCGCGATGTGGATGGGCCGTCCGGAACCCGGTCGCCTTCCCTTGTCCTATCCCGGGGTCCGGGCCTCCGTTGCTCTCTCGGGAGCAGGGACGCTTCTGTTGGGGATCCTCTGGCTGATGTTCAAGGGATTCTCCATGTGAAAAGGGAGGCAAGTCACCCTCATGCGCCCACGCTCCTCCCCGCGGCCCGAAGGGCCAAAATATCTGGGGGCCGAGCTGCGCGCCGAAGACGCGCAGCTCGGCTTAGCTGGAACGTTGAATCTTATTCAGAAAAAGGCAAGCCGCTTTGGGCGATCGGTTCAACAGCCCGACGCTGTCTCCCATTTCATGGCCGCAATACTTAAAGGCCCATGGCATTCGGCCCCGCAAGGGGTTGGGGCAACACTTCCTGATCGATGAGCGGATCCTGGCACGGATCGCGGAGGCGGCCGAGCTGGAGCCGGGGGAGTGGGCGCTGGAGATCGGTGCTGGCCCGGGCACCCTCACCCGCCATCTGGCGCTGCGGGCTGACCACGTGGTGGCCGTAGAGATCGATGAACGGTTCATGCCGCTCTTGCAGGAGGTCCTCTCCCCCTTCCCCAATGTCACGATCGTCCTCGGGGATATCCTGAAGATGGATCCCCCCGATTTGGTCCATGGCCATCCCTATCGAGCCATCGGCAACATCCCGTATTACATTACCTCGTCGATCCTCCGCCATCTGATGGAAGCCTCTCGGAAGCCCCGCCGGATCGTCCTAACGGTTCAGCTGGAGGTCGCGCGGCGGATCACCGCCAGGCCGGGAGCGATGAGCCTGCTGGCAGTGAGCGTGCAGGTTTACGGGCGGCCGCGGGTGGTGGAGCGGATCCAGGCGGGCGCTTTCTGGCCTCGGCCGGAGGTCGATTCCGCCGTAGTGGTCATCGAGCCGTATGAACGACCAGTTGTGGATCTACATGATCCCGATTGGTTTTTCGAAGTCGTA
Organism: Thermoflexus sp.; assembly: GCA_035573655.1. Taxonomy (GTDB): domain Bacteria; phylum Chloroflexota; class Anaerolineae; order Thermoflexales; family Thermoflexaceae; genus Thermoflexus. The sequence goes on from DATMAC010000082.1 coordinate 2,414, forward strand.
CGGGCGGGATTCAGCCAGCGGCGCAAACAGCTTCACAACGCCCTCCGTCACGGCTTGGGGCTCCCAGAGGCCTTCGTCCGGGCGGCGCTGGCGGAAGCGGGGATCGACCCGAGCCGGCGGGCGGAGACCCTCTCGCTGGAGGAGTGGGCGCGGCTCAGCGCAGCGCTCCGGTCCTTTGGGGAGCGGGGCGCCCAGAACGGGCGCTAAAGGGGCCTGAACAACCAACCGGCAGCACTGGAACAACCCTGGTCGGGCTCAATAAAAGATCTCCTCCCCAACCGTCCGATCGGTGGGGAGGAGATCGGGATGCGAATGCCAATCAGGCAGCGATTAGCGGAGCGGGCAGCCCAGGTTGTTATCCGCATCCAACGCCGAAGCCAGGTTCAGCATCGTGCCCCGATCGCTGCTGGCAAGGGCCGCGTTCACGTCGGAAATGACCGCACCAACGCTCCGCGGGTAGTTGACATCCGGGTGAGCTGCGTTCAGCACTGCTGCCACCCCCGCCCGCAACAGGATCCGCGCCGCTGCCGTTGTGCCCGAACCACCGGGATAGCTCAGCGCGGTGGTCAGACTGTCGTTATCCAGCCCGAACCCATCGGGGACATCCCAGACGCTCTCCACCGTTTGGCTGGGCGAGTAACCTGTTGGCCCCCAGGCATTCAAGTGGTTCTTCCAAAAACCAGGCGTGCAGCCTTGGCCAGGCAGTGGCGTCGGCGTGGCCGTGGGCGTGGGCAGAGGGGTGGGCGTCGGTGCGACGCAATCGAAATGGCCCTCCGCATGATAGATGGCTGCGCCCGCCACATCGGACCTTATGTCAATCCAGTAGTAGGTGTCATCCAGGTCGCTACCTCCCGAAGGGGTGGAGGGCCAGTAAACGGTCGGATTGAAGGCGGCGGGGCCTGTGATTGCGCCCTCGAAGAGGGCATCAATCGCGTTGAGCGGATCATAATAGCGAATCCGCCACCGGTATGTGTCACCCTCCGGCACACTCCCGAAGCCGAACGCCCCTGTACAGTCCACGTTAAACCCCACCGTCGTCGCACCGGTAGACCCGACGAACCTCAGGCTCGCGAACAAGACGAGCCCGGCGATGAAGATAGCAAGTGGCTTTTTCATCAGCCCCTCCCCAATCGTTTGGATCTGTGAAGGATAAACTGCCTTCACCTGTACTCATGTATCTAAATATTGCGTTCCTAAAGTTGAGAAATTGGCAGGCGGTTGTTATAAAAATGTGTACAACTTCCGCGCTCATTTATCATGTGCATTGAAATAGGCCGGAATCTTTTAACTTGGAGCCTAAGGAGCCCAATCCGGGGAGATCACAGGTCTGCTACCAAGCGGCACCTTGGGGGAAACCCGTGGATCTGCTTCAAGGAGTTTTCCGCAGAACTGCTGTATATGCGGGGCGGGCCGCG
>DATMAC010000083.1:0-2432 GCA_035573655.1 Thermoflexus sp.
GCGAGCGGAGGAGGATTTCCAGGTCAACCCCGCCGATGTCGAAGCTCGCATCACCCCGCGCACCAAGGCCATCCTCATCGGTTATCCCAACAACCCCACCGGCGCCGTGATGCCCCGCGAGAAGCTGGCGGCGATCGCCGCCCTGGCGGAGCGCTATGACCTCCTGGTGATCTCCGATGAGATCTACGATCGCCTGGTTTACGATGGGACCCATACATGCTTCGCCTCGCTCCCCGGAGCGCGGGAGCGCACGATCTTGCTGGGCGGCTTCTCCAAGGACTATGCCATGACCGGTTGGCGGATCGGCTATGTGGCGGCCCCGAGGGAGCTCATGGCCGCCATGCGCAAGATCCACCAGTATACGATTATGTCCGCGCCCACCCCCTCCCAGTATGCCGCCCTGGCCGCTCTCCGCATCGGTGAGGAATACGTCGAGCGGATGCGGCAGGAATATGACCGGCGCCGGCGGCTGATTGTGAAAGGTCTCAATGAGCTGGGCCTCACGTGCTTTGAGCCGAAAGGCGCCTTCTATGCCTTCCCTTCGATTGCTCGTACAGGCATGAGTGATGAGGAGTTCAGCGAGCGGCTTCTGATGGAAGAGAAGGTCGCGGTGGTGCCGGGCAGCGCCTTCGGCCTGGGGGGCGCCGGACACGTGCGCTGTTCCTATGCGACCGCCTACGAGAAGATCGAGGAAGCCCTGGAGCGGATGGCTCGCTTCCTGAAGCGCTACGGGTGAAGAAACCATCTGAGCGTCGAGAAAGAGCGGGCACCAGATCTCGGAGGGGGAACGTGGCATGGCGCCGCTTGGGGTGGCCTGTGTGCAGCTGGAGGCGCTGGGTTTGGAGTGTGCGGAGGAGGCCTTGGAGCGGGCGCTGGATCGGGTGGAGGAGGCGGGCCGCTATCGTCCGGAGATCATCCTGCTCCCGGAGTGCACGTACCCTGCTTATTACCTGCGCTCCTTGGAGGATTACCGGCGCGCCGAGCTCCGCCCGGTGGAGGAGGTGATCCGGCTGTTCGGGGAGAAGGCCCGTCGGCATCGGGCCTATGTGGCGGTCGGCTTGGCTCGGCCTGCACCCTCCGGGCGGTTGCGGAACTCCATCGCCCTGCTCAGCCCCGAGGGCGAGGTCCTGGGTCTCTATGACAAGGTCTTCCTCTGGCACTTCGATCGGGAGTGGTTCGAACCGGGGACGGCCTTGCCGGTCTTTGATCTCCCCTTCGGGCGTGTGGGCCTGATGATCTGTGCGGACGGGCGCATGCCCGAGATCCCCCGGGCCCTTGCCCTCCAGGGGGCCCGATTGCTCTTAGATGCCACCGCCTTGGTTACTTCGATTGGTGATCCGGTGAGGCGCACCAATCCCCAGATCGTTTATATGCTCCCGGCGCGGGCGCTGGAGAACGGGGTGTGGGTGGCGGTGGCGAACAAGGTGGGGATGGAGGCGGAAAGCGTGCTCTACTGCGGCCGCAGCGGGGTCATCGGTCCGGATGGGCAATATCGGGCGATGGGGAGCCCGGATCGCGAGGAGATCGTGCTGGCGGAGGTGGATCTCCGCGTGGCAGCGGGTCCTCGGATCCGGCCTTCGAAGCCGGATCCGCTTCTCACAGCCCCTGTGGAGGCCCTGCCGGTGGCGACACGCCTGCAGGAGCCCTTCCTCCCCCAAGCCGCCTACCTGCGTTTGGGGTTGCTTCAATTGAAGCGCTATACGTCCGTGCCGGAATGGATCCAACGTCTGAATGAGCTGGGGGAAGTCCTGGTCCGCCAGGGCGCCGGTTTGGTGGTGGTGTCGGGAGGTCCGGCGGGCCCCGCCGACCAGGCGCTGGAGGCCCTGCAAGCGTTTACAGCCCGATGGCAATGTGGATTGGCCGTTCCGCTCCCCGAAGGGAAGGCAGCGGAGGAGGCACCGCTGGCGATTTATCTCATGGACGGGGGGCGGCTGGTTGGCGTTCGTCGGGGGAGCGATCGGGAAGGGCTTGTGGTTCATTCGATCGCTGGGGTGACGATGGGAACGCTATTGGGGTCTGAGGGATGGGCACCGGAGGTCGCTCGCGGTCTGATGCTGCGGGGTGCGGAGCTCTTAGTATGGTGGGCGGCGGCCTCCGAGCCTGGGCTGTCCACCGTGGCTCGCGCACGCGCCGATGAGAACCGGGTGTTCGTGGCCTTAGCGGCCTCCGTGGAGGGGGGAGACGAGGCGGTATCGGCCGTTTTCGATCCGCTGGGGAACCCTTTGGCCACCGGGGTCCCCGGCGTGGAGCATGGGCTCTTGGTCTCCCTGTTCCGGCCGCTGACGCGTCACAAGGAGATGGCCCCAGGATCCCATGTGGTGTTCAGCCGGAACCCTATGGCGTTCCGGTTCGAAGAATAAGGGCGTCCTTCCCTTTAGCTCGGGCGAGGCGGCTCCTGATACTGGATAGCGATGACCTCGGCGCCGGCGGGG
>DATMAC010000084.1:0-13493 GCA_035573655.1 Thermoflexus sp.
ATCCGCAGGGCTGGGGCATCCATCGGGGCGGGATCTCTCCCGCCCCGATTTCATTCCTTAGCTGCTCATCTTTGCGAGCGGAAACCGGGAGGAAGGCCTCCCGCCAAGCGTAGGGGATGAAGAGCGAGCAGCTCGGAGCTAGCGCTCATCCCTTGATAAAGTTCAACCCATCTGCGCCCACCGTCCAGCATCAGCGGACGGCGCTGATGCTGGACGGTGGGCCACCAATCAAGATCAATTTAAGCCCGCGCGATGTAAATGGCGTGCATCGGGTCGCCTTCCAGATGATGGACCTGGACGTCGGAGAATCCAGCCCCTTTCAGATATTCCTGCGCCATCTGTTCCCCCCACATCGTCCCCAGCCCTTCACCCCCCTGCGCCAGTGAGACCGTCATGCAATGCATGACCGACACCCCATACAGCGCAGGACCGAACGGGTGGTCCAGGTTCTCTTCCAAACGGCTGGAAGCCGCCATGTCCATCATCAGGAAAACCCCTCCCGGACGCAGGGCACGGGTGATGTTGGCCAGAACGACCTTGGGCTTGGCGAGATCGTGAATGACGTCGAACGCAGTCACGAGATCGAATTCCCCAGGCAACCCGGCGGCGACGTCGGCAACCTCGAAGCGCGCGTTCCGGAGCTTCCAACCGGCCGCTTCGGCGCGCGCGGCCTCAATGCCCTCAGGCGAGAAATCCACGCCCACGAAACGGCTGTTGGGGAACGCACGGGCCATCACATTGACGGCATGCCCTTGTCCAGTCCCGAGGTCGATCACGTCCATGCCGGAGCGCAAGCGCTCCACCACCCCGTCCGCCAAGGGCAAGATCCCCTCCACCAACGCTGTGTCAAACAGCGCTGCGCTCTCCTCGGCCTGAAGCCGTTGAAAGTCGGGATACTTCTCGTAGCCGACGCCACCACCTTCCCGGAACGCACGGCCGACGTCCCCCTCAACGGCGGAAAGCAGCCGGATGTACTGTGTGAAAAAGGCGAGGTTGTTCGGGCCAGCTGATCGCGTGAGGAAGGCAGCATGTTCGGGAGGAAGCACGTACGTCTCGGTGGCCGGGTCGTACGAGACGATCCGCGCCACGACCATGCCCCCGAGCCACTCCCGCACGTAGCGCTCCTGAAGCCCAGTGGCTTGGGCAATGGCGTCGCTGGTTGCCGCCGGCATTTCGGCCATGGTATCGAAGAGGCGGGTCTGATGGCCGATGCTCACCAGGATTCCCAGGAACGCGTCATTGAGCAGCGCCATCATCCTTCCGGCGAACGCCTCCGCCTTCGCTTGATCCATCGCTTCGTTCATCATCCACCTCCAAGAATCGGTTTACGGTACATGGCTGCTATCGCCCTGTCGGCCCAACTATCGCTTAGGCAGGAGATCGCTCACGGCCCACCCCCACTGCCTTCTTGATCTCTTCAAGTTCCGCCAGCGCCCCCTTCCTGATCTCACGCCCAGCTAGCCAGCAGTGCCTGATCGAGAGCAGCAAGCTCAGCGTGCCGTTGTTGAGGGTGTGAACATTTGGCGGGCGAAAGCCTTCGCCTTCGCTTGATCCATCGTTTCGTTCATCGTCTACCTCCTATAGCGCGTGGCCGTTACAGCCCAGGCGGCTCATCCCCTAGCCCCAACTGTTGGGCCAAAACGACCTCATCAACCTGCTCGTCCAACTCAGCGATCATGTCGTTCTCCAACCGTGTGGTTACCACGCCCGTAATCTCAACCCGCTTCCCGGTGGGTGGAATCTCGCCCCGCGGGCCGGTGTGCGTCCCCGTAAATTGGTAACAGGTGATCAGGCGATCTCCCTCCAAGGTTTGCGACACAATTGTCAGGCGAGAATCGGGAAAGGCGATCCGGCTATCTCGGATATTTGTGACCCACTCGTTTGCGCCCCCCGCTTTGTCATTGTGGCGATAGATCACCTGCGGGCTGATGAGCCTTCCAATCGCATCGCCGTATTGATTACCGTTGACAGCTTCCACTACTTGCCGAACGATTTGTTTGTGTTTCTCGTCGTGCATCATCTTACTGGCCTCCTGTCTGTTCTGATCTCTCCACCATTGTCACATTGTCATTTTTGCCATCGTCGGTTGGCTTTCCCGCATACCTTCACCTGCGCTCGACAAAACGGCATAGCCCAACCAGAGATAGGCAACACCGATGAGCACTCCACCGATGGCAAGGAAAATGGCCGGCAGCGGCGGTGTGAAAATCGCCAGCGGGGTGCCGGCAATGAGCGAAGCTGCCGCCCAGCGTGGCAGGACGCCCGCCCGGATGATGGCAATCCCGAATAACACGTAGCCGATCCCAAAGGTGTAAAGCGTTCCCAGCAAGATTGGCTCGAGCAATCCGCCGAACACCGGCCCGGTCGGGGCTAATGCTGCTTCGGCAATCTCGCTCTGTGCTAGGCCTGGCAGAACAATCCCTTCAATGAGGAGAAGGGGACCGCTCAGCGCCGCTGAGCTGACAAAACTGACGACAAACCCAATCAGCCCGAGAACGCCAGCCTTTTCCGCCTGCCGGGCATGCACACCGATCAACCCCAGCAGGCTGATGAGAAAGCCGACGCCGATGGCGAAGTGGGTTGGTCCCCAAAGGAGGTGTGCCAGGGCATCGGGAGCCGTCTCATCCGGGTGCAGGATCAGGCCGATCCCTAAGATCACACCGGCGACGATCAGCGCGCCGCCGCTCCAGCGAACCTGTTTTGTGGATACCATGGTGACCTCCTGTAAATGAGATTTGGGATCCTTTGAGCCGCTCCACTCACGGCTCGTGCCCTTACCCTAACACAAGCGCGTGGGACTGTCATCGTCAGAAATGACTAAATTCAGAGGAAAAGATGACTAAATTTCATCTAAGAAACCCGTTTTCTTAAAGAAAACGAGTTTCTCAGGCCATGCAATAGGGGTAGGTCTTACGTCTGCTCTCACTTAAACGTAGGTCTGCTCATATTCATCTATAGGTGGGCTATCCCCCGGAGGAGATGCAGCGATGAAGGGGCAAGTTCTGGTGAAGCCCATCGCCATGCCAACGGTTGATGAGGATCAAGTGCGAATGGTCGAATTGCGAATTGAGAAAACAAGGGTGGACCGATCGAGCCATTGCTCAGCGGATTGGGTGCAGGGTCTGGACCGTGATCCACTGGATGAAGGCCTTTGCGCGCGGGGGGTGGGACGCCCTGGCGTACAAGTCCTGTGCCCCCAAAACCCCTCATCCCCTCCCGACGCCCGAAGCCGTTCGCCGGCGGATTCGGAAGATCCAACAAGCCCATCCCCGGTGGGGGGTGCGGCGGATCCGATGGAAGCTCTTGCGGGAAAGGATCCCGGAGGCTTTGCTCTGAGGGGTTCAGGCGCGATGAGGGACGGGCGAGTTTGGAGATGCGGCGGGGGGTGAAGAAGCGGCGGGAGGTTGTGGGGACGCAAAGGGTGGATTGGATGAGGAAGGGGAGTCTGTGAGGGAAAGCGGTTCGGGTGGGGAAACGGGCGGCCGGTCCAACGGTTCGCATCCATTTTCGATGGCGAAGGGAACGAGATCCAGATCATTGGGCGCGATGCGTGGGGGAGGGTGCGGGAGGAGCGGGTTTTGGAATGGTTCACCGAAGATGGGCTATGGGCAGGGTTGGCCGAGGAGGGTTCAAACGAGCGTTGTCCGACCTACGTTTAGGTGACAGCCTGTCCTCCGCTCTAGCCGTGGGTGGGCCTGACCAGCCCCTTCTCGACGGCCCAGGCGGCGATCTGCGTACGTGAGGTGAAGCCCAGCTTGGCGAGGATGTTGCCGACGTGGGTCGCAACCGTGCGGTCGGCGAGGAAGAGCGCCTGGGCGATCTCGTGGTTCGACTTTCCCTGTGCGATCAGCGCCGCCACCTCGCGCTCGCGCTCTGTCAACCCGCCGTACTCTTTCTTCAGGGCACGGCGGGTCGAGGCTGCGGGGATCATAGCGATGGCGTTGCGCCGGAACTGTTCGCGCAGCGTCTCGTCAGCCACGGTTGTGGCAAGCTCATGAATCAGCGCTCGCGCCGCCGAGAAGGCCTCCTCCGCCTGCTCGTAGCGGCGTTGAGTTCGGTACAGTCTGCCCAGGCTGACCTGAATCCGCCAGAGCATGGGGCGCATCTCCAGGAGGAACGCCCCCTCACATCCGGCGCGCAACTCCGCCTCGGCCTCAGCCCGGCGCCCCAGCCCCACCAGCGCCTCGCCGCGTAGCCGCGACAGGCGTGGAATCACCTGCCCCTCGGAGCGGTTCGCAGTGTACGCGAGCTTCTGTTCAAGGATGTGCAGCGCCAGCGCCGGGTCGCCGCTAACCAGGGCCCGTTCAGCGTTGGCGCACCAACATAGCCGTTGCCCTATCGTCTGGGCTGGCGTATCGGGACGAAGCACAGCGGCCAGCAGGGCCTCTGCCCGCGCCAACTCCTTTTGGGCAATAATTACCGAGGCGAGATACCCCGACGTGATGCTGACCCAGATCCGCGAGTTGAGCGCCTGCGCCAGCGTCAACGCCTGCTCAAGGTGCTGCCGTGCGGCAGGTAAGGCGAGCAGATCAAGGTGCAACGCGCCTAAAGAGAAGTGCGCAAAGATCAGCCACTGGTGGTGCTGGATGTCCTCGGCGACCTCCAAGGCCGCCTGGCCCCAGGCCAATCCCCGTTCATAGTCGCCGTGTATGCCGAAGTACTGTGCGCATCCGGCCAGGATATAGGCCTCACCGGAGCGATAATCGATCTCACGAGCGATCTGCAGCGCCGTCTCCACCTTGTCCACAGCGCCGGGTAGAGGCAGCTCTGGAAAGCATGTATCGGTTTCGTACACCCTGCCGCGCATCACCCACATGGGCAGACTCGCTGCCAGCCCCTGGCGATCCCCCAGCTGGCGAAACAACTCCACCGCACGCTGGTAATAGGCGGCGCCCTGGATCGGGGCGCCGCCGATGTAGCTCGTCATCCCCAACAGGTCGAGCGTCTCTGCGATGCCGCGTTCGTCGCCAAGCGCAGTAAACATCTCAAGCGCTTCCTGATGGTAACGCAGCGCCTCTGTTGGCTGCTCGGCGTTCATGTGCCAGTTGCCCAACCGGTTCAGGCTGTGACCAAGGACCGCCGGATCACCCAATGCACGCGCTAGGTTTAGCGCTCGCCCAAAGTAGTCCCCAGTCTGGATGTAGTCCCGCGAGGCCCAAAGGAAGCCCAGAGCGATCAGTGTCTGCCACTCTGCCCGGCAGTCGTTTACCGCTTGAGCCATATGCAGTGCAGCCTCGTAGTCGGCTTGAGCACGCTCAAAGTCGCCTATGGTCTCATAGGCCTGGCCGCGAGCGCAATAGAGTTGCACAGGTGCGGGCAGCGACAGATGCTCCGATGCCTTCACTGCGCGAGTGAATTGCTCAATGGCCACGCGCGGCGCGTACATCGCCTGCGCCCGCTCTCCGGCACGCGTCGCATACTCCAGCGCCTTCTCCCAAGCCTGCGCCTGGTAGAAATGATAGGCCAGGTCGCCAATGTGCGCGTCCAGGGAATCCGTGTGCAGGCGCTCCAGCGTCTCACCGACGACGCGATGCAGCTGCCTGCGCTCCCACATGAGCAGGCCGGCGTATACTGCCTCCTGCGTCAGTGCGTGGCGAAACGCGAACTCGTCCGCCGGTCCCTCGACGATCAAGCGCGCCGCGACCCCTTCCTTCAGCCTTTCAAGCAAGTCCTCCTTATTCATCCGGGTTAGCTCCTGAAGCAGCGCGAAATCAAAGCGCCGCCCCGCCACCGCCGCGAGCACAAGCAGCTCCCTCGCCGCTGGACTGACGTGCACCAGCCGCCGCTGCACCGCGTCCTGGATGCTGCGCGGAATGTGCAGCTCGCCCACCGGCTTGCGATCCCATCCTCTCTGGGTGTGGAAAATCTCCCCAGCGGCGACCAACGATTTCAGCACCTCCTCAACAAAGAACGGATTGCCCTCCGTCAGGGCGTAGATCGGCTGCAGAAACTCTGTTCGCACCGGACGCCGCTGGTCAAAGATCGCCCGGATCATCGCATCCACTTCTTCCATCGTCAGGCGGCCTAACACCAACTCGCTCGCCAAACGTGCGCGGTCCAGTTCGGCTAGGAAATGGCTCAGGCTCGGGTTCGCTTCGTCGTTGCGGTACGTCGTCAATAGGAGAATGGACTGAGAGGGAATGCGTCGCGCCCAGTGGAGTAGGAACTCCAGGCTGGTGTCATCGCTCCAGTGCAGGTCCTCCAGGATGACCAACAGCGGCATCCGCGATGCGAGGCGGGCGAAGAACTCCATCAGCGCCTGGAAGAGATGGCGTTTCTCTTGTTCGGGGTTGAGGGCCGGTGTGGGCGTCAGGTCGGGCAGGCGGTTAGCCAGTTCGGGGAGCAGCTTGACGAGTTCGTGGGCGGCAGGCCCCAGGTCATGGGCGATGTCCGCTGCAGAACGGGCGGTGAAACGCGCACGCAACAGGTCCAGGAGTGGGGCGTAAGGCAGCACGCGGTCCGGCTCGTAGCACTGGCCTTGCAGGATGGGCATCTGGCGTGAGTGGGCGCGGGATTTCGCTTCGGCGACCAGGCGTGATTTGCCGATGCCAGCCTCGCCGGCCAGCACGACTGTCTGCCCGTGTCCAGCGCATGCCCCCTCCAGCGCTTGCTCCAGCGTGCGCAGTGGCGCCTCCCGCCCGATAACGACGGGGCATTCTATGCGGAAAGTTGGCGGTGGCGAAGGGCCCATTGTCCTTGCCTCCTGTGGGCACACCGGAAGTCGAAGCCTTCCTCCCCCATCTCGCTTCTCATGAGCAGGTCTCTGCCTCTACCCAGAACCAGGCCCTTTCCGCTTTCCCTCGCGTGACCTGTCTGTAGACCCCCCACCCTAACGATTCCACACGACCCGAAAAGCCAACCACCTGTCCACCAGCGCCTGTAGAGCCCACCATCCTCAGACCCGGACGCCACCCCGCCTCGCCGCAGTACCTCCGCCTTTCCGGGACAGGGAGGACAGCCGAACGAAAAACAAAAACGGCTCCCACCAAGTCCCGGCGGGAGCCGCGCTTCGAGATATACTCAAGATGATCTCCGCGCCGCCTGCATCGGCGTGAGGAGCCGCCGTCCGGCTGGTGCCTCCACACCGCCGAGGGCTTTCTGTTTAAAAGGCTGCCCCATTTATATCCCAGAAAGCCTCTTCTGTCAAACGAGTTCGGAAGCCTCCCTATTTGCGGGCATGAGTGGATCCCACGCCTTTCCAAGCGGCCCAAGGTTTGCCCGCGCTGTAACCGTCCCAATTGGGACCGGCCCGTGATCGGCTTGAAGATCGCCACGGAACGGACGATCGAGGTCCGGCCGCTCCGCTGTGGGGTTTGTGGTCACGCGTGGCTTCCACGTCGTTCCCAATGGCCGAAAACGTGTCCCCGCTGCCATCGTTACGATTGGGCTGCCGAAGGGGGACGGGGATAGGTCCTCCGGAGGGAAAAACAAAACATAACATAAGAGATAGAGGTGCGGCGGTCGAACTCCGAGAGAGAGCGTCGGAGGTGATCGAAAATGGAATCGCTGATCATCTGTATCTTATCCATGATCCCGGGTGTGGGATGGATCTTTTGGCTCAGCGAGCGGCAACGCGCAAAACAGCTGGAATCCCGGGTTCGGACATTAGAGCTGCAAATCCAGCAGATGGCGAAAGATCGGCCTCGGAGCCGGTTGATCTCCGAGGCCGTGATCCGTGGAAAGGTTGTAGAATCATTGGCTCCTCTGCTGCCGGATTTCCCCGTGAGGAACCCCAAGAGAATCGCCTTCGTGGGGGGAGCGTTGCCCACAGATTACGTCATTTAGACAACTGACGGGGAAATCATCTTTTTGGAGGTCAAGTCTTCGTCCTCCAACTTGGCGGAGGAGGAAAAGAAGTTCCAAGAAGCGGTTTTCTCCCGCCGGGTTCGCTATCTGGTCTATCGTCCGGGGAGCCACTCCACTTAAACTTCCAGGGAGGAGGTCAACATGCGCTGGAGCGGACGGATGGGATCCTAATGGAGCATGATATGCTGTGAGGCCGATCCCGGATCCCGTTGAAGGTGGTGGAATTTCCCCCCAGGGGCATAGGGGGGAAGCCACTTCCCCCACCCCCGCGGCTTCCCCCTTCGTGGTGTCATGGCCACGTGACCGGGAAGGGCGGCGGGTCCTTGACAGATTTCCCAGGACAGCAAAAATTGAGGTGGACCGTTTACAGCATCGACAGCATCGTTACAGCATCAGCGCTTCGGGGGTCTGGGGAGAGGGATGGCGACAAAACGGCTCTTTAAAGCGTTTTATCATGTGATTTTCCGCATGGGGGCGGTTGGCCTCTGGTGAGGCCCCCGGTCTTCAAAACCGGTGTCGGGTCGCGGGGCGGCCCGGGGTGGGTTCGATTCCCATCCGCTCCCGCTGGAGCAACCGAAGGCCAGGCATGAATCGCCTCGGCCTTCTCAATCCTCATCCCCCGGAGGCTTCGGCCATGCGCGCGATCCGCATTCACCAGTTCGGTGGCCCTGAAGTCCTTCAAATGGATGAGATCCCCATCCCAACCCCCGGCCCCGGCCAGGTCCTGGTCCGGTTGCGCGCAATCGGCGTGAACTTCATTGATACCTACCATCGCACCGGCCTCTACCCCATTTCACTGCCCTTCATCCCCGGTCAGGAGGGGGCTGGAGAAATCGCCGCGGTTGGCCCTGGAGTGACCGGGTTTCAGGAGGGCGAGCGGGTCGCCTACGCTGGCGTATCCGGCTCCTATGCAGAATATATTGTGGTCCCCGCCGATCGCCTGGTGAAGCTTCCACCCGCGATCGATTTCCCTCAGGCCGCAGCGGTCTTGCTCCAAGGGATCACTGCGCACTTCCTGACCCAGAGCACATATCCTCTGAAACCCGGCGAGACCTGTTTGATCCACGCGGCTGCCGGCGGCGTGGGCACGTTGCTGGTGCAAATGGCCAAGCGCCGGGGAGCGCGCATCATCGCTACAGTCTCCTCTCCTGCCAAGGCGGAGATCGTCCGCTCCCTGGGCGCCGATGCGGTCATTGTTTACACGGAGCAGGACTTCGAGGCGGAGGTCAAGCGCCTCACCGACGGCCGTGGGGTGGACGTGGTTTACGATTCGGTGGGCAAGGATACTTTTGAAAAGAGCTTAAACTGCCTCCGCCCCCGAGGCACCATGGTGCTTTTCGGCCAATCCAGCGGCCCGGTTCCCCCATTGGATCCACAGGTCCTGAACCAGAAGGGTTCCCTCTTCCTGACCCGACCGTCCATGTGGCATTACCTGCGGACCCGCGAGGAGCTGCTCTGGCGGGCGGGAGAGGTGCTTTATCTGGTGGCCACCGGTCAGCTGAAGGTCTTCATTGACTCAACGTTCCCGCTCGAACAGGCCGCCGAAGCCCATCGTCGATTGGCCTCCCGTCAGACGGTGGGCAAGGTCTTGCTCATTCCCTAATCAGGGCGAAAGGATTTCGTTGCCCTTTATCTCCCCTCCCCATGGTCCTTTGGGCCATGGGGAGGGGGGTGAGGGCAGACTGAGCGCCAAAGGTCCCTGACCTACCCCTTAAATGCGGATGACGCATTCGTCCTTCATCCACTGAGGTTCGGACATAAGTTGGGACAATGGGGTTCCTCATCCCTCCTCAGTGAAGAAAAGGATGGCCCCTCCCCCATTTCTGGGGCTGGGCCGGGGACCTTCGGCCCCCGGCCCAGCCCCAGAACCCCCAAAACATGGAAAAGCCCTGGATCGCAACGCGGCCCTGGAGGCGGGGTGAGGACTCCGCTCGCTCGATATCCCAACTCGTGTCCGAACTTCAGTCATCCACATTTGTTTTTCAGATAGGCAATGGGGAAGCCTGATGGCCCCTCCCCCAAAGGAAGCTACTGGAGAGAGCATAGGGTCATATCTGTGGTTTGCAACAGAGCAAGGTGCCCCACCTTCACTGGTTGATTTCGCCCAAAACTCCCACTGGGATTAACATTGCAGATGGCGGTTGAGATCGCTCCCGCCTCCTAGATTCTGGACTCACTGCTCAGATAGGGGGAAGGGATGCGTGTGGAGTTTTGGGGCTTCCCCAATCATTTGGCGGGGCCAGGCTCATTATGGGGATGGGCCTGGACCATGGCTGGGTTCCTGATTGTTTTCGGCCTATGGATCAGACGTCCTGATGATCTTCGTTCCTGGAAGGAACTCCAAGCCTCTGAAGTCAGAGGCCTGCTCCTCCTCATTCTCCTAACGAGCCTGAGCCCTATTCTGTCATGGAACGATTTTCCAGGCTTGCCTTTCCGGGTCGGCTTCCCCCTCTTCTTCTGGTTGCCTTATCTGGTTTGGGGCGGACGCCTCCAGCCAGGCGCCCTCGCGCTGGCCGGGCTGGTTGGAGGAGCGTTGATCGGGTTCACCAGCGATGGACGCTTTCTACATCTCCCATGGATCATCGCCTTGGACGTCACGGCGATCGGCTCGCTGCTCGCCCAGAACTACGTCGGGCGCCTCTTTCGTGCCCTTCGCCAACCCGTGAGCGCTGCCATCGTCGGCTGGGGGATCTGGCTGATCCTCCAGGCGATTTCATGGGGAAGTTTTTACCCCTCATGGCCAGAGGCGGTGGATGGGATTTGGACCCTGTATGCCACTATTGCGCCTTCATCAGGAGTCAGCGCGCTGCTCTGTGGATTGATCGCGCAAGGGCTTCATTGGCGTTGGCCCTCCGTATTCCTCACCCGCCGGCCTCCCCAATGGCCTCCTCATGCCCGTGAGATCCGGACGCGCATGCGGCTCTTCTTTGGATCTTGGATGGGCGTGTTGATCCTCAGCCTGTCGCTTTTCATGGCTGACCGAACGGTCCGCCAAGCCTACGCTGAGCGAATGGAAGCGGTGAACCAAGGAGTTCGCCGGGCCGGGGAGCAGCTCTTATACTTCCTACATACAGGAGACACGCTGCTGGCAGATTTGGCGGCCCTGGGCATCCCTCAGAGTGAGGATCCCCGCGTCGTTGCCCCGATCCTCCAGCGCTTTGTTCAAACCGGGCCGATCTACCATACGGTTCTGCTAACTGGAGCAGATGGGGAGATCCTGGTCGCGTATCCAGTGGAGGAACGGGCCCGCGGGCTTTCGACAGAGGAACACACTGCGCTGACCCAGGCCCGCACTGCTCGCTCGACCATTCACACCAAAGTGCACCGCCTTCCGGATGGAACGGCTGGTTTATCTTTTATTACGCCACTGGATGGGGAGCCCCCTCGGGGCTTCCTGATCGGGCGCGCCCGAATCGCCAAGCATCCCGCTATGCAAGAGGTGTTGACTTCCTTGCGCGTGGGCGTGCCTTCCGGCGAGGGGTTGCTGATCGATCCCCAAGGACAGATTTTATTGCACGCAGATCCCCAGCGCATACTGGATGTCTTCCCCCTCCCCGTCCCAACGCTCTCTGGACCTTTAGATGTAACCCAGCGATCCTCCATCGGAACCAATGACTTCCTCCACTTTCGTCGGCTCCCGGGAACGGACTGGTGGGCTGTTATCCGGTACCCCCGATCAGCACTCATTCGAAGGGTTCTTGAGCTCATCCTTCCTGCCATCGGAATCCTCGTGGGGTTCGCTGTAGGCGGCATGCTGCTGCTCAACATCTTAAGTTGGTCCATCACGCGGCGTTTAAGGCAGCGGACAGTCGAGGCGGCGCGCATGGCGGAAGGCGAGCTCGAGGTCCCCATTGAGATCGAAGGCCCTGACGAGGTAGGACTGCTGGCGGAGGCGATGGAACGGATGCGCCATGGCTTGCGGGCCCGGTTGATGGATCTTTCCCTGCTATTGGAATTAAACCAACGGCTGGTGGAAACCGGAGATCTGGCCCACAGCCTGCCGGAGGTCGCTCGCTCGCTGGAGCGGGCCACTCAGGCATCTGAGGCCCGTGTCTTGATCCCAGGGACTCAGGACTCCATCCGGGTGTTCACCACAATAGGGGAAAAGGATCCGGAGCCGCTCGATGAGGCCTGTTGGAGTCTGGGACTGGAGCGAGGGGAGCCTCTCTGGATCGATCACGTGCTTCGTCATCCGGATCTCCCGGCTGTTCTCAGCCAAGAAGGGGGCAGGAGGGCCTTGGCGATCCTTCCCATCCGTTTGGGGGAGGAGCTCCTCGGGGTCGCATGGCTGACCTTCACCCAACCCCATCGGGTACCGGAAACTGAACGGCAGCTGATCCGCTTGATCCTCAGCCAGACGGCGGTGTTCATCGCCCGGGCCCGCCTGTACGAAGCCGCCCTGGCCGAGCGCGAGCGACTCCGAGCGGTCCTGGAGAGCAGCCCGGACGTTCTGATGCTGATCGATGTGCACGGCCATCTGCTTTATCTGAATCCGACGGCGGAGCGGTTCTTAGGTCTTCCAGCCTTAAGGGCGATAGGGCAACCCATTGCCCCACTCCTGAAGGATCCGGAATTGGGCGAGCTGCTGAACGAGCGGATCCCTCCAGGACACGTCCGGAGCCGTGAATTCAAGCGATCCGATGGCCGGGTCTATTGGGCTGGACGTTATGATTTGCGCCTGGGGGACGGCCGGGAGATCGGACAGCTGGTGTTCGTGCGGGATATCACCCCCTTCAGGGCGCTGGACGAACTAAAATCCGACTTCATCGCCGCCATCTCCCATGACCTGCGCTCCCCACTGACTTATATGCGGGGCTTTGTCACCATGTTGGGCATGGCCGGTCCCTTAACCGCTCGCCAGCAGGAGTATGTAGAGAAGATCATGGATGGCATCGATCAAATGGCACGGCTCATTGAGGACCTCATGGATTTGAAGCGGATTGAGGAGGGGATCGGCCAGCGGGGGATCTGCCGCCTGAGCGATCTCATACAAGATGTTTTCCATGAAATGCGCCCCCACGCGATGGCCCGCGGACTGCGTATGACGCTGGAGGTGAAAGGTCAGGGGATCGCAAACGGAGATCCGGCCTGGCTACGCCGAGCGATCACAAACCTGATCGACAATGCGATTAAATATACACCAACCGGAGGCATCATCTCGTTGGGCCTTCGTGAGCAGGACAAAGAGATTGTGATCTGGGTGAAAGACAGTGGGATCGGCATCGCTCCCGCGGATCAGGCACGGATCTTCGAAAAATTCTATCGGGTCCGCCGTAAGGAGACTGCCCACGTAAAAGGGAGCGGCCTGGGGTTGGCCCTGGTGAAATCGATTGTGGAATGGCATGGAGGCCGCATCTGGGTGAAGAGCCAGCTGGGACAAGGCAGCACATTTTATCTGGCAATCCCTAAGGCAACGATCGCCACGCCGAGCTCTCACACTTAGGATCGCAAGCTCCCTTCCCACCTCCCGTAGCTTTTCAGGGATCATAACGATTCAGCCCAGCTCCATTCCGCTCTGAGCTCTCGGTAAGGCGCGGAAGGACCCCACCTCCCTTCATCCCCCTCCCCACGGCCCAAGGGCCGTGGGGAGAGAATCCAAAACAAAAAATAATAATGTGGAAGAAGCACTACCAGCGATCTATTGATCTTCGTGAATTAATACGGAGCAATCATGGCGCATTTCCAAA
>DATMAC010000085.1:0-2129 GCA_035573655.1 Thermoflexus sp.
AGATACTTTGGGGGCGAGTTGGGCGCCTTCGGCGCCCAGCTCGCCCCCAAACCCCCGAAAGGATGGAAAAGCCCTGGATCGCAACGCAGCCCCTGGAGGCAGGGGTGAGGACCTCACCCGCTCGATGTCCCAACGCGTGTCCGAACTTCAGCTGGCCGCAGGGGATCCAGAGAGATCCCCCCCATCGTCCTCGAAGGTGACCACCTCCTTCCCTCGCAGCTTCTCAATCACCTTATCGACGATCAGGCGGAGGTGATGAGGGTGGTGAACGAAATCCAAGCGATCCGCCGGGATGGTGAGCACGGGGCACTGATCGAAGTTCCGGATCCATTCCTCGTAGAGATCGTTCAGACGGGCCAGGTAATCCGGAGCGATGGCCCGTTCGAAGGGGCGGCCCCGCAGGGCGATGCGGTGTAGCAGGGTAGGGACCGAGGCCCGGAGATACAGCACCAGGTCGGGGGGAGGGAGGAACATCAACAGGGTTTCGTAAAGCTCGCGGTAGACCCGCCAATCCCGTTCGCTGAGGTCCCCCCGTTCGTAAAGGTTTCTGGCGAAGATCTCCGCGTCCTCATAGATCGTGCGATCCTGGATCACGGAGTGAGGCCGCTGAAGGATCATGATGTGATGGCGGAGCCGTCGCCCCAGGAAAAAGATTTGGGAGTGGAAGCTCCAGCGGGCCATATCCTGGTAGAAATCGGCCAGGTAGGGGTTGTCATTCACCGCCTCAAAGAACGGCTCCCACCCCAGCACCTCCGCCAGCCGCTCCGTGAGCGCCGATTTGCCCACCCCGATGTTCCCCGCGATGGCGATGAACTTCTTCCCGGAAAGGCCATGGTCGGTCACCGCCTTATCCTCCAACGATCAATCGCTCTCGATGATATTCCCACACGAAACGATGCCCGATCGCCCGGAAGACCCCCCAGCCCCGCCACGGGCGGTCCAATTGCTCCAAGCGGTGGGCGATCTCGGGGAGGGCCTCCGGGGGGACCCAACGGAAGGCCGCGATTTGCTCCGAGCGGTCCGCCGCCCGGGGCTCCCCCTCGGTGCGGATGTGGAAGACGAAGGAAACGAACGGAAGGCCTCGGTCCAGCGCGCCTTCGGAGGGATAGAGCGTATAGGTGATCAATCCCCACCATGCGGCCGAACGCACGGGCAGGCCGGTCTCCTCCGCCATCTCCCGATGCATGGCCGCCCAAGCGGTCTCCTCCCAACCGATCCCGCCGGTCAGCAGGCGGTACGCATCCGGGGGGTAAAACGCCTTGGTGTGCACCAGCAGCTGGCCATCCGGCCGTTGGATGACCAGGAGGACCTCCCCCCGACGCCGGTTCAGGCTTTGGCGCACCTCCTCCCACCAACCGTCCCCGACGACCGTCGCGTGATGCTGCGGCTGGGGTCCGAAACGGGCGGTGAGGATCTCCAGCTCGGAGGGCGCGAGCAAAGGACGGTTCATGGGAGGGCCTCCTCGACGGCTTTCTCCAGCGCTTGGCGATCTCGCAGGCGCAACGCTCCCAGCCGGATCACGCCGTGGAGCGCCCCGAAGACCGGGCGCAGTTCCGCATGCGGCCCCCGGAGGGGGATGATCAACAGGTCCGCCCGCGGGAAGAAGTAAGCGGTGTGGATCTGGATCGGGGGATCGTAGCGCGCCCATACCGTCAGTGCTTGAGACCCTTGGCGGTATTCGGACAAGGTGGCTTCGGAAAGCCCGATTTGGGGCTCGTAGCCCTCGATGTTGAAGCCGGAGAGGACCTGATTCAGGGCCCGGTTCAGCCGGTCGTAGCCCGGCGTTCCGGGCGTGAACACGTATTCGCGGCCCCCGGCGGTGATCCGGATCTCCGCGGCTTGGGCGTTGAGCCACGGCCAAAACCAAATCGGATCCCGGTTGGTGAGGGCGTTGACGCCCCAGATCAGCCCCAGGGCCAGCACGGCCAGCACGATCAACGGCTCCCGCAGACGCGGCGTTCGCTCTTCCATCATGTTGGTTTCTCTCGAATGAGCGCTTCATCCGATTGAGGAGGAAGGCCGATGGCCTCACCCCCCTTCATCCCCCCTCCCCACGGCCCAAAGGGCCGTGGGGAGGGGGGATGAAAAGCATTTTAGGGGCGGGCCGGGCGCCAAAGGCGCCCGGCCCG
>DATMAC010000086.1:0-15387 GCA_035573655.1 Thermoflexus sp.
GGGGTGGGGCCGCCGAAGGCGGCCCCACCCCGCAAAGAAATCAACTTTCAAGTCCCCTGAGGATTCTCAGGAAGCGGCTTTCCCTCCAGTGTAGCCTCCAGAAGCTCCAACGCGGCTTCGACCGCGAGCGCTTTGTTGCCCTGGCGATCGGACCCGCCGAGGATCTGGCGGACCTGGATCCCATGAGGGCTGGCCAAGGCGATGTAGATCCGTCCCACCGGTTGGTTTTCGATCGGATCGGGCCCAGCGACGCCGGTGATCGCAAGGGCGAGATCCGCCTGGAACAGGCGACGGACTCCTTCCGCCATCTCTTGGGCGGTCTCCGCGCTGATGGCCCCAAAGCGGGCCAGGGTCTCCTCGCGAACATGGAGCACGCGGGTTTTGATCTCGTTCCGATAAGCGATCACCCCGCCGAGGAAATAGGCGGAGCTGCCGGGGACGTTCGTCAGTCGGTGGCTGAGCAGACCCCCGGTGCATGACTCCGCGACTGCCAGCCGCCATCCCAGCGCCCGCAACTTCGCGCCCACCCGGGCGGCTCGATCCTGATTCGGATGTTCCATGTTGAGCTGAAACACTTGGATCCTTTTGGGCAGCGATTATGCTTTACCCGCTTGAGGCTGCTGAGAACATCCGGGGGAGGGGTCCTCTATCCCTCCCTTTTTTCTCTCCCTCCCCACAGCCCAAAGGGCAATGGGGAGGGGAAAACCCATTGAGGGTGTGAGGCAGCCTCGGTCAGCCGGACGATTACTGGAAAATGCTCAAGGGCAGGTAAGCCGTGACGATCCAGTTCGGTTTATCGACGACCTCGCTGATCTTCAGATCAACCACCACGCTGGCCAGGATATAGGCCTCTTCGCGGCTCATCCGGTACGTATGGGCGATGTGGTCCACCATATACCGCACGGCCTTCTTGGCAGCCACCATGAGGTCGGGGGCGATCCCCGTGGTCGCATAGTAGCCTTTTTCGTCGTATTTAGAGGTCAGCGGTTTTGGACAGAGGAACTGGGGCTCTTCGATGGAGCGTCCTTTGTGGAGGTGGAATCGAAGCACCGCATACATCGGGGCCTCGATGGCGGTGACGCAGATCTCCCCGTCCCCCTGCGCAGCATGGGCATCCCCCACGGAGAAGAGAGCCCCTTCTACCTGCACGGGCAGGAAGAGGCGCGCGCCCTTCGTGAGGTGTCGGATGTCCATGTTCCCGCCGAAGGGTCCGGGCGGCATCACCGGGTGCTCGCCGGGCTCTTTCGGCGCCACGCCCATGGTGCCGCAGAAAGGATCCAGGGGGATGCGGATATCCTCGCGGAAGAAGGTGTGATCGCCAGGCGAGAGATCCCAGATTTTGAGATAGGGCTGTTCAAACTCTTCAGCCAGCAGCCCGAAGCCGGGGATGATCCCAGTCCACCCCCAGCCCTTGGGATGTAGATCCACGATCTCGACTTCCAGGACATCCCCCGGCTGGGCGCCCTTGACATAGAGCGGGCCAGCCAGGGGATAGATGCGGCTCCAATCCAGACGGGTGAGATCCTCCGCCGTGGAGGCAGGGGTGATCTGGTTGTCGGTCACATCCCGCAGCTCGTAGATCACTGTGTCCCCGGGCTCGATCTCGATGACGGGCGGTAGAGTGTTGTTCCACACATAGTGCACGCGGTCGGGGGGGAACAGATGGGTTCGGGACATGGCCCACCTCCTGAAATTGGGTTCGTGTGGACAGAAGTGGATGCTTGGGATCTGAGGGCGCGTCAAAGGAGCACCCCACCTCCGACGATGTTGGCATCTTACGCCGGGTTCCTTTTCCAGGGCGACAGGGCTTTTCAAAGTTCTGACAAAGACCGCAGGGGGCGGGGGGCCAAAGGCCCACACCCCAGCCCCGAAAACCCAAAATGTTAGAGCTCTGAAACGCCCTGCCAGAGCGAAGCTCAATAGAGTTGTCCTCTTTACCCAAAATTATAATAGGGGCCACGGCGCTTGAGGTCTGGTGTGGACGCTGAAGGCGCTTACACTCCACAAATTTCATGGACCCTTAGACCCCGAACATTTCCTGGAGCAGTTCTGGGGCATAGCGCGCGATGGTTTCCGAGGTCAGGGCGTTCGCCCGGCAAACCTCCGCGTAAAGCTCGGCGCTGGGTCGAGGGCGCCGAGCCTGGGTTTGGGGATCCACCTCGATCAAGCCGAAGCGTAAGGTCCAGCCCTCGGCCCATTCAAAGTTATCCACCAGAGACCAGTAAAAATACCCCTTCACCGGGACGTTTTGCTGAATAGCCCGCCACATCGCATGGAGGTGGCGGATCAAGAAGCGCGGGCGCTGGTCATCATCCGCATCGGGGATCCCGTTCTCGGTGATGTAAATCGGCTTGCCGAGGCGGGCGAGCCGCTTCAGCAGACGATATAAGCCCTCCGGGAAGACCTCCCCATAGTCCCCATCGCTGAGCTCGCCGTGGGGGTTCAGGAAGGTGCGACCGAACATCGTCGCCGGGGAACGCCGATCGAAGGCTGAGAGGCGTCGGGTGTAGTAATTCAGCCCGATGAAATCGAAGGTCCCCCGAAGCGTCGCCAACGTGCGGAAAGACAGAACCCCAGGCTCCCGGCCGTTTACCATCGCGTCCAGGACCAAGCCATTGAACATGCGATCGTGCAGGCGGGCGATGAGGCGATCCAGGGGCGAGGCGGGATGAGCGGGTTCGAAGACCACCATGTTGTGGGCGATCCCAACCTGGGCTTCGGGCTGGATTTCATGAATGGCATAGTAAGCCCGGGCGTGGGCTCGCATCAGATGGCGCAGCACCTGCATCGAGAGGTTGAAATCGCGTTTCCCCGGCGGCCATTTCCCTTCGTTCCAACCCATGTAGGCCAAGACGTTGGGCTCGTTGATGGTGCACCAGAGGCGGCAGAGATCCTTCAGCGCGCCTACCACCCGCCGCACGTACCGCTCGAAGCGGTCGATGGTGACTGGGTTCTCCCAGCTGTCCTGTTCCGCCAGCCAGATCGGGTTGGTGAAATGGTGAAGGGTCACCATCGGCTCGAGCCCTCGTTCCCTCAGGGCTCGCAGCATCGCCCGATAGCGATCGAGGGCCGCATCGTCAAAGACTCCCTCCTGGGGCTCGATCCGGCTCCACTCAACGGAGAGCCGGTGGGCGTTTTGGCCCATGGCGGCGGCGCGATCGAAATCCGCCTCCGCGTTGCGCCACCAGTCGCAGGCGTGCCCCGAACGGTGCCCTTCCCGGATCCGTCCCGGCTCCTGTTCCCAGAGCCACCAGTCATTGCGGGTGTTCTCCCCTTCCACCTGATGGCTCGAGGTTGCCGTTCCCCATAGAAAGCCCGTTGGGAAATGGAAAGTGAATTTCACCATCCGCAGGCACCTCTTTTTAGGAGTTCAACATCCCCTGAGACCATTTTATCCCTCCTCCCCATGGCCTTTGGGATTCGCTTCCCTAAGAGAGTGTCTGAAAACTTGCTCTGGGTAACAATCCACCCTGTCAGTAGGGAAGGGCCCCACCCCCCTTTCTCCTCCCTCCCCACGGCCCGAAGGGCCGTGGGGAGGGAGGAGAAAAGCTATTTGGGGGCGAGCCGGGCGCCGAAGGCGCCCGGCTCGCCCCCAAAGCCCCCAAGCTGAATTGCTACGTTACTTTACTTTCTGCCTGCAGTTTTGAGGAGGGAGGAAGGGAAGGCCTTACCATGAGAAAACCCATCGCTTGCGATCCTCCATCAACTTGCCCACAATGGATCACACCGAAGACAAGGGGGAGGATCTCATGCTACCGCCTTCCCGGGTGCGTTGGATTCGGATTTTCCTGGCCGGATTGATCGGTTCGGCGGCCGGGTGGACCGTGGCCACCGCGATGTTGTTGGCCTTCACGGCCAGAGGGCCGCTCCCCGCCGGGGGCGACCTTCTGATCCCCGCCACCTCCATCAGCGCTGCCCTCCTAGCCGCCTGGCTGGCCTGGGTCAACTGGGGCGAATCGTGAGGGCGAGGGGTAGCAACGCCCGCACGCCGTTTGGTGCCCATCGGCCCAAAAGATGGCTTGCGCGCTCCTCTAGTTTTGTAGGCATGGAGGACGTGAATGGCCTTCCCCTCTCCCTGCGGCCCAAGGAGCTGCGAGGAGAGGGAAGAAAAAATCGTTCAGGGGCTGGGCCGGGAGCTGAAGGCCTCCGGATCAGCCTCCGAAAACCCTCAATTCATAACGCTATGGGGCTGAAACGTCGAGACCTCGAGGGGGATTCCCGATGGCCTTTTTCCGAACGGATCGCCCGCTCAACCTGGCGCATCGAGGGGCCAACCGGGTCGCCCCGGAGAACACCCTGACGGCCTTCCGCCTGGCGCTGGAGCTGGGTGCCGATGGTTTCGAGCTGGATGTTCACCTGTCCCGCGACGGGGTTCCCGTCGTGCTTCACGACGCCGATCTCCATCGGACCACGGACGGTTCCGGGCGGGTTTGGGAGAAGACGGTCGCAGCGTTGAAGGCCCTGGACGCCGGCGCATGGTTCGATCCTCGCTTTGCGGGCGAGCGGATCCCCACGCTGGATGAGGTCTTTGAGGCCTTTGGGGATCGGGTTCGCTACAATATCGAGTTGAAGGCGTTCCGGGATGGGGGGAGGGCATTGGTCCGGGCGGTGGTGGAGCGCGTTCGCCGGTATGGTCTGTCGGAGCGGGTGTTGCTTTCTTCGTTCAATCCGTTGGCCCTGCGCTGGGCCTGGCGCCTGGCGCCCGAGATCCCCCGGGGGCTCCTGGTGGGCCCCGATCTCCCGCTCCCCTTGCGTCGGGCCTGGCTGGCTTTTCTGGCCCCCCATCAGGCCCGCCACCTGCATTTCTCGATGATCGATGAGCGCACCGTTCGTTGGTGCCGGCAGCGCGGATACGCGATGGTGGCATGGACCGTGAACGAAGCGGAGGAGGCACGGCGCCTGATCCGCTTGGGGATCGAAGCGATCATCACCGATGAGCCGGAGGGTCTCGTGCGGATCCTGAAACAGGAATGCGGGTGAAGCCCGAGAGGGTTTTGCCGTGTGTTTAGAGAGGGGATCGATCGTCCATTCCGGCGGTCTTGTCAAGGTCCGGTTTGGAAGGGTCCCCCCTCGGTCCCTTCACCTCCAGGGGGATTCCTGCCACCATGAGAACCACCCGGTCGGATCGGGCGGCCAGCCACTGATTCGCCCGTCCCAGAACGTCCCGGTAGACACGCCCCATGGGGTAAGGGGGGACCAGCCCCATTCCCACTTCATTGGAAACGACGATGAGCTGGGCCTCCCGTGTCCTGCAGACCTTCAGGAGGGCCTCCAGTTCCTCCACGACCCGTGCTTCCAAACGGTCGGCTGTTGCCCCTTCGCCTTCGTCCATCATCAGGTTGGAGACCAACATGGTCAGGCAATCCAGCAACACCACCTCACCCCCGGCAATAGTAGCCTCCAGCGCTGGCCCGATGTTCATCGGGATCTCCAGCGTGCGCCAATGAGTGGGGCGGGCGGCCCGATGGCGGGCGATCCGCTCGGCCATCTCCTCATCCCCCGCTGTCGCCGTCGCCACGTAGAGGACCGGCCTGCCGGATTCCTCGGCCAGCCGCTGGGCGTAGGCGCTCTTCCCGCTCCGGGCACCGCCTATAACCAGAGTCACATGGACGTTCAATGGTCCAACTCCCTCAGCAAATCTCGGATCCGTCTCCAGGATGAGAAGAAGTCCTCGACCGAGAAGACCTCCAAAGTGACTACACCTTTATACCGCTGGCGGATCAGCTCCTCCAGGACGGCGCGGAGGGCGTGGCTGGGAACCCAGGTGAGGGATTCGTGGTCCCGTTGATTCACCCCGTGCAGGTGAATGACCCGTGTCCACCCCAGATAGGCCCTCAGGGCTGGAAGCGGATCCACCTTCGCCCGCCAGAGATGTCCGACATCCAGGCAGAGGCGGGCACGCGCTTGTTCCATAATCGGGATGAGATGTTCTAGAGGACAGTTCTCCAGGTTCTCCAAGGCCAGCAGGCTCGGATCTCCGGTCTCCTCGGCCAGGATCTCCAGGGCGCGCAGGCACATTTCCCGCCAGCGGTCCTGCCCTTGGGTCTCTTCCGGATAAAGATGGACAATGTAGGCCCACGGGTTCAGAGGGCGGGTGCTCCGGATGATCCGACGGGCCTTTTCCACCGACGACGCCCAAGCTTCCCCTTCGGCCCCCAGCCGCAGATCCAAGGGCAGGTGCACGGTGTAACTGAGCTTATGGCGGTCGGCGATTTCCCGTAGCCTGATGACGGTCCTGGCATCCGGCAGATTGCTGGCTTCATCGACCTCGAAGAGCACCAGCTCTATATCTTCGACCATCCCCGCCAGTCGTTCCACGTTCGGCAGAACGTCTGCCGGGTAAACGTAAGAAGTAGAACCCAAGCGGAAGTTCATCTTCCTGTCCCCACCGCCAGCGTGAGCAAGATCGTTGTCTCCACGGATTCGCAGAGAGCGCCGTAGATATCACCGGTGAAGCCGGGGACGCGCCGCAGCAACCAGCGGGCGAAGAGGATGGTGAACCCCCAGGCCGATACGAAAGCGATCAGGCCCTCCAACGGGCTCGTTAAGAGGACGGGCAGCGTCAACAGGGTGGCTCCTAAGAGCGTCTGCTTGCTCACGGATCCTTGCACCGTCTTCCCCATTCCGAACGCCCGAGCAGGGGGGTAATGGGCCATCGCGTAGACCATAGCCCACCGCCCCAGAGGCGGGGCCATGAGCAGCGCACTCCACCTCCCTATGGAGAGATGGGCCATAAGGGTTGCGAATTTGATCAATAGGAGCATAACGGCCCCGACCACCCCGAAGGCGCCCACGTGGGTATCCCGCAGGATCTCCAGCCGGGTCTCAGGAGGACGGGCGGCCAGCAGCGCGTCGCAGGAATCCACGAACCCATCCAGGTGGAGCGCCCCGGTCATTGCCACCCACAGAGCCAGCACCAGCGCGGCCCGCAAGGCCGGTGGAAACAGAGGGCTCAGCAGCGCGTTGGCCCCAACCAGCAGCAGACCGATCAGCGCCCCGACCACCGGGAACGCCCACGCGGACCGCCCCACCTCTTCCAGCGGAATCTCCCGCTGTGGCAAAGGCAGGATGGTCAGAAACTGCACGGCAGCGAGAAATGACCGAAACATTGCGCTCCTTTGACGCATGGGGCGCTGGCACGGAGATGCGGCTTCGCTCAGAAACTCAGCCGATCCGCTCGGAGACCCCTGCCTCGGCGAAGGTCGCCATTTCGTTCAGGATTTTACAGGCAGCTTCGATCAAGCTCATCGCCAGGACCGCGCCCGTTCCCTCGCCCAACCGCATGTCCAAGCTCAGAAGCGGCTTGAGCCCCAGGTGCCGGAGCATCGCGCCGTGGCCAGGCTCTGTAGAGTGGTGGCCGGCGATGCAGTACGCTGTCACGGCGGGGGCGATGGTCGCCGCGATAAGCGCTCCCGCGGTGCAGATCAGGCCATCCAGCACAACGGGGATGCGACGGGCCGCTGCGCCCAAGATGATGCCCGCGATCACGCCGATCTCAAACCCGCCGACCTTCGCCAATAGGTCTATCCCATCTTCGGGATCCGGTCTGTTGACCCGCAGGACCTGCTCCACGATGGCGATTTTGCGAGCCAACCTCTGATCATCCAATCCCGTTCCCCGACCGGTCACCTCGGCCGGTGGGAGCCCAGTGACGGCCGCAGCGATTGCCGCCGCCGGCGTGGTGTTGGCGATCCCCATATCCCCCGGGGTGACGATGTCCAACCCCTGGAGGAGCTCTTCCTCCACAAGCGCGATGCCTGTCTCCAGCGCCTGAACGGCCTGCTCCCGGCTCATCGCCGGGCCGTAAGCGATGTTAGCCGTTCCATATCCGATCTTGCGGATCTTCAGCGCAGGGTGGGGCTCCAGATCAACGGCGACGCCTGCATCCACCACCACCACACGGGCGCCGATGTGACGGGCCAGAACGTTGATCGCCGCCCCACCTCGCAGGAAGTTGCGGACCATTTGGCCGGTGACCTCTTGAGGATATGCGCTCACGCCCTCCGAGGCGACGCCGTGGTCACCGGCCACAATGATCACCGCTTTGTGGCGGATGATCGGCCGCGGGTCTCCCATGATCCCGGCGATCTGGACTGCGAGATCCTCCAGCCGCCCCAAGCTTCCCCGGGGCTTCGTCAACTGGTCCAGGCGGGCCCTCGCGGCCTCCATGGCGGAGATGGAGAGCGGCCCGATGCGAGCAACGGTCTCCTGCAACGAGGTCATCTTTGCCCTCCGGGTGAGGATCGGTCCCCAGCCGTCGCGATCTCCCCAGGAAGGGTGGCCCTTCGGATGTTTCTCTTCTCAAAGGCTGGCGCGTATTATGCTAACCTACGGATCCGCCGGCTACAACCTCTCATGTTCCATGCAGGGAACGCTTTGTGTTTGCTCTCATAATGTGAAGCCCGCTAAAATCCTGTTGACATAACGGTCAGAGCTACATCTGCGGCGGGCGATTATCAAATTCGGAGGCCGAGAGATGATTCCTCTCGATGATGCATCGCGTTTGCGGGCTCTGGACGCCGGTCGGATGCTCGACCTGGTGGCTGATCTCCCCCGACAGCTGCAGGCGGGTTGGGAGCTGGCGATGCGCGCGCCGTTGCCTTCGGGGTGGTCGGCGTCCGCCTTCGACCATATCGTCATCGCTGGGATGGGTGGGTCGGCCATTGGGGCCTCATTGGTGGCCGCCCTGGTTGAAACGGAATGTCCGATCCCCCTGACGGTGGTGCGAGATTACGCCCTGCCCGCCTTCGCACGGGGGCCTCGCACGTTGGTGATCGGCTCCAGCTACTCCGGGGAGACGGAAGAGACCCTGGAAGCCTTTGAGACGGCGCGGAAGCGCGGATGCGCGCTGGCCGCGATCGCCACGGGGGGGCGGCTGGCGGCGTGGGCCCAAGAGTGGGAGGTCCCCCTCTTCCGCTTTGAGCCTGTGGGGCAGCCTCGGGCGGCCTTGGGGTACTCCTTCTCGATCCTTCTGGGTTTGCTCCACCGCCTGGGCCTGATCCCAGATGCGCGGGCCGCCATCGAGGAAGCGGCGACCCGGTTGCAGGAGGACGCCGCCCAGATGGCCCCGGAGGTGCCGACTGTTCGCAACCCGGCCAAACGGATGGCCGGCCAGTTGATCGGACGCATCCCCGTGATCTTCGGCGCGGGACCCCTCGCGGAGGTCGCGCGTCGCTGGAAGACCCAGATCAATGAAAACGCGAAGGCGGTGGCCGTCTTCGAGGCCCTGCCGGAGGCGGATCATAACACAATCGTGGGGACGGAGTTCCCTTCCGAGTTGCTGCCGCATCTGATCGCCCTTTTCCTGACTGCACCCTCGGACCATCCGCGCAACGCGCTGCGGGTCCGGATCACCCGGGAACTGTTCATGCGTCAAGGGGTGAACACGGATCTTTTCACCGGACGCGGAGAGAGCCGCATCGCCCAGGTGTTCTCCTTGATCCTCCTCGGGGATTTCATCAGCGTCTACCTGGCGCTCGCCTACGCGATCGACCCGACGCCGGTTCAAGTGATCTCCGAGCTCAAGGCCCGTCTGGCAACCGGAGGATGAGGAGAGATTTCGGCGGTGGAGGGAAGCAGGTCTCGGGATCGGTCAATAGGGGACGGCGCCATATTTTGCGAGGTTTTCCTGATCGCAGGATGCATTACGAATCTCCGCAAGGGAAGGAGGCTTCCATGGCGCAGTATGACGTGGTCATCATCGGCGGTGGGCCTGGCGGTTACGTGGCCGCGATCCGGGCGGCGCAGCTGGGGCTGAAAACGGCGCTGGTGGAGCGGGAGCACCTTGGGGGGGTGTGCCTGAACTGGGGCTGCATCCCCACCAAGGCGCTGTTGCGTAACGCAGAGGTGATCGAACTGCTGAGCCGGGGGGATGAGTTCGGTTTTTCCTTTGAGAACCTCAGGGTGAACTACGAGGCCGCCTATCGTCGCAGCCGCCAGGTGGCCGACCGCCTGGTGCGAGGCGTTCAGTTCCTGATGCGCAAAAACCGGATCGATGTCTATGAAGGGGAGGGGAGGCTGCGCTCGGCCCACCAGGTCGAGGTGCGCCCCACCCAAGGGGCGGCCGTTGGGGGACAAAAGTTCGAGGGGGTGTTGGAGGCGAAATACATCGTCCTGGCCACCGGGGCGCGGCCGCGCCTGCTGCCCGGCCTCTCGATCGACCCACCCCGGGTGATCACTTACCGCCAGGCGTTGGAGCTGAAACAAGCCCCTCGGTCCATCGTGATCATCGGCGCTGGACCCATCGGGCTGGAGTTCGCCTATCTCTTTCGGGCCTACGGCGCCGAGGTCACCCTGATCGAGATGCTCCCGCATCTGGCGCCATTGGAGGATGAGGAGATCAGCGTGGAGCTGGAGAAGCAGTTCACCCGGATGGGGATCCGTTTCATGACGAACACCCGGGTGGACGCTGTGCGATCGGCGAACGGGGGTGTCGCGGTGGAGGCTGGCGGGAAGACCGTGGAGGCGGAGACGGTGCTCGTGGCGATCGGCGTGCAGCCGAACGTGGAGAACCTGGGCCTGGAGGCCGTGGGGGTGCAGGTGGAGCGAGGGGCCATCACGGTGAACGATTACCTGCAGACCTCGGTGCCGAACATCTATGCCATCGGCGACGTGACCGGGAAGCTGCCCCTGGCCCATGTGGCCTCCGCTCAAGGGATTGTGGCGGCGGAGCACATCGCCGCACAGGAAGGGAAAGGGTCCGTGCCGCCAGCCATCGATTACCTGGCCGTGCCGCGCTGCATCTACTGCCGTCCCCAGATCGCCTCCATGGGGCTTACGGAAAAACAGGCCCGGGAGCAGGGTTATTCCATCAAAGTGAGCAAGTTCCCCTTCCAGGCCAACGGGAAGGCCCTGGCCTTCGGCGAGCACGGAGGCTTCGTGAAACTGGTGGTGGATGCGAAATATGGGGAGATCCTGGGGGTCCATATGATCGGCCCCGAGGTCACGGAGCTGCTCCCCGAGATGGTCCTCGCGCGGACCGCCGAGCTCACCCCCGAGGAGATCGTCCGAGCGGTCCACGCCCATCCGACCCTCAGCGAGGTCCTGGTCGAAGTTGCCCACGCAGCGGTGGGGGCGGCGATTCACATTTGATCTCAGTCCCGGGGGCTCGTTCCCCTCTGATGGGCTTGGGGGCTGAGCCGAATCTTTGCAACGCCCTCCCGCCGGCGTGAACACCGCGCTTTCATGAGAGTTCCTGTTGTGGTGGGGAGACCACCACAACAGGAACTTTTCTTTATGGGGGATCGCCACGAGGAGCTCCGCTGCTGTGATGGCTGGGAAGGTGGGGTGGGTAGCTCTCACTGCATGAGATCCACCACCACCCGCACGTCCACATCGATCGGCCCCCCGCTGTTGTTGTGGAGCCGGTAGAACCCGCATCCGCTCCCATCCTCCCCGCTGCTCCCCTGGCCTGTCTGGATCTCTTCCCCCTGACGGATCACGGTCCACTTCACTCCAGTGCCGTCCCCTGCGGTGACCTGCCAAGAGATCTTCAGGTAGAAGGCTGCGCACGGTGGTTGAGGCCCTCCGTAGCCCACCGCGGCGGCCAGATCGAACCCGTCTTTCTCCCAGACCTGGTTGGGCTCCAGGTGCACATGGAGGCAACCTTCAGCAGCCCGGACCGCTCCGCTGTGAACCGGGATGGTTGGGGCGGCGCATGAGATGGAAACCGACGGAGTCGGCGAAGCCGCCGATGGGGGTGGTGGGGTTGGCGTCGGAAGCGCAAGGGGCGATGGGGCCGCCGTCTCCGTTACTGGAACGGTCAGGGGGGACGTGGGAGATGGGAAGATGGTCGGTGTTCTTCCCGCACATGCGCTGATCAGCAGCAAAACCGGTCCGAACCACCGAATTCGAGACATCGCCCGCCTCCTGTTGTGGGGTTTTCAAAGGGAGAAAGTATACCCCAGAACCTTTGCGATGGGGAGAAACTATGTTACGATAACAGAGAGCCTGAGCAGCTGAGCGCGCCCCGGCGCGCTTCAGTGCCCCTCACGAACCCAGCGCTTCGGAGGTAGGGGAACGATGAGCCGACACGATCCGTTCGGTGCGAAGGCGGCATTGGAGACCGCAGCGGGGACGGTGCACTATTACCGGCTCGGCCGTCTGGCCGATTTGGGCGTGAGCGATCCAGCTCGTCTGCCGTTCTCCATCCGTGTCCTCTTGGAGAACACCCTCCGGCATTGCGATGGGCATTTGGTCACGGAAGAGGATGTGTTGGCGCTGGCCCGTTGGCAGCCCAAAGACCTGCCGGACCGGGAGATCCCCTTCATGCCCGCACGGGTGCTCCTCCAGGACTTCACTGGCGTCCCGGCGGTGGTGGATTTGGCGGCCATGCGTGCGGCCGTGAAGCGCCTGGGCGGGGATCCCCGGCGGATCAACCCGCTGGTGCCGGTCGACCTGGTGATCGACCACTCCGTCCAGGTGGATTTCTTCGGGACGGAGTTGGCGTTCCGTCTGAATGTGGAGAAAGAGTTCGAGCGGAACCGTGAGCGGTACACCCTACTCCGCTGGGCCCAAAAAGCTTTCCAGAACTTCCGCGTGGTCCCCCCTGGCACAGGGATTGTCCACCAGGTCAACCTGGAATACCTGGCGAAGGTGGTCCAGACCCGCGAGGTGGACGGTGAAGTCGTCGCCTTCCCAGATACCCTGGTGGGCACCGATTCCCACACCACAATGATCAACGCCCTGGGGGTGCTGGGTTGGGGTGTGGGAGGGATTGAGGCCGAAGCGGTGATGCTGGGCCAGCCCTACTACATCCGCATCCCGGAGGTGATTGGGGTCCGCTTGGTGGGTCGCCTTTCGGAGGGAGCCACCGCCACCGACCTCGTCCTCACGATCACCCAGATCCTCCGCAAGAAAGGGGTGGTGGACAAGTTCGTGGAGTTCTTCGGGCCAGGGCTGCGGGCCCTCAGCCTGCCGGATCGCGCGACGATCGCGAATATGGCACCGGAATACGGGGCCACATGTGGCTTCTTCCCGGTGGATGAGGAGACCCTGGCGTATCTCCGGGGCACGGGGCGGGATCCGGAGCTGGTAGATCTCGTGGAGCGTTATACCAAGGCCCAGGGCCTGTTCTATGATGGCGGAGGCCCGGATCCGGCGTACACCGATGTGGTGGAGCTGGATCTGTCGTCCATAGAGCCCACGCTGGCTGGCCCGCGACGGCCCCACGATCGAGTTCCCATGCGGGAGGTGAAACGCCAGTTCTGGGAGAGCGTCACGGCGATGCTCCCTCCCTCGAACCCGGCGAACACCCAGGCGGTCGGTCGGCTGGAAGGGGAGGGGGGCGCGACTGCACCGGCACCGGTGGCCCAGGCCGTCGCCCCGTCTGCCCCCGCCACCTGGGTGAGCCTGGATGGCCAGACGGTGGCCCTGGGGCATGGCGCCGTGGTGATCGCGGCCATTACCTCTTGCACGAACACCTCGAACCCATCCGTGATGGTGGGGGCAGGGCTGCTCGCTCGCAACGCGGTGAAGCGGGGCCTCACGGTGAAGCCTTATGTGAAGACCAGCCTGGCTCCTGGATCGGCAGTGGTGGTGGATTACCTACGTCGGGCGAACCTCCTGCCGTATCTGGAGGCTCTTCGCTTCCATGTGGTGGGTTTCGG
Organism: Thermoflexus sp.; assembly: GCA_035573655.1. GTDB lineage: Bacteria > Chloroflexota > Anaerolineae > Thermoflexales > Thermoflexaceae > Thermoflexus. The sequence goes on from DATMAC010000086.1 coordinate 13,608, forward strand.
ATGCACCACATGCATCGGCAACAGTGGTCCTCTCCCCGAGCCGGTCGCTAAAGCGATCCGAGATCACAACCTGGTGGTGGTGGCCGTGTTGAGCGGCAACCGCAACTTCGAGGCCCGCATCCATCCACTGGTACGGGCGAACTATCTGGCCTCCCCCATGCTGGTGGTCGCCTACGCCCTGGCCGGCCGCATCGATATCGATTTCGAGACCGAACCTCTGGGCGTGGATCCGAACGGCCAGCCGGTCTTCCTGCGGGATATCTGGCCCTCCCAGGAAGAGATCCAGCAGACGATCCGCGAGAGCCTGGATCCCGAGATGTTCCGGGCCCGCTACGCCCGCGTCTTCGAGGGCGATGAGCAATGGAAGAGCCTTCCGGTCCCGGAGGGCGAGCTCTACGAATGGGATCCGGATTCCACCTATATCCAGGAACCTCCGTTCTTCCTGGATTTCGCCCTGGAGCCGCCGCCGCTCCGAGATATCCGAGGGGCGCGGGTGTTGGCGCTGTTAGGCGACACGATCACCACGGATCACATCTCCCCCGCCGGGAGCATCGCCGTCAACAGCCCGGCCGGCCAGTACCTGATCGCCCGAGGGGTCCAGCCAGCGGACTTCAACACCTATGGGGCCCGGCGGGGCAACCACGAGGTGATGATCCGCGGCACCTTCGCCAACATCCGCCTGAAGAACATGCTGGTGCCCGGGACGGAGGGAGGCTACACCGTTTACCACCCAACCGGCGAGAAGATGACGATCTATGAGGCGGCGATGCGGTATCAGGAGGCGGGGATCCCGTTGATCATTATCGCGGGCAAGGAATACGGGAGCGGATCCTCTCGGGATTGGGCGGCCAAGGGGACGGCGCTGCTGGGCGTGAAGGCGGTGCTCGCCGAGTCCTTCGAGCGGATCCACCGCAGCAACCTGGTCGGGATGGGTGTGTTGCCGTTGCAGTTCCGGCCCGGTGAGAACCGGGAGACGCTGGGCCTGACCGGCTTTGAGGTTTATGACATTGAGGGGATCGCGGCCGGGCTGCGGCCTCGGCAGGAGGTGACCGTGCGGGCCCGTCGGCCTGACGGCAGCGAGCTGGCCTTCACGGCGATCGCCCGCTTGGATACTCCGGTGGAGGTGGAATACTACCGGCACGGAGGGATCATGCCGGCGGTGCTCCGACGGATCCTCCGGGAGGGGTCGAAATGAGGGGCGGCGCGCCCGCTCATCGTGTTGCAGCAATCCCTCCCAACGGGCAGGTGCTGGATCCGGCTTCTGGCATGGGCTCAGCTTAAAACGTTCTCTCTAGAGGGCTCCGGGCGTGGAGGTCGCCCGGCGGCGGCCTCTTCGCTCTCTCCACACTTCCAGCATAAACGCCTTTGCGTTGCGAGAGCAACGCAAGGTTTTATAACTCTCCGTCACAGGGGGTTACGATGGATGAGAAGCTGGCCCAGCTGATCGAAGGATTGAACCGGGATCTCAACGCGGAGCTGAACACGATCATCCGCTACATCCGTCACGCCAGCGTGCTGAAAGGCCTCGCAGGCCATGAGGTGCGCGAGCTCCTGCAGAAGGAAGTCGCGGATGAAGTGAAGCACGCCATGTACCTGGCAGACAAGATCGTTGCGCTGGGAGGTACGCCGAAGATCCAGCCCCAGACACCCACCGAGGTCTTTGACTGGCGGGGGGTTCTGGAGGACTCCCTGAAGTTCGAGCTCGAGGCGATCGCCGGTTATAAGGAGCGGGCGGCCCAGGCCGAGGCCGTGGGGGACATCGGCCTGAAGGCCACCCTGG
>DATMAC010000087.1:0-6487 GCA_035573655.1 Thermoflexus sp.
AACCGTTTACGTGCTGGGGGCGGATGGCCTGAACCCGTCGGCCCTCGCCCGCCTGTTCGAAGCCAAGGGGCGGCCGGCCACCGACCCGGTGATCCTCCATATCGCAGACCTGGAGGCCTTGCCTCAACTGGCCCGGGAGGTTCCCCCTTCCGCCTGGACGCTTGCCCGGCGCTTTTGGCCCGGCCCGCTGACCCTGGTCCTGCCGAAGCAACCCATCGTCCCCGACCTCGTCACAGCGGGCCTGCCGACGGTGGCGATCCGGATGCCGGCGCATCCGGTGGCCCTCGCCCTGATCCGGGCCGCCGGGACGCCGATCGCCGCGCCCAGCGCCAACCGGTTCGGCCACACCAGCCCCACCACCGCTCAGCACGTGTTGGAGGACCTGGGCGGCCGGATCGAACTCATCCTGGACGCCGGGCCCACACCCATCGGGGTGGAATCGACGGTGATCGACCTCACCCGGCCGATCCCCACGATCCTACGGCCGGGCGGGCTCCCCCGTGAGGCGCTGGAAGCGGCCGTCGGGCCGGTGGCGGTGTTCGATCGTTCGGTGGTCGGCCCCGCCCCGGCGCCCGGGATGCTGCCCAAGCATTACGCGCCGCGGGCCGAGATGGTGGTCTTGATCGGTCCTGGGGAATGGCTCCGTGCGCGCCTCCGCGAGCTGGCGATCCGTTATCTCCAGGAAAGCTATCGGGTGGGCGTTCTGATCGCGGAGGAGGATCGTCTGGCGGTGGAGGATCTCCCGGTGGAGATCGCGGCTCTGGGATCCGAGCGGGATTTGGAGGGGATCGCCCGCCGGCTGTATCCGGCGATGCGGGAGTTGGACGCGCGGGGGCTGGATCTCATCCTGGCCCGGGATTTCGGGACCCAGGGGTTGGGCCTGGCGATCCGGGATCGACTGATCCGCGCCGCCGGCGGCCGGGTGATCCAGGCCGAGGAGCCCTCATAAAAGCCCTACATCGCTCATGGGTTGGAGGCCCTTTGCCCTCTCCACCGCCCATCCCCACGACTCAGGCGGGTGAAACGCGAGGATGTTGCATATCGGCTGCTGCGGATTCCCGAAGGCGCGCGCCGTCTATTTCCGGACCTTCCGGGTCGTGGAGGTCCAACAGACCTTTTATGATCCACCGCAACCGAGGACCCTCCAGCGCTGGCGGGAGGAGGCCGGACGCGATTTCATCTTCACCATGAAAGCGTGGCAGCTGATCACCCATCCCGCCAGCAGCCCGACCTACCGCCGGCTCCGACGTCCTCTGGCACCGGAGGAGCGCCCGCTGGCGGGCATGTTCCAAGCCACGCCGGTGGTCGAGCGGGGATGGAGCGCCACGGTGGCCTCGGCGCAGGCGCTGGGAGCCGCGGTGGTGCTGCTCCAGTGCCCGGCCTCCTTCACCCCTACCCCGGAACACCTCCGGAACCTCGAGGCCTTTCTGGATCGGATCGGGGATGTCCCCTTCCGGGTGGCCTGGGAGCCTCGTGGGGATTGGCCGGAGGCGACCATCCGTCGGATTTGCGAGCGCTATAGGTTGATCCACGCGGTGGATCCCCTTGTGCGTCCTCCGGTCACGGAGGAGATCGCCTACTTTCGCCTCCACGGGCGGACCGGCTATGCCTACCGCTATACGGATGCCGACCTTGAGGAACTCTGGGCCCGCTGTCAGGGATTCCGGGAGGCCTTCGTGTTGTTTAACAACGTGTCGATGTGGGAGGATGCGCTGCGTTTCCAGCGGCTGGTGAACTCGATGTAGCCCTTCTTCCACATCGCATCGGTTTCCTCGCAGGGTTTTTGGACCCTCTTGTCGCACGGCCCGGCCCAAAGGCTTTTTCATTCCCACTCTCATTCTCACAGCCCAATGAAGGGAGATGAGGTCCTCCCGCCTCCGCTCGCGACTCCGCACGACGCGTTTCTTGGCGTAACAAGGTGTAAAATTTAAGTAGAAAGCCTCGATGGCCGTGCGGAGCGATCATCGAGGCCCTCGAAGTGTTTGAATCCTCTCTCCCCCAGGCCCTTGGTTCGGATCTTCCCCCCATCGGGATGAGGAGGGGGCTTCAGGAAAATTTCCTACAGCCTCCCCTCGATGTGCAAGAGAACCGGTTCGGGAGGTGGCTATGTTGAGCGAACGGGATCTACGGGAGTTGGCCGCTCTGGAAAGCCCCAATATCCCCATCCTGAGCCTTTACCTCGATGTGGATCCCCGTCGTCAAACCAAGGATCATTACCGGCTGAACCTGCGACACTTGCTGGAGCGTGTGGAAGATCAAGCCCCGCGAGCGGATCTGGAGGCCGTTCAACGCTTTGTGGAACTGGAATATGACGGTTGTGGACGGGGCCTGGCCATCTTCTCCTCTCAGGGTCAGGGGTTCTGGCGGGCCTTCTCGCTGGCTGTGCCCACGCCGAACCTCGCCTTCGTCGGCCGCAGGCCCTATGTGTTCCCCTTGGCCAAACTCTGGGATGCTTATGGGCGCTTCCTGGTCGCGTTGGTGGATAAGACCCACGTCCGCTTGCTGTTCTACCAGATGGGAGAGCTCCAGGACGCCTTGGAGTTGCACGGGGAACCGATCAAGCGGCACAAACAGGGGGGCTGGGGTGCGGAAAAACTGCAGCGGCACGAAGATGAGGTCGCCTATCGCAACTTGAAGGAGGCCGCCGAGCTGACGGCGGGTTTCTGCGAGCGGCATCAACCTCGCTATCTGCTCCTCGGGGGCGCGGACCCCACAGTGGTTGAGTTTCGCGAGCTCCTGCCTCGGCCCTGGCGGGATCGCATCGCCGGGACCATTCCAGGCGATCGCATGTCGGATGAAGGGGAGATCCAGGAGGCCGCCCTGCGGATCCTTCAGCAGGCCGAGCGTGCCCGGGAATCCGCCCTGGTGGATGCGGCGATCACCGCGGCAGCCAAGGGAGGCAACGGTGCGATCAACCTGGATGACACCCTGGGGGCAGCGGCGGAGGGACGGGTGCAGGTGCTGCTGGTGGCCGATGGCTTTCACGCACCGGCCTGGCGATGCGAGGGCTGTGGCTTCCTCACGGCCACACCACGTGAGACATGCCCCTTCTGCGGCGCGGCCTTCGAACAGCTGCCGGACGCCGTGGACTGGTTGATCGCGACGGTCCTGGAGAACGGAGGTCAGGTGGAGATCGTGGAAGGCCATCCTCGATTGCAGGAAATCGGAGTCGCGGCCCTGTTACGATATTAGTGCCTGGTTACGCCATAGGGAGAGACACGCTGTCGTAGGGCGCTTAGGAAGTTTAAAAAACTCCCCGTGGGGGCGAGCTGGGGCCTTCGGCATCCGGCGCGCCCCAAAATATCGTTTCTCCCCTCCTCGCATCCTCCATGTTTCGTTTGATCTTTGTGCAGATCGGACGGAGCAGATAAAATCCTGGAGCATGGGTTTGCTCGTGCTCCAGGATTTTTACATCAAGACGGTTTCGGAAAAAGGAGGGAAGAACGAACGTGGCGCAGATGGCCTCAACTTCCACCCGTGCAGCTTCCGGAGGGCGTTACTATCGGCTTTTCGCAGTGGTCCTGCTGGCCTCGACGTTGCTTTCTGTCTGGTTGGGGATCGCTGTGGTGATGGCCGCCCGGGCTCAGCGCTGGCGGGCGATGGCCGGTATGGAGGAACCTAGCAGCGGCCCCTTAGGGCTTCCATCGATCTCCGAAGTTCGGCGCATGCTGAACCCCATCGAATGGCTGAACCCGGCCCCCGCCTGGCCGGTCCCCGGCCGCTTGAATATCCTGGTCCTGGGCGTGGACCGCCGGCCGGAGGAGAAAGAGATCCCGGTCCGCTCGGACGGGATCATGCTGATTGGGCTGGATCCCATCAGCAACACGATCTCGGTGCTCTCCATCCCGCGGGATCTCTACGTTCCGATCCCTGGGCTGGAGGAGCGGGGGATCTCCCAGAGTCGGATCAACACCGCTTGCTTTTATGGGGATTACTACTCCCTGGGCGGGTGCGGTGAGCTGGCCAAGCGAACAGTCGCCTACAACTTCGGCGTCCCTGTGCATCGTTACGTCATCTTGGATTTCAATGGTTTCAAGAAGATCATCGATCTCGTGGGCGGGATCGATGTGGATGTGCCCCGGACCATCGTGGACAACGCGTATCCGACCGACGACTATCGCACGGAGCGCCTGGTGATCCCAGCCGGGCGCATCCACATGGATGGGGAGCTGGCGCTGAAATACGTACGGACCCGCCACGCGGACAGCGATTTCGGGCGCCTCAAGCGCCAGCAGCAGGTCTTGATGGCCTTGCGGGCAAAGGTTTTATCGATCCAGACCTTGCCCCAGATCCCGCAGATCCTTCAGACCTTGGGGAACTCGGTGCAGACGGATCTCACGATCCCGGAGATGCTGGCGATCGCTCAATTCGCCCGGGGGGTACCGGAGGAGCGCATCCGCCTGTTGGCGGTGGAGCCTTCGATGGTTCGTTCGTGGCAAACACCCAGCGGTGCCGCTGTTCTGATTCCCAATCGACAGGCTCTGGCCACATTGATGGAAGCGTTTAATTGGGAACGGTGAATTCGTGCTGCATCCTGGGGGATCTTCAGGGTTGGAAGTTGCCTGTGGCGGCCTCCAACTCTTGAGAGAATTTCCTCCCTTGGTGGGCAGGAAGGCCGGAGGGGAAGCTCAGGCGATGGCAGGCGTTCGCCGTATCGAAGGGGAGCTCTCAGAAGCGGATTTGCTCGCCGCGCTGCGACGGGGCGATCGTCAAGCGTTCGCGGCGGTGATCGACCGGTGCGGCGATACGGTCTATCACGTCGCCTACCGGCTGCTGGGCAGCCGTGAGGAGGCGGAGGATGTGCTGCAGGAGACGTTCCTCCAGGCCTTCCAGCACCTGAAGGATTTCCGGGGGGAGGCCCGGTTATGCACCTGGCTCTACCGGATCGCCTACAACTTGGCCCTGATGCGGCTGCGCCGCAAAGAGCCGGAGATGGTGTCCATCGACCAGCCCGTCCTCTTGGAGGACAACGAGGAGGTCCCTCGGGAGTTATTCGACTGGTGCTGCCTGCCGGAGGAGGAGCTGCTGCGCGCCGAGCTGCGCTCGGTGCTGGATGAGGCCATCCGCAGCCTGCCCCCGAGCTTGCGGACGGTGTTCCTGCTGCGGGATGTGGAAGGGCTGTCCACGGAAGAGGTAGCCGAGATTATGGGCATCTCCGCCGATGCGGTGAAAACGCGGTTGCATCGCGCTCGTCTGCAATTGCGGGAGCGGCTGTCCCGATATTTCGCCGAGGAGCTCCAGGGGAGGTAGCACGGGATGCCGACGCCGAAGCGATGTGAAGAGTGGTTGGGGCGGATCTCCCTCTACTTGGATGGGGAGCTCGCGGAACATTTGTGTCGGGAGTTGGAGCGGCACCTGGCGGAGTGCCCTGATTGCCACGTGGTCTTCAACACAACACGACGCACGATTGAGCTTTATCGCCGGTACGGCCAGGTCTCGATGCCGGAGGACACCCGGGAGCGCCTGTTCCGGGTATTGAATCTGGAAGATTTTCTCTCGAAACAGGGGTGAGGGCCAGCGCCACTGGACACTCAACAACGCGAGGTGGCTCTACAGGAAGCGCCAGAACACCTGATTCCCCAGGAGGATCCCCCGCTGGGTCAGCCGTAGCCTCGTCCCGTCCCACTCCGCAAGCCCCAGGTCCTCCAGCTCGGCCACCACCGATCCGTAGACGTCCAGGATGCCCTCCCCGAACCGCGCCCGAAAACGGGCATCCTCCACTCCCTCCTCCACCAGGCGAAGGCCCAGGATGATCATCTCGGCCATCTGGGTGCGTCGGTCGAGGCGCTCCTCCTCCACGATGAGGGTCTCCCCTCGCTCCACCCGGTGGATGTATTCCTTGGGATGCATCACGTTCACCCATCGACGACCGTCGATGAAACTACAGGCCCCCGCGCCGAAGCCGATGTAAGGCTCATAGCGCCAGTAGACGGTGTTGTGCTGGCTCTCATAGCCTGGCCGGGCCCAATTGGAAATCTCGTAATGCCGGTAACCGGCTTTCGCCATGCGCTCCCGCGTCCACTCATACATCTCCGCCGTACGATCCGGATCCGGCGCTGGGACCCGCCCTTCCCGGATCCAGCGCTGGAGGGTCGTGCGCTCCTCGACGATCAGGGCGTAAGCGGAGAGGTGCTCCGGGGAGAGGGCTAAAACCGCCTCCAGGGTTTCCTGCCATTGGGAAAGGGCCTGGCCGGGGAGCCCGTAGATCAGATCCACGTTCAGGTTGGCGAAACCCGCCGCCCGAGCCATGGTGATGTGATCGCGCGCTTCTTCGAAGGTGTGATCCCGCCGCAGGAGCCGCAGCTCCTGGGGATGGGCGCTCTGCATCCCGAAGCTGATGCGATTCACCCCCAGGCCTCGTACGCCCTCTAGGTAGGCAATGGAGAGGCCGCTGGGGTTCGCCTCCATCGTGATCTCAACCCCCTGGGGGATCTCAAACGCCGCGTGAAGCGCTTCGAACAAGCGGGCGAGCAACGGGAGGGGCAGC
>DATMAC010000088.1:0-3631 GCA_035573655.1 Thermoflexus sp.
GGGTTGGCGTCACGTGAGATGGACGGAATCGTGACCTGGCTTCCTGCTTATTTCTCAGACACTCTAGAGACAAGAGGCCTCCTTCCTCATCCTCCTCCCCAACGTCCCAAGGGCATTAGGAAGGGGAGGCGAACAAGTTAGTCCTGAGGGTGGGAAAGACGTTCTCTTTCGGGGCTGGAGGCGACGCTCGTTGAGCCTTCAGGGGGATCGATATCGATTCCGCGGAGGCCGAAAGCGGCGAATCCCCCGACCAGCATCATCAAGAGCCCGGCCCCTAAGAGCACCGGTCGAGGACCCCAGAGCTGCCCGAAGAGCCCGGCGCTCCCCTGAGCGAGGGCCAGCGCGCCGTTCACGGTGAGGGTCACCAGGCTATCGACCCGCCCTCGCAAGATATTCGGGGTGATCTGTTGGATCATGGTGGCCAGGCCGGCTCGGGCCACCACGACGCAAAGCCCCATCGCCAGAGCGGCCAGGAGCACGAAGGCGAAGGTCTGGGCCTGGCTGAAGGCCACCGTGGCCAGCCCTGCGGCAGCTAAAAAGAGGCCCACTAAGAGGGAAGTCGGGATCCGACGGCCCAGCGTGGGCACGATCCCCATTCCCAGCGCCAGGCCGATCCCCATCATGGCCATCGTCAGCCCGAAGCCGCCCGCTCGCACCTCCAGGACTTCCGCCAGGAACGCCAGGCCGAGAACCTGCACCACGCCGATCCCGATGGTCGCAAAGGGTGTGATGGCGGTCACCCTCCGGAGGGCGCGTTGGCCCCAGACGAAACGTAAGCCCTCCAGTAGGTCATGTCCTGGGGAGTTCTGCTGGATTGGCTGGGGGCGATCCGCTGATTCCGGGAGATGGATCCCGATCAGGGTGAGGGCGGAGATCAGGAACGTGATGCTATCTAAGACGAAGGCGGCGTAAGGCCCGAAGCGATCGACGAACAGCCCAGCGGAGATCCCGCCGGCCACCAAGGCGAGGATGTAGCTGGCTTGGAGCATCGTGTTGGCTTGAAGCAGATGGGCCGAGGGGACCAGGAAGGGGAGCACCGCGTTGCGGGCTGGGTAGAAGAAGAGCCCGGCGATGGCCAGGGCGGAAGCCAGCGGATACAGCCGCCACAGATCCGCGTTCGTCTGAACTGTCAGTGCGCCGAGGACGATCAGGGCCCGGATCACATCGGACCCAATCAACACGTAGCGGCGCGGCCAGCGATCCGCGAAGACCCCGCCCCACAGCCCGAAGAGGATCTGGGGCAGGGTGATGGCCAGGGCCAGCCCTCCGAAGGCCGCCCGGGAGTCCGTCAGGCGATCCAGCAGGCTCAGGCCGGCGATGAACAGGAACTGATCGCCCACCTGGGATAGGAACTGACCTATCCACAGCAGGGTGAAGGAACTCCCGAAGGGCCAGAGCGCGCGTCCGTTCAGCGGAAATCCCCTCATCGGATTCACAGGGGTAGCTCGTAGATCCGATAGATCTTGTAAATCCGTCCGCCCATCGCCTGGATGTCCCGGTTCATCATCAGATTGTTCTCCAGCACCCACGACATCTCGGCGCGCCGGTACCCTTTCGGGAGGGCGGCCTTCGCGGTCTCGTAATAGAACAGCGCACTCACGCCCTGGGCTCGCCACGCCTCCACCACCCCCATGGCCATCACCCGAATGGTATCCACCACCCGACGCACCTTCCAGTAGTAAAGAAGCTTAAGCAGCGTCCACCACTCCGGGACTCCCGGGCGTGGGTATGCCTTGTGCAAGGCTTGATTGAGGTCGGGCAGGGTCAGAGAGAACCCGATGGGCTCTCCATCGACCTCCGCGATGAGCACCAGGTCGGGGTCCACGAATTGGATCAGCTGGGCCGCCATATGCTCGATCTCCGCATCGGTCAGCGGCACGAACCCCCAATTTCGCTCCCAGGCGGAGTTGTAAACCTTTTTGATGCGGTCGAGCTCCTCTCGGAAGCGCCGGATGTTCCCCGGGCGGATCCGGAACTTCGCCCGGCTCTTCAGCTTCTCCACCACCCGCACCAGCTTCTCCGGCCAGTTGAACACCTCCACCGTCAGCTCATAGGCATAGAGATCCATGGCCTTCTGGAAGCCGAAGCTTTCGATGAAATCCCGGTAGTATGGCGGGTTATAGGTCATCAGGATGCGGGGCGGGTCGTTGAATCCCTCGATCAAGAGGCCACATTCCTCGTTGGTGCTGAAGGTGGCCGGGCCGCGCAGGGCGGTCATCCCACGGGCCCGCACCCAATCCCGGGCGGTCGAAAGCAGCGCATAGGCGGCCTCGCGATCCGGTAACACCTCGAAGGCCCCGAAGAAACCCACCTGTTCGTTGTGGAAAGCGTTGTGCTGGTGGTTGATGACGGCCGCGATCGTGCCCACCGGCTCGCCGTCTCGTTGGGCCATAAAGAGGGCCACTTCGGCGTGTTGGTAGAAGGGGTTTCGCCGCGGATCGAAGAAAGCCATCCGCTCGCTGATCAGCGGGGGAACCCAGTAGGGGTCGCCCCGATACACCCGCCAGGGGAACGTGACGAAAGCTCGGCGTTCCGCCGGCGTCCGGCATTCGCGGATCGTCAGCATGTGCGTGCTTCTCCTATCGGAATCTCACTTGCTGGCCTGCATTTCGGAAAACGAACCCCTTTCATGCAAGAAAAGCTAACGCTCGAGGGAGGATTTGGAACGTGGCCGGAGCCTCCCCGATCAGCTCCCCTTCAGCCTGAAGGAACATCCGTTCCCGGGCCTCCACATGGATCTCCCGGGCACGTCGCCAGGTGATCTTCGGGTGCGTCAGATGGGTCCCCCGATAGACGCGGGGAAGGTTCCACACGATTTCGCCTTTCCCCAGATCCCCCAGGAGGATCACATCGAACCAACCGTCGTCGACCTCCGCATGAGGGGCGATAAACATCCCGCCTCCGAAATACCGTCCGTTGCAGACGAGCACCGAGTTCATCCGACCGGAGCGCTCCTCTCCATCCAGTCGAAGGGTCACGGTTTTGTTTTGATACAAGAGCAGGGTGAGGAAGAGATACACGAGATAGGTCCCGGTGGCCCCGAAAGCCTTGATCCCTCGATTGGTGCGATCAGCGACTTCCCCATCGAAACCCAATCCAGCCGCGTTGATGAAGTAGCGGGTGATGGTTTCCCCGGCCCGTTGGCAGATCACCTGACCCACGTCCACAAGATGAACGCGTCCTTCGCGCAATCGCAGGGCCGCCGCCACCGGATCCCGGGGCAGACGGAAGGTGCGGACGAAGTCGGAGCCTGTGCCCAGGGGGAGCATGCCCAGACGCACCGTCTGCATCCGTTCCGGATCGTCTAGTGGGAGCCCATTCAGGATTTCATGGAGCGTCCCATCGCCGCCCACGCCGACGATAGTGGTGAAGCCCGCGTCCAGACCCTGGCGGGCCAGAGAGGTTGCATGGCCTGGCTCTTGGGTGAAAACAACTTCCATACGGATCCCTTCCAAGCGGAGGCGGGCTTCCAGACCGCTCCAACGTCGGCCGGTGCGCCCGTTACCAGCCACCGGGTTCACGATGACCCACCATGGATGCTCAGACATCGCCAGTTGTCCTCGCGATAGGTTTGAGTCGTCTGAGAATTCCCATAAGGGGTGGGAGGCGGGCTGGGCGCCTTTAGCGCCCA
>DATMAC010000089.1:0-10141 GCA_035573655.1 Thermoflexus sp.
CCGTGGGTCGTAAAGGGTGACAGCGGCCCGGGCCGCTGTCACCCTTTACGACCCACGGGGGTCTAACGATTGTTATAGAGGGCAGTGATCAGCTCCCCATCCGGCGTGTCACCGCTCAGCTCCCAGAACATCACCCCCAGCATCCCCTGGCTCTTCCGATAGGACTGCTTTCCGGCCAGGGTCGTCGGATTGTCATAGCTCCAGAAGACATTGCCGTCATACTTATGCAGGGTGCCCGCCCCGTAGTAAACAGTGCCCGGAGCGTTCCGCAGGACCTTGTAATCCTCGATCCCCTGCTCGTAGGTCCCCGGTGCGGGTCCGGTGGCCGGCTGGCCCAGCCCGTTGGTTGAACCTGCCGGAACCCCCGTCCAGCCTCGCCCGTAGAAGGGCACCCCGAGCACCAGCTTGCTCGCCGGGACCCCTTTGCTCTTGTAGAGCTGGACTGCGTAGTCTGCGTAGTAGTTGGGCGCTGGGATCTGCGGCCAGTTATAGAGCGGCGCGTGATACGCCGTGGGCCCATCCGCGTCCCAGGCCCCGAAAAAGTCATAGGCCATGATGTTATACCAGTTCACATACTGGGCCGCGCCGGCATAATCGGCCGCGTTGATCTTGTCGTATCCAGCCGGAACCGCCGCCGTGATCAGGAAGTTCGGCCCGAACCGGGCCCGCAAGGCGGCCATCAGGTTCTTGAAGGCATCGGGGCCACTGTTGTCGCAAGTTAAACCACAGGCATTGGGGTACTCCCAGTCAATGTCGATGCCATCGAAAAGACCCGCCCAGCGTGGATCATTAATCAGGTTATAGCAGGAGTCCGCGAACGCCTGGGGATTCCGGGCGGCCACTCCGAAATTCGTTGACCACGTCCAGCCGCCCACAGAGAGCAAAATCTTCAGGTGTGGATACATCGCCTTCAGTTTACGCAACTGGTTGAAGTTGCCCCGCAAGCAGCCGGCATCCCAACAATCCGGCTGACCATCCACACTGGATGCTGCATCATAGAACTTGTCGATATCAGCATAGGAATCCCCCAGCACGCAACGACCACTAGAGTCCACATTCGCGAACGCGTAATTGATGTGGGTTAACTTGCTGGCGGACCCGCTGGTGACGATGTTTTTCACGTGGTAGTTGCGAGCATACACACCCCACTGAACGAAGTAACCCACGATCACGCTACCGCTGGACGGGGGAGGTGTAGCAGTAGCTCCCGGCGTCGGTGTCCGAGTCGGCGTGGCTATAGCCCCCGGCGTGGGCGTCCGAGTCGGCGTGGCCGTGGCCCCCGGCGTCGGTGTCCGCGTCGGCGTGGCCGTGACCCCCGGCGTCCGAGTCGGCGTGGCCCCCGGCGTGGGCGTCCAAGTCGGCGTGGCCGTGGCCCCCGGCGTTGGCGTCACCGTCACCGGCTGCCACAACGCCGGCACGTTCGGCGGCTCCCACCCCGGTTGGGACGTGTGCCCTTGAATGCACCGGTAGATCACCCCATTGTAGCTCACCAGATCCCCCACCTGATACGTCGTCCACGGCTGCCACGCCGGCGGCGTCTGGGCCTGAACCATTCCCACCGACCCGCCCAGGCCCAGCCCTGCCAGCCCGCTCAGACCCAGCCCTATGACCACCCCCAGCACCACCAGCTTCATCACAGAATGTGCTCGCATGGCTCCCTCCTTCCGATTGAGCGGAATTTTCTTTAATGATAAAATCATTTCTTGCGCTTAAAAAGTCGTTATTTGCTTAATAATTAATGAAAATTGTGCACTACAATATGAATTTCATTGCCAAATTTGTTCCAAGATTCGGTTAAATTAATGCCATCATCGGGATATCATGCTCCTCCAGAGCATATTTCCGACCTCCTCTGGGAGCGCGACGCCGGGGTCGGTTGCTGGCGTTCGACCTGGAGGTCCCCCACAAGGCCAAAAATCGCGAATACAACTCCTCGAATTGAACGGATGTGATCCCACACAACTGTGCGAACAGGGCTGGCCCTTTGCGCACGTAGTGATACTTCAACAACATCCCACATGTCCCATTTCGAACGGCCTTTGTCAACGGGATCAGCGAGGGCGCCCATTGAACGTGAGACCATGGCCTATCGGATAGAGGCCTGGGATGGAAACCGGAAGACGCCCTTGCGGCGGATGATGGCCCATCAACACCGCCGCGAGGGCTTCCATGGATGGAGCGAGGATGCTGTAAGTGCACAAAAAGGTCGGGGCTTCTGGGAGGGCCTGGAGGTCATAGGGCAGGCGAAGGGCGACCCAGATCAGGCGTTTACCTGCCTCAAGCAGGCTGCGGGCCAAGGCCCCCTGCCCTGGATGCTGGAAGGCGTTGATCGTGCCCAAGACAACGGTCCGATGCCCGCGTATGGCCTCCTGGAGGGCGGCGATCTCCGCCGCATCCGGCCGGATGGAGATCATAAACTCATCCACGCGGGGATGATAGCGACGCAGCGCGGCCGCCAGGGACGGCCGTACATAGGAAGACGTGTCCGCCGGGGTCAAATCCACCGGGCGCGGCATAATCACAGCGATCGCCTCCTCAGGGTCCAAGCGAAGAGGCAGATCCCCCTGCGCATTGCGAACCAGCGTAATGGACTTCTGGGCGATCTCCTCGGCGAGGGCGCGGTGAGCGGCGCATCCCACCACGCTGAGATCAGGCCTCACCTGCCCCATCTGGCTTCGCCGCAGGCGGAGCACCCGCTCCGCGGAGCGCGTCACGTCTTCCTCATCCAGAAGCGCTCGCTGCGCCGCACGCAAGAGGGCCTGAAACACCTCCTCGTGATCAAAAGGCTCCGGGCCGAACAACAGCAGGTCAGCGCCAGCGCGGGCAGCAGCCACAGCATCCATGCCCAGAGTCACGGTCGTGGTAGTCGCCCGGATCGCTTTCATCGTAAGCGCATCGGTGATCACCACCCCATGGAACCCCAGCCGATCCCGCAAAACGCCCCGCAACGCCTCCGGCGAAAGGGTGGCGGGGATGTCCCGCCGTCCGGTCAAGGCCGGGATGGCCAGATGGGCTGTCATGATCATCTGCACCCCAGCTGCGATCGCTGCCCGGAATGGGAGGAACTCCACCCGCTCCAGGCGCTCCAGATCATGCTCTAAGACCGGGAGGGTGAAATGGGAATCCTCCCGGGTATCCCCATGTCCGGGGAAATGCTTGGCGGTAGCGATGACCCCCGTGGATTGGATCCCGCGGATGAAGGCTGCCGCCATATCGGCCACCTGTTGGGGATCCTCCCCAAAGGAACGAATCCCAATCACTGGGTTCTGGGGGTTGGTGTTCACATCGCACACCGGGGCATAATTCACGTTAATCCCCATAGCGGCCAGCTCACGACCGATCGCCTCCCCGGCCCGGTAGGCCAGCTCGATGGAGCCCGTGGCCCCCAGCGCCATGTTCCCAGGGAACGGTGTGGCGCCCTCGTCCACGGCCATGAGCTGTCCGCCCTCCTGATCCACAGCGATCAACAGCGGAGGCTCATTGGCTGTACGCGCCGCTCGCTGCAGGGCCTCTGTCAACTCCCGCACCTGACCGGGATCGCGGATATTCGTCTCGCGGAAGAGCGTCACCCCAGCCACCAGGCGCCCCTGAACGGCCTTGAGCACTGCGCGAGAGGGCTTCGTGCCGACGAAAGAGATCATGAACTTCTGAGCGATCGCGTATTCAAGCTCCATGGCGCTCATCCTTTCATCCCGCTCAGGACGATCCCACCGATCAAGTGGCGTTGCAATAACAAAAACACGACGATCAGAGGCAAGGCAGTGATGAACGAAGCAGCCATGATGGAAGGCCACGGTTGAACGGTCTGCTGGGGGTTCACCAGAGAGGTCACGTAAATGGGCAGTGTGTACAGGCTGGTGGTCTGAAGGTAGATCAAAGGCTGGAGCAGGCTGTTCCAATGAGCTACGAAGAGGAAGATCGCCGCTGTCGCCAACGCGGGACGACACAGCGGCAGGATGATATGCCAAAAGATCTGCCAATGGGAGGCGCCGTCGATGCGAGCCGCCTCGTCCAGGTCCTTGGGGATCTGACGCATGAACTGCCGGAGCAGGAAGACCAGCGCCGCTCCGCCCGCGAAGAACCCAGGGATGGTAATCGGGTTGTAGGTTCCAATCCACCGCAACTTGTTGAAAAACACATACTGGGGGACGATCAGGGCTTGCGGGGGGATCATCATCGTGGACAGCATGAGTATGAACACCACGTCCCGGCCGGGCCATTCCAGCCGGCTGAAAGCATAGGCCACCACAGTGATCGAAGCCAGCGTTCCCCCCACCGCCAGAGCGGTCACAAACACCGAGTTGGCGAATGCCCGCAAGAACTCCGGGCGGCTCAGGATGGCCCGATAGGCCTCCCAGCGTAGGGCCGAGGGCAGCCAGACGATCTGCGGGGCGTTCGCTTCCTCAAAGGTTTTGAAAGAGGTGAGGATCATCC
Organism: Thermoflexus sp.; assembly: GCA_035573655.1. GTDB lineage: Bacteria > Chloroflexota > Anaerolineae > Thermoflexales > Thermoflexaceae > Thermoflexus. The sequence goes on from DATMAC010000089.1 coordinate 4,435, forward strand.
AGATCAAGGGGAACATCGTCGCCAAGGCGCCCGCGCTCAGCGCAAAGTAGAGCGCCCCATAGAGCAGCCCGATCCCCACCCGCCGGAGCCGCTGCGCTGGAGACGCCCACGGCCGCGATGGCACCATCGCTCCCACTTCCATAGCTCTCCCCCTCACAGTTCGTAATGGACCCATCGGCGCTCCAGGCGGAATTGAATGAGGGTGATGATCATGATCAGAACCGTGAGCACCCAGGAGATCGCCGCCCCATAGCCGATCTCATTGAATCGGAAGGTCGCGCGCCAGAGGTAATAGACCACCGTATGGCCCGCCTGGGCCAAGGTGGGCCGGTCGCGCAGCAACACGTACGGCTGCTCGAACATCTGCATGGTAGCGATCAGACCGACGATGAGGTTGTAAAACGTCGCTGGAGATAACAGAGGGAGGGTGATGTGCCAGAACCGCTGCCACGGACCCGCCCCGTCTACCTCAGCGGCCTCTTGGAGCTCCCGGGGGATATTGCTGAGCGCCGCAAGATAGATGAGCATCATGTTTCCACAGCTCCAGACCATCAACAGGATGATCGCTGCCTTGATCCAGAGCGGATGCTCCAGCCAGAGAGGCACGCGCTCCGGCCCGGGAAGGCCCGTCTGCCATACCCGCTGCAGCAGGGTGAAATTGCCCGTCTGAACCCCCAGGAAAGCCGCGTTGCTAACCTCGATCACAAAGATGAAGATCTGCATTAAGATCCGCAGCGGAGGGAAGACCTTGATCGACAGACGCAGGATCTGATTGAGAAACCCCGTGTTGGCGTTGAGCATGAACACCCACGAGAGCAGCACCGCGGCATTGGTTCCTAAGAAGACGGGCATGTAAAAGGCTGCCCGATACAGCCCCCTTCCCCGGATCCGCTGGTTGAGCAGCAGAGCCAAAGCCAGAGCGACGACCATTTGAGCCGGCAGGCCGAAGACCGTCAGATATAGGGTGTTGAGGAGCGCGGCCCGGAAATCCATATCCCGGAGCAACAACTTCAGATAATTCGCCAGGCCGACGAAGACCGGTGGGGCTGGAAGCCGATAGCTGGTGAAGCTCCAATAGAGGGAAGCCAAAGTGGGGGCCACCACAAAGATCACAAATCCGACGATCCACGGCGCCGCGAAGGCGTAGCCGGCAAACACCTCTTCCTGACGGTTCCGGCTGAGACCACGCCATTTGGCCAGCAAGCGCGCCGCGCCGCCCATGGCGAGGCTACAGAGCAAGATGAACACAACGGTCCCTGCTGCCCAGATCAGGGTGTAAAGATACGCGCGGACCATCGCTCACCCCCCGGAGAGGGGGAGGAGGGCGCATCCCCTCCTCCCCCAACTGGACAAGCCGCTATCGGAGCCGGCCGGCTTCCCGAAGGACCTGGGTGTATTGCTCCTGGATGTTGCGAAGAGTCGTGTCGAGATCCTGCTGATCGGTGAAGTAAGCGGACATCTGCTTCTGTAGGATCTCCCGGAACTTGGCGGTCTCACGCACGTCGGAGAAGCCTCGCCCGTACTGAGCCATGAGGTCCGCCATAATCGTCATCGGGCGGGCCTCCTGCACGTAGCCGGTCCAGGCATCCTTCCGAGGCGGGAAAGAGCCGAAATCCCGATTGTAGCGATTGAGGTTCTCCGCCGAACCGAGGAACTTCAGGAACTCCGCGGCGATCTCCACATTCTTTGAATAGCCGGCCACCGCCAGCCAGTCCGTGAAAACTTGAACTACCGGCTTGCTGTTCGGGAAGTTCTGCGGGTCGGTCAGGCCGGGCACGAATTCGATCTGCTCCCAGATGGGATCCTTCACATCGGGGGCACCCCACAGATTGCCCCAGATGCAAACAGCCGTCCCATCCGCCAAGCGGGAGCCGGTAGCCGGCGGCAGGTCTGCCACTGTTTCATCCGGATATACCGCGCGCCGACGGTCGTACATGAACTTCAGGGCGGCGCGGGCCTGCGGAGAATCGAAAGCGGGCTCACCGTTCGGCTTGTAGAGCTCGCCCCCCAGCGCCCAGATCAGGGCGATATACTCCTGCCAGTCGTCCAGCTTGCCGGTCGTCACGATCCCTGCTCGCTTCAGGGCGCCTTGCTCGATGATGGTGGTCTTGCGGGCTTGTTCGATGGCCTCTTGGAAAGTGCGCGGCGCCCGCTCGATCCCTGCTTCCTTCAGGAGATCTGTGCGGCACATATAGGCCCGTGGCGCGACCAGCCAGGGCAGCCCCCGAATCTCCCCATTCCATGTGACCGTCTCTAAGGTGGCAGGGACGAACTGATTGATATCCGGCCAGGCCTCAGGGCCCAGATACTTGTTCAGGGGAGCCAGGCGATCCCCATACTCGGCGATGTACTCGGAGCCCAGGTTGAGGATGTCCGCCCCCTCCCCAGCGGCGAAATACCCTTGAACGGTCTCATCGAGCGTCCCCCAGTTCACGTAGATGAACTCCACGTTGACATGGGGAAACTTCTGCTTGAAAGCAGGGACGACCTCGTTTTCCAGCCATTTGTCGGTTTTGTCCTTGACGTAGTCCACGATCATCACGCGAAGAGTAACGGGTTTGGCCTCCGGGGTGGGGGTCGGCGCAGGGGCAGTCGGCGGCGTAGGAGTTGGGGCAGGAGGGGCCGTTGTGGGCGTGGGCGCGGCCGGCTGCGCACATGCACTCAGAGCAAAGACCAAGGCGAGCAGCAGGATCCTCTTCCATCCACGGAACATGGCAACCTCCTGTATAGGTGGATTTAGAACCGCAGGCACCCCACAGGCGCCTGCCGCATTCCCTAAAGGGGTTGTGGGGATCCTCATTCCCTCACACCGAGCGTTGGGCGAGCGCGATAGCCCCCCAGAGGGCAACATGGGTGTCGGGAGACAACAACACGACGCGCTCCTCCATTCGGAAAAGCTCCCTCCCCACCCGCGAGGAGCCCCGCAAGCGGGCGAGGGCACGGCGCAGCGGATCCAGGAACGCCGCCCCTTCCCGCGTCAGCCCGCCGCCGAGCACCAACATATTCGGATCCCAGCCCAGCATCAACCATTGGATTCCCAACGCCAGATACGAGGCGGCCCGCTCGATCAACTGAAGCGCGACCTGATCCCCCTCACGGGCCGCCTGATACACAGCATGCGCATCCAGCGGATGGATCTGTCGAAGCCGGGTGTGAGGATCCCGGCCGGCCGCTTCCGCCGCTTGCCGAGCCAGCGCCGGTCCGGAAACCAACGCCTCGAGGCACCCTCTCCCACCACATGCGCACTCCGGCCCATCCGGTTCCACCACCACATGCCCCACCTCGCCAGCCAGCCGGTCCGCCCCTCCATAAGGCTCCCCGTCAATCAGGATCGCAGCCCCTACCCCCGTCCCGATGGAGAGATAGGCGAGGTGGCGCAACGGACGTTGGCGCCCCAGAAGGACGTAAGCCCCCCGGGCAGCGACCTGCACATCGTTCTCCACCCAGACCGGGCGCCCGAGAGCCTCCTGGAGAATCGCTGAGAGCGGGAAATCCCGTAGCCCCAAGTTCACCGCCAGCCGGACGACTCCATCCTGCACCTGCCCGGGGATCCCCACCCCGACTCCCTCGATTTGCTCCAGGGAGCCTCCGACATCCTCGAGCGCTGAGCAGACCGCGTGCCGGATCGCCGCGACCAACTGGTGGGGCGATCCTTGAGGCGTCGCCACCCGACTGTATCCCTTTACGGCATGCTTCGGGCTCCAGGCCATCGCCTCAATCTTTGTCCCCCCGACATCCACGCCGATCAGCCACGAAGCGGGCATGGGGCACGTTCTCCTTTAGCGAAGATGTAACACCTGGGCCATGATCATCGCGGAAGCCCCCAGCATCACCGCCTCCTTCCCTAAGGTCGACAGGCGAATCTGCAGGCGATCGGCGACACGCGATAGGATCCGCCGGCGTGCCTCCGCAGCGGCTGCGTTCAGGAAAGGTGCTCCCAACGATGCCCCCTCCCCACAGATCACCACGTGTTCCACATCCAGCACGCTGACCGTGGCGGCGATGGCTATCCCCAACGCACGGCCCGCCTCTTCCACCAAACCCCGGGCCACTGCATCCCCTTGCTCTAACGCCTCCCGGATCTCCCCCAGGCCCAGCGTCCCTCGCTCGCGGCATAACGCCGCCAGTCGGGAGTCGGGGTGTTCCTGGATCCGCCGGCGGGCTTGGCGAAGCAAGGCCCGGACACTGGCCACGGTCTCCAGACATCCCCGATTGCCGCATGTGCACACCTCGCCGGATTCCACGACCACCAAATGGCCGATCTCGCCTGCGGCGTGACTATCGCCCCCCAGCAAACGTCCCTCCAGCACCACGCCCGCCCCGATCCCCTCACCGATCTTGATGGCCACCAAATTGCGGATCCCTTCCCGGACCCCGAAGCGATACTCGGCCAGCGCCGTCATATGACTGTCATTGGCCACATAGACCGGCACTCCGTACCGACGGGACAGAAGGGCTTTCAGGGGAAGGTTCTCCCAGCCGCGGTTCACCGCTTGGTGCACGATGCCTTCTTCAATGTCCACCACCCCCGGAGTGCCCACCCCAATCCCAAGCACCGGAGCCGTGGCTGCCGCCCATAGGGCATCGATCAGCTCAAAGACATGGGCCAAGGCCCCCTCTCCCTGCGGCGCTTGCAACGGCCAGTCCACCTGATGCTGGATCCGACCACGGAGGTTAAACAACGCGCCTCGATACTGCTCATTGCTTAAATCCACCCCAATGAAGCACCGCCCATCCTCCGCGATCCTCAACAAGGTAGGAGGCTTCCCGACCCGTCCTGAAACGACCCCTCCCTCGTAAATCCAGCCCTCTTGCAACAGTTCCCTCACGATCTCCGAGACCGCCGCTCGGGTCAGCCGGGTCTTCCGCGCAATCTCCGCTCGGCTGCTCGGTTCGTTTTCATAGATTGTTCGAAAAACAAGCATTTTATTGTGATATTTTACGCTGCTTTTAGTGGCTTTTTCTACCTTAATTTCATCCATTTTGGGGTCTAATAAGTAGAGTATAGTACTATCATGCAAGATAGGTATCGATTGGAAAAACTCCGTCAGTTTGTAAGTTCACCTTACTTACAAAATATAGCAGGCAACGACCGATTTGTCAAGTGAGTGTACAAACTCGGCCAGTGGGCGGATGCACGCAGGATCGGGAAGGGCAGCTCTCTGAGGCAGACACCGGAGCACTTTGGGTGGAGAGGGTCCGGATCCCCTATTTGAGGGACGCGCGACGTTGAGACGAGGCAACGCAGGATCTGCCAGCGGACCCTCCAAAAAGGCAGGGCTATTCAGGAGGGCGGACGAAAACAAGCGTCTCCGCTACCTTCCTGTTGGCTGGAGAAAACCCAAGGGCGACTGGCCCGAGCGACAGGCCAACCCTCCGAACAACCCCATAAGGATCCACCAGAGGGACCGTGAAAGGCGAAAGCCGATTCGAAGGGATCGACCATGGGTTGCCTGAAACTAGACATTCCACACGACCACCTCGTAAGCTTTCCCCCGGTCGCTCCACCCCCCTGCCCCTCCAAGATATACGGGAAGCAGGGGGGTGGCAGGGCTTTTTCCTAAAACAGAACCGGAGCGCTCCCTGCCCAAGGATCGTCCGGGTTAGCTTCCATCCGATGACGATTGGATCCCACTTCGGCCTTCACCATACGGCGATCAGCCGAACCGGCCCGCCGGAGGCCCCCTCGATGCGCAGGGCGCCCACG
>DATMAC010000090.1:0-6943 GCA_035573655.1 Thermoflexus sp.
CGGAGGGGAAAACGCATCATGGGATTCTTGCTCCCAATCCAAAAGTTCTCAGGAGAAGTGTATCGCGATGCGCCCGATTTCGCCCCTTCACCTTAAAGCCGATATGAGCCAAAATATTTTGATCCCCCCTCCCCACGGCCCAAAGGGCCGTGGGGAGGGGGGATCAAGGGGGGTGGGGCCCTTCCCCACTTACAGGGCAGGTAGCTACCCAGAGCGAATTTTCAGATACTCTCTAAGATAGCTCCCGCAAGAAGTCGATTTAGCGATCTGGGCAAAAGATATAAAAGAAAGCAAATCATAGCATGGGCACGGGATGTGCTTCTAAGGAAGATTCTCTGTGCAGGACGGGCTGCCATCCAGTATATACGGATCGCCGTCTTCGTTAGAACTTTGAAAAGCCGTGGGGGACATACCCAAATGCCCCAGTACATGGAGCATTATGCTGAAATGGTGTATCATAATTAAGGGCCATCAAGCCGCAGTCCGCATCCCTATAGCATCCCCAGGTGCCTGTGTTCCCTAAGTTCACTTCGATGGACGACGGGTCGGAATCCAACCGATGGAGGCGCCCGATGGCGGAAAAGCTGATACAGGAGGAGCGGGAGTCGACGGAGGCCCCGGTGGTGAGGTTGACGGAGGAGGCGGCGCGGAAACTGCGCCAGATTATGACCGAGAAACAGCTGGAGGGTCATTTCCTCCGCGTGTTTGTCGCCGGCGGGGGATGCGCAGGGCTCCAATATGGGATGGGGTTCGAGGCCCAGCCGGGAGCGGAGGATTATCAGCTCGAGAGCCACGGGATCTCCATCCTCGTCGACCCGATCAGCGCGATGTATCTGTGGGGCTCGACCATCGATTATGTGGACGCGCTGATGGGAGGCGGCTTCCAGATCCACAACCCGAGCGCGATCACCACCTGCCGGTGCGGCCACTCCTTCCGCACCCAGGGCAGCGCGGCGCCCTCCGGCGGGGAGTGCAGTTGCCATTGAAAGCGGCGGAGAGGGACGCTGTTCCGCCGATGAGGGCGGTCGAGGGTGGCTCGCCCAGCGTCCAAGCCTTCCGGGGAGAGATGCTCCCTTCGATCCGCCAGTCAGCCATACAAGTTCACCCATCCTGGTCCGCCTGAGCGGAGAGGAAGCGAAGTCTGTTTCCCCCCTCTCCCTTGTGGTCCGAAAGGCTGCAGGGAGAGGGGGGATTTCGTTTTCGGCGGGACCGGGCGCTAAAGGTGGTCTGATCCTGGCTTCAAGATCACTCGGAGCGATTCAGTTGTTCTCACGCAACGCCCATACGGGTATGAGCGGTTTCCTCCTGGGGGCCGAGCCGCGCGCCGAAGGCGCGCGGCTCGGCCCCCAAAGTGTTTTTCATCCCCCTCCCCATGGCCCTTTGGGCCGTGGGGAGGGGGATCCAGGGGGTGGGGCCCTTCTGCCTCCTTCCGTGAGCTCCGAACGGAATGGAAGCGGGCTGAATAATTACAATCACTCAGAGAATGGGGAACAAATCGCGCGAGCAGGCCTATGCATCGGTATGCAAGGCGCCACATGCGGGGCAGTTGGGACGAGGGCGGACCTGGAGAACGCGTAGCTCCATGCTCAGCCCATCGTAGATCAGATAGCGATTGAACAGAGGCTCGCCAAGGCCCAGCAGGAGCTTCAGCACTTCTGTGGCCTGGATCATGGCGATCAGCCCCGGTGTGGTCCCGACCACCGGAAAGATCCCCGGCGGAGGCCCAGCCTCGAAAAGGCAGCGAAGACAGGCGGTCTGAGGGGCCATGATGGTCATCGCCCGACCCTCCCATCCCCAGATGGCCCCATGCACCAACGGCTTGCGCGATCGAATCGCGTAATCGTTCAGCACGAACCGGGTCTCGAAGTTGTCCAAAGCGTCCACGATGATCTCGACATCTCCCAACAGCTCTTCCGCGTTCTCCAGGGTCAGGCGCGCCTCGATCGGCTCCATCCGAACCAGCGGGTTGAGCCGCCGTATCTTTTCAGCGGCGGAACAGACTTTGGGCCGGCCGATGTCCTCGCTCCAGTGCAGGATCTGACGGTTCAGATTGGTAAGCTCCACGGTCTCGCTGTCGATCAGCTTGAGGGCGCCCACGCCGGCTGCGGCCAGATAAAGGGCGACTGGGCAGCCAAGCCCTCCCATGCCGACGATGGCCACGCGGGCCCGGGCCAACCGTTCCTGTCCCGCCCTCCCCCAGCCGTCTAATCGCATCTGTCGATCGTAGCGGAGCCAGCCCTCTTCCATTTATCCCTCCTTTTGACGGACAACCGCTCCCAAGCGCTCCGCCGCCGCGCGGATCAATCGCTCCCGCAACCCAGCGACCTCGCGGTCGGTGAGGGTGCGATCCTCCGCCTGGTAGAACACGGTAAAGGCCAGGCTCCGATGGCCTGGAGGGATCGGATCCCCTTGATAGACATCGAAGAGCCGGACTTCGCGGACGAGCGGGGCGCCCGCCTCTCGGAGGACCGCGGCCAGGGCTGCGGCCGGGACGTTCTCCGGGACGATGAAGGCCAGATCCTCCACCACCGGGGGCACCCGGGGCACGGCCTCGAACGGGTGCGCCAGCGGAGCAAGCTCTTGCATGGCCTCTAGATCCAGCTCCGCGACCAACACCGGCTGATCGGGGAGCTCCCACGCCCGGCGCACCAACGGGTGCAATTCCCCGAGGATCCCGAGGGGACGGCCACCAGCTTTCACCTCTGCCCCGCGGCCTGGAAGCAGCGTCGGGTGTTCCGCCCGCTCAAACGCCACATCCGGGATGTGAAGCCGCTCCAGCAGGGTTTCCACGATGCCTTTCAGGTCGAAGAAATCCATCGGCCCACGGTCCACCGGCAGCCACGAGGAGGGATCCCGCGGCCCGGTGAGGGCGAGGCCTACCCGTCGCGGCTCCTCCGGGAGCGACGCGTCGGGAACGGGGAGGAACACTTTGCCCACCTCGAAGATCGCCACGCGCTCCCGGAAACGCAGGTTCATCACCAGGGTGCGCAGCAGGCCAGGGAGCAGGGTGTGGCGGAGCACGGTCCGTTCCTCGCTGATCGGGTTGATCAGACGGATGTATTCCAGGGCCGTGTAAGGGTTCACCGCTCCAGGCGGGGTCAGGCGGGCTTCATCGTCAGGATGGATCAAGGCGTAAGTGATCACCTCCTGGAGCCCGCAAGCCACCAAGATATCCCGCACCCGTTCTTCAAAGATCCAGGCGGGGTTCCCCCGCTGCGGCGGCAGCGGATCCTGCAGACGGGTCTCCGGGATCCGATCGTAGCCCCAGATGCGGGCGATCTCCTCGATCAGGTCCTCCGGCCGGCTGCAATCCAACCGGTGGTCCGGCACCGTCACCCGCCAGGCCGTCCGCGCCCTTCGTTTTCGATCAGGGATCGGCTTCACCTGGAATTCCAACGAGCGCAGGATCCGCTCGATCTGACGGGGCGGGATGGAGAAGCCCAAGACGCGCTCCACGGCCTCGACAGAGAGGGGGATCACGACCCGGGGCGCCTTCCGAACGTAGGCGTCGGCGAGGCCCTGGGCCACCTTCCCCCCCGCCAACTGTTGCATAAGGCCTGCCGCGCGCCGGGCGGCGGGGACGGTGAGGGCGGGATGGATCCCTCGGCCGAAGCGGGCGCTGGCCTCGCTGGGGATCCGGTGGCGGGCCGCTGTGCGGCGGATGGAGATGAAATCGAAATTCGCCGACTCCAGTAGAACCGCGCGGGTGTTCTCCGTGACCTCCGTTTCCGCCCCACCCATCACCCCGGCGATGGCGATGGGTCCTGCCTCATCACAGATCAGCAGATCCTCGGGATCCAGCGCCCGATCCACCCCATCCAGGGTGCGGATCTGCTCCCCAGGGCGGGCGCGGCGGACGATGATCGTTGGGCGGCGGCCTCCGGCGCGCTCCACCAGCCGGTCATAATCGAAAGCGTGGAGCGGCTGGCCCCATTCCAACATCACGTAGTTGGTGATGTCCACGATGTTGTTGATGGGGCGGAGCCCGCATAGCCGCAGCCGCCATTGCATCCAGTACGGAGAGGGGCCGACCCGCACGTCCTGGATCACCATCGCCGTGTAGCGTGGGCAGCCCTCCGGGTCCTCGATGCGGAGCCCCACCAGGCGGCGGACGGTCGGGCCCAAAGCCCTGACCGTTGTGGAGGGATAGCGAAGGCGCTGGCCGGTGAGGGCGGCCACCTCCCGGGCGATCCCGATGATGGAGAAGGCGTGGGCCAGGTTGGGGGTGAGGTCGATGTCCAGCACGACGTCCCCCAGGTAATCCGCGAGGGGCATCCCCACGGGGGCCTCCGGGTCCAACAGGATGATCCCCTCGTGATCTTCGGAGATCCCGAGTTCCTTCTCCGAGCAGACCATCGCGTCGGAGTAGATCCCCCGGATCGTCCTCCCCTGGAGCGTCATTTTCACCCAGCCGGGCTGGTGGCCGTCATAGAGGGTTGCTCCCTCTAAGGCGAAGGCGACTTTCAGCGGGCGTTCCAGCGGGCGCTCCAGGAACGGGAAGAGGTTGGGGGCTCCGGTCACCACGACCTTCGGCTCCCCGCGGCCGTAATCCACCGTGGCCAACAGCAAACGATCGGCGTTCGGGTGGCGATCAACCCGGAGGATCTGCCCGACGACGATCCGCTCCCGGTCCCATTCCAAGGGGGCGCCGGGGATCCCAAACCGCTCGATGGCCGTCACCTCCAGGCCGGCCATGGTCAACCGCTCGGCCAGCTCCTCCGGCGACAGATCCACCTTCACGTGTTCCTGCAGCCAGCGCAGCGGAACCCGCATCGTGTGTTCCTCCGACCAGGATCTGAAAAATATTCGACAGGCGTTTGGGGAGAACCGTTCGGTTGTCTTAAGCGTTTGGATGAAATCTTTAATCTCACGCAGCGCCTCGGCGGAGCCGATCGTTTCGTTAACGGATCATGGGGAAAGGACCTCCCGCAGGTATTCCTCATGCGGGCGGCGGACATCAAAATACTCCGACCACGTCGCCGCTTCGAAGTCGGATCGACGATCCTCATCGCGGCAGAGGAGAATCCGACGGGATCGGATCGCAGCGGCGCGGAAGGCTGGTGGCGCGCGGTTCAAGGTCTGAACATCCACGGGGAAGGGGAAGCCGGCCGCCCGCAGGGCCGCTTCCAGTCGATCGGCCAGCTCCCCTTCGCGGCGCCAGGGCCTCTCCGGGGGCGGGTCGAAGAACACTGCCACAGCGATATCCCGGAAAGCCTCCGCCTCAACGAAGGATCCGTGGAGATAGGCGAAGACCACATCGGGCTCCGCCGCCAAGGCCGCGGCCAGGAGCCCGGCGATCCGCTCTTTCTCCTCAGGCGGGACCTCATAGATCTTCATCCGAACTGCTCCAGGAAGCGCAGATCGTTCGCCCAGAAATATCGGATGTCATCGATACGATGCTTGAGCATGGTGATCCGCTGGGGCCCCATCCCGAAGGCGAAGCCGGTGAAACGGCGGGGGTCATAGCCGCCGTTCTGCAACACCACCGGGTGCACCATCCCGGCCCCCGCGATCTCCAGCCATCCGGTGAATTTGCACACCCGACAACCGTGCCCTTCGCACAAAATACAATCGATGTCCACCTCCACACTGGGCTCCGTGAACGGGAAATAGGAGGGGCGGAAGCGGATCTTGCGTTCAGGTCCGAACATGCGGCGGGCGAAATCCGCGAGCGTGCCCTTGAGGTCGCTCATGGTGACCCGTCGGCCGACGGCCAACCCCTCGACTTGGTGGAACATGATCTCCGAGCGGGCGGTGATCTGTTCATAACGGTAGCACATGCCGGGGAGGATCACCCGCACCGGCTCGGGGCAGAAGGCCCGCATGGCGTGGATCTGGCCCGGGGAGGTGTGGGTGCGCAGGATCACTCCCTCGCGATCCGTGTAGAAGGTGCTCCACATATCCCGGGCCGGGTGATGGGGTGGGATGTTCAACAACTGGAAGTTGTATTCATCGGTTTCCACGTCGCGGCTGGTGAACACTTGGAAGCCCATCTCGGCGAAGATGGCCACGATCTCCCGAAGGGTTTGCGTGGCCGGATGAAGCCGGCCGGCGCGGACGGGGCGGCCGGGCAGGGTGACGTCGAGGGGCGGCGCCTCCAGCTCCCGGCGCAACGCCGCCTGGCGAACGGCCTCCAAGCGGGCGGCGTAGGCGGCCTCCAAGGCCTCTTTGACTTCATTGGCTTTGCGTCCGATGATCGGCCGCTGCTCCTTCGGCAGCGTCCCCAGCGAGGCGAATACTTCCATCAACCGGCTTCGGCGCCCGAGGTAGCCGGCATACCAGGCCCGAAGGGCCTCCTCGCTGTCCAGAGCCTCGAGCGCTTGTAATGCTTCCTCCCGCATCCGCTCCAGTTCGTCCGGGGTGATCATCCGCTCAACCCTCCCAACTCGGGGATGTACGGAAACAATAACGCCCTCGTCCGGTCAGGGACGAGGGCGTGGGAGCTCCCCCGCGGTACCACCCTGCTTGGCCAGTGGGATCTTCCCACTGGCCCCCTCACGGCCCGGATAACGGCGGGCCCTCCGGAAACGACTACTGCGGCCGCTGCGGAAAACCCAGCGTCCGGTTCGCCGTTCCGGCTCCGGGGCGAACTTCAGCTGGCGGTCACCGAGCGGAGCTCTCAGCCTCCGACCCCGCCGCTCTGGCGGTGCCGTCCCAGCCTACTCCTCCCCTTCATCGCCGTTTGGTGTTTGGCCTTGCTTGGGACGAGGGATGGGCCGCTTACGCGGCCCATCCCTCACAGAAATTCCGAAAATCGAAAGCTCGTCGCTGTGCAATCGGATTACTTCTTCTAAGGTCTAAGGATGCGGAAGGGCCCCATTCCCCTTGATCCCCCCTTCCTACAGCCTGTGGAAACAGGCGCTCAAGCGCCCGACTACTGCTCCTTATTTGTTTTTTGGTTTTGGTCCCCTGGGGGTTTGGGGGCGAGGCGGGCGCCCAAGGC
>DATMAC010000091.1:0-3906 GCA_035573655.1 Thermoflexus sp.
GCTGGGCCGGGGGCCGAAGGCCCCCGGCCCAGCCCCAGAAAACCGCCAATGAAATATTGACTTGATCGCAACGCAGCTCTTGGAGGCGGGAGGAGGACTTCACCCGCTCGGTGTCCCAACTCGTGTCCGAACTTCATCCAGCCAACGGTCGGCCTGCGCCGACCGGGGTTTGCGACGTCCGCGCAGGCGGACGCCTGGCGCGAAGCGTCTAAGGAGGCCGATTTTTAATCGGCGATGGAAATCGCCCCCCTTAGGCCTCCGGCCAACGGTCGGCTTGCGCCGACCCGATCCCGCCTCGGCGCAAAGCGCCCGACTCCAAACGGCCCCCGGCCCAGCCCCAGAAACCCCCAAAACAAGGAAAAGCCCTGGAGCGCAACACCGCCCTGGAGGCGGGGTGGGGACCCCACCCGCTCGATGTCCGAACTTCAGGCGCCCATCGCTTGACACCGAGGGGATTTCCCATTAAACTGTTTTTGAAAAAATTTTTCACTAAGTGGGGATGCGATGGGTTGGGAGGAGCGCCTGAGCCAGGCCGGGCGGCGCATCACCATGCCCCGTCGGGTGGTAATGCAGATCCTACAACGGGCCAGCCGTCCACTTTCCCCTCAGGAGATCCACGCGCGGGGGCGGCGGATTCATCGCTCGCTGGGCCTGGTGAGCGTCTATCGGGCCTTGGCCGTGTTGGAGCAAGCCGGGCTGGTGCGGCGCGTCCATCAGGAGGACCGTTGCGATGGCTACATCCTGGCCTCGCCCGGCCATCACCACATCTTGCTCTGTCGCCGCTGCGGGCGCACCGTCGAGTTCCCCGGAGCGGAGGACCTGAGCGGCCTGATCGCCCACATCGAACGACGAACAGGGTTCCACGTGGAGGATCATCTGCTGCAGCTGATCGGCCTCTGTTCGCCCTGCCAAAGGTCTTCTTAGGGCCTAAGGAGGTCCGAGTGAAGGGGTACGTTATGCGCCAACGGCTGTTATGGCTTCTGGTGATCGTCGGGATCGGGTTGAGCGCATGCCAACCCGTGGCCAGGCCGGAGCCCAATGGGAAGCGGCTCCGGGTTGTGGCGACCACCTCGATCGTGGGCGATGTGGTGCGCCAGATTGGGGGCGACGCGATCCAGCTGACGGTGTTGCTTCCCGTCGGGGCTGACCCTCACGCCTTCGAGCCCAGCCCCCAGGATGTCGCGCGGGTGGCGGAGGCCCACGTGATCTTCGCGGTGGGCGCGGGCTTGGAGCGATTCCTCGAGCCGATCCTTCAACAGGCCGGTGGGAAGACGCTGCGCGTGGAGCTGGCCCAGGGGATCCCTTTGCGTTCCTCAGAAGCGGAATTGCATGCCGAAGAAGGGGTCCTCCACACGGAAGAACAGGATCCCCACCTCTGGCTGGACCCCCACAACGTGATCACGTGGACGTACACAATCGAGGCGACGCTCAGCCAACTGGACCCGGATCGCGCGGCGTTCTATCGGCGGAACGCGGAGGCGTATCGGGAGGAGCTACGCCAGCTGGATCGCTGGATCCAGGAGCAGGTGGCGGGGATCCCGCCGGAGAACCGGAAGCTGGTCACGGAGCATCAGGTTTTCGGCTACTTCGCCCATCGTTACGGGTTCGAACAAATCGGCACGATCCTCCCCGGCGTGAGCACGGTCGCCCAGCCATCGCCGCAAGAGCTTGCGGCCCTGGAGGAAGCCATCCGCTCCCTGGGGGTGAAGGCGGTGTTCGTCAGCAGCACCGTGGACCCCGCACTAGCGCGCCGGGTTGCCGAAGATACCGGGACGCGTCTGGTGCGGCTGTATGTGGATTCCCTCAGCGAGCCGGGGGGCGAGGCGGATTCCTATGTGAAGATGATGCGCTACAACGTGCGGGCGATTGTGGAAGCGTTGCGATGATCGAATTCGGGTGGCCGGAGGGACCGCTCGTCCGGAACAGGAGCTAAAGGCGCTTGGCAAGGGTGCGGAGGCGGAGAGGGTCGATCTCGCGCTGTCCCCGAGGAGGTTCACATGGCCCTGACAAGGCTTTGGCGGAGGGTGGTGCTGCAGGAGCGGGATGCGGCGCACCCATCGGGGGAACCGATCCTGGAGGTCTCCCGGGTGTCCATGCATTATGACGATGTGGTGGCTTTAGAGGATGTCTCCTTCACGGTGGAGGCCGGCGAGCGGATCGCCATCGTGGGGCCGAACGGGGCGGGCAAGAGCACGTTGTTGAAGATCATCGCGGGTGTGCTCACGCCGACCGCTGGCTCCGTGCGGATCTACGGCCGCGGCCCGCTGGGCCATCTCTGCATCGCCTTCATCCCGCAACGCAATCAGGTGGATTGGAACTTCCCCCTCACCGTGGCGGACGTGGTGATGATGGGGCGGGTGGGGAAGCTGGGCCTGCTGCGTCACCCCAGCCCCCGGGATTGGGAGGTGGTCCGCCGCGCGCTGGCCCAGACGGGGATTGCGGATCTGGCCGACCGACCCATCCGGGCGCTCTCTGGGGGGCAACAGCAGCGGATGTTCATCGCCCGGGCCCTGGCCCAGGAGGCCGAGCTGCTGTTGATGGACGAACCGTTCACGGGGTTGGATCTGCCCGCCCAGGAAGGCATTCTGGAGATCTTGGAAGGCCTGCGCCGGCAGGGGGTCACTGTCCTCGTGGCCACCCATGATCTGGATCAAGCGGCAGCCCACTTCGACCGCGTCCTGTTGCTGAACCGGCGCCTCATCGCCTTCGGGGCTCCGGAGGAGGTCTTCACGCCGGAAGCCTTGCGGGCCGCTTACGGTGGGCATCTGCGTCTGGTGCAGATCCGGGGCGAGCTGGTCGTGGTCGGGGACACCTGTTGTGAAGGAGGCTGATCCGTGGGGGAGATCCTCCGTCTCTTGCTCGATCCGCTCCAATACGCCTTTATGGTGCGGGGCCTGGTCGCCGCCATCGTGGCCGGAGGACTTTGCGCCCTGGTGGGGAGCTATGTGGTGCTCCGGGGGATGGCCTTCTTCGGCGACGCGTTGGCCCATTCGATCCTCCCGGGGCTCGCCTTGGGCTATCTGCTGGGGGGCGGTTCCCGCGAGGCGCTGTTCTGGTGGGGGCTGGGGACGGCGATCTTAGCGGCCTTGGGGATCGGCGCCCTCAGCCGGGGGCAGCGCCTGAAGGAAGACACGGCGATCGGAGTGTTGTTCGCGGGGGCGATGGCGTTGGGGGTCGTGATGATCTCCACCTCTCGGAGTTACGCGGTCGATCTCACCCATCTGCTCTTCGGCGATGTGCTGGGGGTGGGGGAGCGGGATCTCATCCGCCTGGGGGTCTTCGCCGGGTTGATTGTGGCCGCGATCGTGCTGTTCTATAAGGAATTCCTCGTGATCTCCTTCGATCCCACCCTGGCCATCACCCTGCGGCTGCCCATCCGTCTGTTCGAGAACCTGCTTCTGATCCTGGTCGCCATCACGGTGGTGGTCGCGCTGCAGACGGTGGGGATCGCCCTGATGGTGGCGATGCTGGTGACCCCGGCGGCGACCGCTTATCTGCTGACCCATCGCCTGCCGGCCATGATGGCCCTGTCGGTCCTCCTGGCGGCTTTCTCTGCCGTCGTTGGGCTCTACGCCTCGTATTATGCGGGGGTGGCTTCGGGGGCCGCCATCGTGCTCACGGCCACCGTGTTGTTTCTGATCGTCCGGCTGATCCAAGGGCTCCGGTCCGTTCAGGGTTAGCGCTTCCTCCATCGGCCTCAAGGCGATGGGGGAAGGGGCTAAAATGGCTTTTCGGGCGAGCGGGGCGCCCAAAGCGCCCCGCTCGCCTCCGATCTCCCAGGGGACCCAAACCGAAAATTCAATCTGGGGGAAGTGCGAGTACCTCATCCAGATTTCTTCCTGAGGTATGCTGTGGGGAAGCTGGATTGCCCCTCCCCCCTTTCTCCCCCCTCCCCGCAGCCTAAGG
>DATMAC010000092.1:0-3133 GCA_035573655.1 Thermoflexus sp.
TAAACGATATTTTGGGGTGCGCCGGGCGCCGAAGGCGCCCGGCGCACCCCAAAACCCCCAGAAGCTTTGGAAATGTGCCATGATTGCTCCCTTTCATTGACGAAGATCCATAAGAGCGGGTCTGAGCAATATGCCGGAAGCCCCTCACGGTTCCTCCCTTCTCACGCGAAGTCCATCCGGGTATCCGGGGTTGCTGGATGGGAACTTTTGGGGGTTGAGCCACACGCCTTCGACGCGCGGCTCAACCCCCAAAAAATATTCGTCCAGGGGGATGGGGCCCTTCCCACGCGGACGATCGATGGGGCTTGTCCGGGTGAAAAGCCTCTATCATATTAAGTGGTTAGGAGCAACCCGGCCGCGTAAAAGGCGCGGCCGGGTCAGACGCGGGGGATCGGTCGCGGGGGAAACGGGTCTTGGAACTGCCCGGCCCGAAGGAGATTGTCCGCTTGGTGCCCAATGAACTCCCCCCAACCATCGTGGATCCCCCTCCCCACGGCCCTTTGAGTCGTGGGAAGGGGGGAGAAAAGTGTTTTCTGGAGCTGGGCGCCTGAGGCGCTGGACCCGTCCGAAAGGCGCTCGACGATGCATCCCATCGAGGGACAACGGATGGCCGAAGGCGAATCGCTCGTTTGCGCGTTTCATCCGGGCACGCCGACCACGCTGCGCTGCAACCGTTGCGGGCGGCCGATCTGCGTCCGGTGCGCGGTGCAGACGCCGGTCGGTTATCGCTGCCGGGAATGCGTGGCGGGCCAACAGGCGATCTTCTTCAACGCTCGCCCCACCGATTACGGCATCGCGGCCATTGTGAGTGTGATGATCGGCCTGCTCGCTGCTCCCATCGTCGCCGCGCTGGGCTTCTGGGTGATCTTCGCAGGCCCGCTGGTGGGGACCCTCGCGGCGGAGGCCGTGCATCGCCTCATCGGGCGACGGCGCGGGCGTTGGATCTGGCTGGTGGTCAGCGGGGGGTTGGTCGTCGGGCTGGCGGCGCTGCGCCTGCCCGCCCTTCTGGCGTTCCCGTTTTCGGCGCGTTTCCTCTGGGATGGGATTTACCTGGCGTTGGCGATCAGCACGGTGATCGGCTATCTTCGATTCTGGCGGTGAGAACCTGTTCGCCCTCCCGATACCGACGGTGTAGAGGACGGGATGCTCGTTGAATTGCATGTCAAGGATTTCGCCATTATCGATGAGGTCACGCTCCGGCTGGAGCCCGGCCTGAACGTGCTCACCGGGGAGACCGGGGCGGGGAAATCGATCTTGGTGGATGCGGTGGCGGTGCTGGTGGGCGGCCGGGCGGATGTGGAGATGATCCGGGCCGGCGCGGAACGGGCGCTGATCGAAGGCCTCTTTTCTCTGGACGAGCCGACGCGGGCGTTGCTCTCGCCCATCCTGGAGCAGCACGGCCTGCTGGACGAGGGGCCCATGGACGAGCTGGTGCTGAGCCGGGAGATCCGCCAAGGCGGCCGGCATGTGGCCCGGGTGAACGGCCGGCTGGTTCCTCTCCACGCCTTGAAGGAGATCGGGCAGGTTCTGGTGGACATCCACGGACAGACCGAGCATCTCTCGTTGTTGCGCGCCCGGGAGCAGTTGGAATTGCTGGATCGATATGCCGGGGTGGGGGAGCTGCGGGCGGCGCTGGCGGAGCGGGTGGCCCGTTGGCGGGCGGTGCGCCGGGAGATCGAGCAGCTGCGACAGGATGAGCGGGAGAAGGCCCGGCGGGTGGACCTCCTCCGATTCCAGATCGAGGAGATCGAAGCCGCGCGGCTCCGGGAGGGCGAGGAGGAAGCCCTGCTGCAGGAGCGCAACCGCCTGGCGAACGCGGAGCAGCTGGCCCAGCTGGCCGACGCCCTCTACCGGGCGCTGTATGAGGGGGAAGGTGAGGCGCCCGCGGCGTTGGATCGTTTGAGCGAGGGCGCGCGGGTGCTCCAGGCGCTGGCCCGAATCGATCCGGCCTTCCAGCCTTATCTCGAAACGATGGAGGGCCTCATCGCGCAGGTGGAGGACCTCGCCCGCACGGTTCGGGAGTATCGGGAGGGGATCGAGTTCAACCCGCGGCGGCTGGTTCAGATCGAGGAGCGCCTGGATCTCATCCGGCGCCTCCAGCGCAAATATGGGGATACGATCCCGGAGATCCTGGCCTACGCCCAGCGGGCGAAGCGGGAGCTGGAGACCCTGCTCCATGCGGAGGAGCGGCTAGGAGAGCTGGAGGAGGAAGCGGAGCGGCTGCTGCGCGAGATCGGAGAGCTGGGGATGCAGCTCTCCCGTCAGCGCCAGGCGGCAGCGGAGCGCCTGGCGCGGGAGGTGGAGGCGCAGCTGGCGGATCTCCGGATGGCCGGGGCGCGGTTCGCCGTCGCCCTGGAGCGGACGCCCGATGAGGAGGGGGCGTACGCCGATGGCGCCCGCTGGGCCTTCGATGCCACTGGGCTTGATCGGATCACCTTCCTGATCGCGCCGAACGTCGGGGAAGGGTTGCGCCCCCTGGCCCGCATCGCCTCCGGGGGGGAGACCTCCCGGCTGATGCTCGCTTTAAAGGTCGCCTTGGCCCAGGCGGACCCGGTTCCCACGCTGATCTTCGATGAGATCGATCAGGGGATCGGCGGCCGCGTGGGGGCTGTGGTCGGGGAGAAGCTCTGGCGCCTCGCCCGTCACCATCAGGTCCTCTGTGTCACCCACCTCCCGCAGCTGGCCGGTTTTGGGGATGCGCACTTCAAGGTGGAGAAGCATGTGATCGGCGAGCGCACCGTGGCCCGGGTGACCCCGTTGGAAGGGGAGGAGCGCGTGGCGGAGCTGGCCCAGATGCTGGGGGGAACGGGCCGGGCGGCGGTGCAGAGCGCGCGGGAGATCCTCGAGTATGTGGCGCGGGTGAAGGCGGGGGAGGCGCCCCGCCCATCCGCTCGGCGCCGCTCCCCTTAAAGCGTATCCGAGCAATATGCCGGAAGCCCCGTAACGATTCCCCTCCTTCTTCCGGAATGCCCCGATGGGGGTTTGTGGGCAAGCGGGGCGCCGCCCGGCGCGAAGCGATGCCGATTGAAATCGTCCCCTTTAGCTGAGGTTCGGATTTCTCACCCCTTATCAGTGAAGAGAAGGATAGCCCCTCCCCCCTTTCTCCCCCCTCCCCGCGGCCCTTCGGGCCGCG
>DATMAC010000093.1:0-6576 GCA_035573655.1 Thermoflexus sp.
GGGCGGAGCCGCGCGCCTTCGGCGCGCGGCTCCGCCCCCAAACCCTCAGAAGAAAACCAACTGCGTAAACTCCCTTAAGCAAAGGGTCCTTCCTGCTCAACCCACAAGGCGTTCCCCAAGCGGGCAAGGCGCCGCATTAAGCTCTCCCGAAGGCTCCCCCAGCGCTCCGGCTCCGCCTGGAGCTCAATCCGCTCCAGGGCGATCCGCGCCCAGCGACGGGCCTCGAAAGGATCCCGCCGGGTGCGCTCGTAGTAGCGGGCGAGCCGGACCGCCGGCAACACTTCGTCCGGGAGCTCCAGCGCCCACGCCCGCCAGACCTGCGCGGCCTCCTCCAAACGCCCCATCCGACGCAGCAGGGTTCCCAGCGCATGCCACGCCGCTCGACGCAGCTCCGGATCCCCGGTCCCCTCCTCCAGCGCTCGCCGGAAGGCTCGCTCCGCGGCTTCCCAGCGGCCGCTTTCCTGATACCATCGGCCCAACTGCACCCAATCCCAGCCCTGAACCGCAGGGTCCATCTCTGGGGCTTCGAACAGATGGGCCAGCCGGGCGGCCAGGGTCACCATCGAGAGCACATCCTGACGGTTGTGCGCGAACACTCCTTCTAACACGCCCGGATCCCGGGTCTGCAAGTATGCCCAATAACGGGAAGGGATCTCATAACCTGGCACATCGTCCGGCGAGCGCTCCAACCCTAACACCGCCTCCTCCAGAGCGGTCAACGCCCGCGAAGGAAGGCGACGGCGCCAGAGGCGACGGGCGGTCGGCAATAAATCCCAGTGGGGAACATCCAAGCCGGGCCAGCGAAGCCGGTGCATGGCGAGACGCATTTCAATCAGCGGAAGATCAAAGCCGCGTCCATTGAATGTCACCAATCCCTGGGCGCCGTGGGTGAGAGCGAGGAAGGCCTGCCAGAAAGCCCGCTCGGCCGCCGGATCCGCGAGGAAAAGCTGGCGGAAGATCATAGCCTCGCCTTCCATCCGAGCGAAGCCGATGAGGAAAATCAATGTCCCCGCACCCCCTACTAACCCGGTCGTCTCCGTATCCAGGAAGAGCACCCCCTCCGGCAGGATGTCCAGCCAATCCGGATGGCCTGCGAGCGTCGCTACGGCTCCCCGCGGCGCCGTCCGCCAGGCCTCCAGCGGGAGATCCCCGTGCCATGTGAACAACGGCAACGATTCCTCCCACAGGCGGATCCCGGCCCCCTGCAGTTCCTGAGGTTCCGTTCGATGGGAGCGGCTGCCCCGCAGCCGGCGCCAGCGCGCCTCCAGCGATTCCACGTCATCCTCTCCCAGGCAATTTGAGCAAGACACCGATCGCGCAACTCCTGCTCTATGAATCATAGCCAAAATCCACAAAACGTGATACATAACCGCACGCCCTTCAACCTCCCTCGTGTGTGATTTTTTCGAGCCCCATTCCACAGGTCCAAGAAGCCATAGGAAGAGCGAATCGAGCGAGCGCACCTCACAGCCTCTCCCGCTTGACAACCTTCTCCCACTCGATTACAATCAAACTGAACAAAGTTGTCAATTTTTCACATTTGTTCATACCCTTGAGACATGCCCAGGAAACCGTCTAAGTCGCTCAGGCATTTCCAAACACGAGAAGAGCTGCTCGCTTATGTGGCTAGCCTTTACTATGAGCAGAACTGGAATCAACTCCGGATTGCGAAAACCCTGGGGTTGAGCCGTTCAATGATCTCGCGTCTTCTCAGCGAGGCGAAACAGAAGAAGATCGTCCAGATTTCCATTAACTGGCCCGTACGGACGGCAAAGGACCTGGAGGAACGGCTGGTTGCGGAGTTCGGGTTGCGAACAGCTCGAGTGCTGGATGTGGAGCATCTGCCCTATCCGGAACTGTTAAGCCGGCTGGGGAAGCTGGCCGCTCTGGAGCTGATCTCTCATCTTCGAGATGGAATGACGATAGCGGTCACCTGGGGAGCCACCCTGTGGGAGCTGATCCAGGCCCTGCCCGCCCGGGCTTATCCTCGTCTTCGTGTCGTGCAATGCCTGGGAGCTCTGGGCGGGAGTCAGCCCTGTGACAGCCCAGCCATCGTTCAAAGGTTGGCCGAAGCGTTAGGCGCCCGGAGCTATTATCTCCCAGCGCCGCTGCTTGTAGAGAACGAGGAAACTTGCCAACAGCTGCTCCAGGAGCGAAAGATCAAAGAGGTCCTGGAGCTCGCTCGAAAGGCCGATTTGCTGTTGGTGGGAATCGGGGCGACGGAAGCCGAGGTCTCCTCCCTAAAGCGCTCCGGCTATCTTTCGGATAAAGAGTTGAACGAGCTGCGAATGGCGGGCGCGGTCGGCTACATCTGCGCCCGCTACTTGGATCTGGATGGCCGGCCTGTCCCCACCCCCTTTGACCGAAGGACCATCGGCCTTACTTTGGAGGACATCCATCGGATCCCCTGCGTGTTCGCTGTCGCCGGAGGGGCCCCGAAAGCGAAGGCGATCCACGCCGCCCTGCGGAGCGGCTTGATTGATATCCTCGTCACCGATAAAGTGGCTGCTTCGGAGGCGCTCAAAATCTATGAAGAGACCTATCGCCGAAGCAGCGTGGCGACCGCCTGATCCGAGCGAGAGGAGAGCCCATGCAGGATCTCTACGCAGATCCGATGGAGAACGCCTGCTCGAGCGAAGAGGGCCCCACCCTGCCGATCATACAGGCCCTTCAACGGATTGGCCTAGTCCCGATGGCGGTGGTGGAAACGCCGGGCGAGGCGCTTTTTGTCTCGGATGCGCTGCGAAAAGCCGGGGTTCCTCTAATCGAGGTGGCCTTCCGCACCGCGGCCGCGCCGGAGGCGATCCGCGCTCTGCGCCAGGCGTGCCCGGATATGTTGGTCGGCGCAGGGACGATCCTCACCTCCTCCCAGGTGGAGCAAGCCATTCAAGCAGGGGCTCAGTTCATCGTTTCCCCTGGCTTCGATAGCCAACTGGCGGTCCGATGTCGATCCGCCGGCATCCCTTTCATCCCCGGCGTGGCGACTCCCTCGGAGGTCATGAGCGCCCTGCAGTATGGGCTGCGCTTGCTGAAGTTTTTCCCCGCGGAGGCAATGGGTGGGGTGAGGACCCTGATGGCCCTGGCCCCTGTCTTCCCGCACGTTCGTTTCATCCCAACAGGGGGGATCGATCCGCATAACCTGATGGATTACATCCGCTTGCCGAATGTGATCGCTTGTGGAGGAACTTGGCTGGTCAACCGCCAATTGATCGAGGAGCGACGGCTCGAAGATCTGGTTCGTGTGGTGCAGGAAGCCTGCGCCCTCGTTCAGCAGGCGAAGGGAAAACCACGCTTGTAACGTTTAAGGAGGAAGCCGTGGCCATCATCCGCACGGTTCGTGGCGATATTCCGCCGGAGGCCCTGGGAGTTTGCTATGCGCATGAGCATGTGTTTTGCCGCCCACCGGTGGAAGACCCCGACCTGGTTCTGGATAGCGAGACCGCAGCCTTGCAGGAATTGCTCTGGTTCCGGGAGGCGGGTGGCCGGGCCATAGTGGAGATGAGCCCGATGGATTACGGCCGCGATGTCCAAGCCCTGTATCGGATCTCCCTGGCCACGGGCATCCATTTGATCGCCGCCACCGGTCACCATAAAGAAGCTTTCTGTGCCCCATGGGTCCAGGATCGGTCCGTGCACGAGCTGGCGGATCGATTCCTCCGCGAGATCCTCGAAGGGATCGATGGAACCGGTATCCGTGCCGGCGTGATCAAGGCCGGCAGCAGCTTGAACCGGATCACCCCCAATGAGGAGAAAGTCTTCCGGGCAGCGGCCATCGCCCACCGCCATACCGGAGCCCCGATCTCCACCCATACCGAAGCGGGCACGATGGGCCTGGAACAGGTCGCCCTCCTGAAATCCGAAGGGGTGGATCCGGGGAAGATCATCATCGGTCACGTGGATCGCCGTATGGATTGGGAATATCACCTGGCGCTGGCCCGGACCGGTGTCTATCTCAGCTACGATCAGATCAGCAAGGAGAAATACGCGCCAGATCGAACCCGCATTGAGTTCATCAAGCGGCTGATCCAAGAGGGTTATGGGAAGCAGATCCTGCTGGGCGGGGACATGGCCCGCAAGTCTTACTGGCCCAGCTATCGAACCGGAGGTGGCCCTGGGCTGACCTACATCCTGTGGCGCTTTATCCCATGGCTCCGTTCGGAAGGGGTGCCCGAGGAGGCCATCCAGGATCTCCTGATCCATAACCCGGCTCGCGCCCTGTGCATCGATGCTCCTTGAACATAGTGTTTCGTCTCTTCAGTCATCCCGCCATAACAATCCTTGCTGTGAAGGAGGCAGGCTTTGGACCGGAAGCAACCGATCCGCGTGGTGGCCGCTTGCGGTCTGGGAACCGGCACCGCCCTCTACCTGAAGATGACGGTAGAGGAGATTTTGAAGAAGGCGGGCATCCCAGCGGTGGTGGAGACCGCCGATGCGACCCTCGCCCCTACGATGAACGCCGATATCATCGTCACCGGGCCGGATCTGGCGGAGATGTTCAGCCGGCGGGCGAAAGCCCGGGAGATCGTGTCCATCTCCAACTATGGCAATAAGGCCGAGATCCAGGAGAAGCTGCTGGCCGCTGTTCAGCGTCTCGGAGGGTGAGCTCCTTTGAGCTTTCTGGAAGCATTAAATGGGCGTATCCGGATCCTGAAACGGACGAGCTCCTGGCAGGAGGCGGTTCAGATCAGTGGGGAGCTCCTCGCTGCGGATGGCCTGGTCGCCCCCTCCTATGTGGAGCGGATGATCCGGACGTGCGAGGAGCTCGGCCCTTATATCGCCATCGCCCCTGGCGTGGCGATCCCTCACGCCCGCCCGGAGGATGGCGCCCACGCCTTCGGCCTATCCCTAGTGATCGTCCAGGAGGGAGTCCGTTTCGGCTCCCACAACGATCCGGTCTATCTTCTCATCGCCTTCGCCACGCCCGATCGATCCGCCCATATCGATTTCCTGCGTCAGCTGGCGGAGCTCCTGGCTCACGCGGACGAGCTGGTTCAGGCTCTCAGGCGATGCGAGAGCGCCGACCAGGCCCATGGACATCTCAAAACGCTGCTCGAGCGCACAGCCGCCGGGCGCTTCAGCGAATGATCATCAACTGATCGCTTCTTCGAGGGGCTTTCAGAGGCGCCATATCCCAGCGCACGGTCCCACTCTCAAAAGCGTGTTCTCTTTCTCGTCCCTATGCCGCTTTGCGGTGTGAGAGGGAGGAGAAGAAAAGCCATCCGACCGTTATCTCAAGAACTGGTTATAGGAGGTCGCCATGGAGCTCTTACGTGAAATTCTAAGCTTCATTCAGAAGTTCATGCAGGAGCCATCCCTCTTCCTGGGCCTGATCGCCCTGCTCGGCTTCCTCCTGCTCCGGGAACGAATCGAGCGGACGATCTCCGGAACCCTCAAGACGGCCATCGGCCTGCTCATCCTCCTGGCCGGCGTCAACCTGATGGTCCAGGCCTTGCTCCCGCTGGGAGAGCTGGCCGGCAAGACGCTCGGCCTGCCACCCGTTCAGATCGAGATCGGAACCCAGAAGATCATCAGTGAACTTGGGATCCAAATCGGCTTGGTGATGCTCTTCGCCTTCCTCATCAACGTGATCCTCACCCGCCTTTTCTCGAACTGGGGGTTCAAATACATCTACCTGACCGGCCACCTGATCTTCTGGAACGCCGTCATCTTCGTCTCCGCCTTCCGCTATCTCTTGGGGTTGGAGGGAGCGGCCCTGGTTGTTGTGGCCAGCATCTTCACCGGCCTCTATCAGACGATCCAGCCGTGGTACACCCATCGCTTCGATCTCTTCGTGAATGAGGGAAGCGGGTTCGTCCTGGGCCATTCCTCGTCACTGACAGTTCTAACAACCGCCTGGCTGGCGCGGCTCTTCTCCGGTGGTGGGAAGCGGCGGGTGGGCGATATGGAGGCCATCTACTTCCCCCGCGCCCTGGAATGGCTGCGGGAGCCCATGCTGCTGATGGCCGCCACCTTCTTGATCGTCTACATCATCATGGCCGCCGCGAACGTCAGCTTCGTGACCGAGGCGGCGACCAAGGCCGGTAAGCATCCCATCATCTGGGTTCTGCTGCAGGCGCTGAACTTCGCCGCGGGCTTCGCCATCCTGATCATGGGCGTCCGGATGATCATCGCCGAGCTTATCCCCTCCTTCAAGGGGATCGCCGAGCGGATCGTGCCGGGCGCCATCCCGGCCCTCGATTGCCCCCTCTTCTTCCCCTACGGCCAGGTGTCGATGGCCTATGGGGGCTTGATCGGGATGCTCACCATGGTCGTGGTTTCCCTGATCTTCGCTGGAGCCCGCTACCCCTTCTTCATCTTCGCCCCCACGATGTCCGTCTGGTTCCATGGGGCTACAGCGGGCGTCTACGGGAATAAATACTGGGGGATCCCCGGTGCCATCCTCGGCGGCGTGGTCGCCGGGGTCCTGATGGGCGTCGGCCAGGCCCTGATGTGGCCGGTAATGGGTTTCGCCATCGGGGACTTCTTCAGCTGGGCCTCGGACACCGACTATGTCCTCTGGCCCCTGTTGATCGCCCTCATCGGCCGCATCCTGGGCCGCTGAGCCACCGCTGGGCG
>DATMAC010000094.1:0-17908 GCA_035573655.1 Thermoflexus sp.
CACCTTCCCCGGAACAGGTGGCGGAGCTTCAGGAGCGTTACCGGCGGATCGGAGGACGCTCCCCATTGTTCGAGATCACGCTCCGTCAGGCCCAGGCTCTGGAGGCCCGATTGGCCCGGCTCGCCTTCGGGCATTCCTTCCGCATTCGGGTGGGCATGAAGCATTCGCCCCCCTTCATCGACGAGGCCGTCGCCGGGCTGTTGGAGGAGGGCATCGATCGGTTGGTGGCCATCGCGCTGGCCCCCCATTACTCCCGTATGAGCGTCGGCGCCTACCACGCGGCGGTCCGGGAGGCCCTCGCCCGCCGTTCCGCGGCGCTCCCGGTTGCTGAGATCCGGGGATGGGGGTCTCATCCCCTCTTCGTGATCGCAGTGGCGGAGCGTCTGAAGGAAGCGCTGGAGGATCTGCCGCGGCAGGAGACGATGGTGATCTTCACCGCCCACAGCCTGCCCGCGCGCTTGCGCGAAGAAGGGGACCCTTACGAGACCGAGTTGCTGGACTCCGCACGACGGGTGGCACGGGTGCTGGGGTTGGAGCGCTGGCGCTTCGCGTATCAGAGCGCCAGCGCCACCGGCGAGCCGTGGCTGGGGCCGGACCTCCTGGAGGTCCTGGAAGCCATCGCGCGACAAGGGGAAGCCCGACATGTCGTGGTGTGTCCCATCGGCTTCCTCGCGGACCACTTGGAAATCCTCTACGACCTGGATATAGAAGCGCGAGAGGCGGCCGAGGGATGGGGGCTCTCCTTCCGGCGCACTCGCTCGTTGAACGATGATCCCCTGCTCATCGAGACCTTGACGGCGCTGGTGAGCGAGGCCCTGGCGGATTGAAGGAGATGCTCAGGGAGCGCCCGGGGCTTCCCCCAGCAATTGCAGCAACGCCTCGATCTCCTCAGCGAAAGGGGAAGGCGGATGGGTTTCCAAGAACTGGCGGAGCACCGCCCGGGCTTCGTCCGCCTTCCCCTGATGGGCGAGCAGCCGGCCGAGCCAGTAAAGGGCCTCCGGCATCCCAGGGCGCAGGGCCAGCGCCCGGCGGAGGTCCGCCTCGGCGCCGGCGAAATCCCCCTCGAGCATGCGAGCGCTCCCCCGCCCGACATACGCTTCGGGGAAATCGGATCGGAGCCGGAGCGCTTGATCGAACGCCTGCTGCGCTTCCTGAACCCGGTTCTGCTGAAGGAGGGCGAGGCCCAGCAGGTAATGCGCCCGGGCCTCCTGAGGATGGCGCGCCAGGACGGCCCGGGCTTCCGCGACGGCCTCGCTCAGGCGGCCGCTCCGAACGAGGGTGGCCCCGAGGCCTAAGCGGGCCGGGACGTGGTCAGGAGCCTGTCGCAGAACCTCCCGGTAGATCTGTTCCGCTTCCCCAAGACGACCGGCCATCGCGTAGGCCTCTCCCAGCCAAATCCGGGCGTCCAGCGCCTCGGGATGCGCTTGAACGAACGGCTCCAACAGCGCGAGGGCCGCGACGGCGTCTCCCCGTTGCAACGCCGTCCGAGCCTGCGCCAGCCGAGGATCCAACGTGGGGGTGGGTGGAGGGGTTGGGATGGGGCGACAGGCCACAACAAGCCCTAACCAGGCCAGCACGAAGGAAGGCGCTCCCCTCATCCTTCCTCCTGAGCCTGGAGGTTCAGGACGATCACCTGGGTTTCCTCCGGAAGATCCCCTCGGGAGAGCTTCAGGGCATCGAGGGTTGGGGCCTTCTCGCTGCCCATTTCCTTGAGGAACTTCTGAACCGGATCCAGCTTGAGGGTCAGCCCGGGCACGCGGTAGTGCATCGGGATCACGATGCGGGGTTCCAAGAGGCTGACGACCTCGGCGGCCTGGGCCGCGTTCAAGGCCTCTCCGCCGCCGACGGGAACGAGGAGGACGTCCACCTCCCCCAGGACCTCCTCGACCTCGGCCTGAGAGGGGACGTGCTGCAGGTCGCCCAGATGGCAGACCCGCATATCTTCCAGCTCAAAGAGGAAGATCGTATTGCGCCGTTCCCGGCTCCGTCCGCGCCGGTTCTCAGGGCGGATGTCCAGACCGGTGATAAACACCCCGCTGATCTCATACTCGCCGGGCCCGCTTAAGACGCGCGGCTCGCCCTTGATGGCGCGGGCGGCGTTATGGCCGGGGGCATCGTGGCTGATCGTGACGATGTCCGCCTTCAGGCGGGGCAAGTTCAGCCCGACGCTTTTGTCGTAGGGATCCGTCACGATCGTTGCCGTCCGGCTGCGGATGCGGAAGCAGCTTAGACCAAACCATACGATCTCCATTGCGCCAACGCCTCGCGGTTCAAGATGCGGATTGCGGCGGGCCTGTTCCGCCTGAGCGGTCGGCCCGTCGTAGGTTAATCGTAACACGATCCGTGCGCCGATTGAAAATCGGCCTCCCAAGGCGCTTCGCGCCAAGCGTCCGCCTCCGCGGACGCCCCGGTCGGCGTAGGCCGACCACTGGCTGCAGGCCCCAAGAGGGCGCCTATGAAAAAAATTAATTCCCATATGGGGGTTTGGGGGCGAGCTGGGCGCCGAAGGCGCCCAGCTCGCCCCCAAAGAATGTTTTATTTATCCCCCCTCCCCACGGCCCAAAGGGCCGTGGGGAGGGGGGATCAAGGGGGATGGGGCCATCCACGTCCCCTACGGCATAAGCGTAGAATGTCCGGACTAGTTTGTTAAATTTCATCAATCGCCGATTAAAAGGCCTCCCAAGGCGCTCTGCGCCGGGCGTCCGCCTCCGCGGACGCAAAACCTTGGTCGGCGCAGGCCGACCATCGGCCGAAGGCCCAAGAAGAGCGATTTCAATCGCCGCTATCGATGCGCCCGGCCGCGGATCTCCTGCAGGCACCGGTAGCCGTGGGCCGTGAGCCACTCCTCCATCTCCTTGCGGATCGCTTGGAAGACGCCGAGGCCGCGGTAGGCGACCGCGGAGCCGATCCCCACCGCCGTCGCCCCAGCCATGATCATCTCGATGGCGTCCTCCCCCGTGAGGACCCCGCCCGTGCCGATGATCGGGATGCGCACCGCGCGGGCGATCTCGTAGACGCACCGAACGGCGATGGGCTTGAGCGCCGGCCCGGAGATCCCTCCCTCGCGGTTGGTAAGGACCGGCCGTCCGGCCTCGATGTCGATCACCATCCCGGGCATCGTGTTGACCGCCGTGATGGCGTCGGCCCCCGCTTCCTCCGCCGCCCGGGCGATGCGGGCGATGTCGGGGACGTTCGGGGCGAGCTTCGCGATGACCGGACAGGGGACCGCGGCCTTCACCGCCGCGACGGCTTCGGCGGTGGCCTTCGGGCTGGCGGCGAAGATCTCGCCATACTCAGCGGCCACGTTGGGGCATGAAAGGTTCAGCTCGATCATATCCGGCCCGGCCGTGGCCAGGACGCGGGCGACCTCCACGAACTCCTCCACGCTCCCCGCGAAGACGCTGGCGATGAGCGGGACACCCATGGAAGCCAATTCCGCTCGGGCCTCCCGAAGGATCGCTGCCATCCCCTCCGCCCCCGGGTTGGTGAGGCCCACCGCGTTGATCAACCCGTGGCCCCAATCGAAGAGGATGGGGCTGGGATGGCCCGCCCGGGGGAGCCGGGTGGCCGATTTCGCGGTAATGCCCCCTGCTCCCAGCCGGGCCAGCCGGACCATCAGCGCCGCGCTGGTCCCCAGGATCCCTGAGGCAAGCACCAGGGGGTTCGGAAAGCGAACACCGGCGATCTCGCAGGTCAGATCGATTCCGGGTTGCGATCGTTCATGGGCGAAGGTGAATTCCACAATTATCCTCCTTACGCACCGAAGCGTTCGCCTGGTGTCAGGCCGTGGAAGAGCGTTCCAGCGCGTCACCGGGTCAGGCCCAACGCCGCCCGGACACGGCGGCGTTCCTCTTCCGAGATCAAACCCTCTTCCACCAGCGCTTCCAGGAGATCCGTTAGGGTGATCGCTGCATGCACCCGATACCCGGCAGCCTCCAGCTCCTCCCGTCCCCCTTGCTCCCGATCCACCAAGACCACGATGTCGGTGACCCGCAACTCGGCCTCCTCGAGGACTTGGATCGCCTCCCGCTTGCTGAGCCCGGTGGTCAGCACGTCGTCCAGCACCACCACCGTTTCCCCAGGTCGAAACTCCCCCTCGATCCGCTGGCCGGTGCCGTAGCCCTTCGCCTCCTTGCGCGGATACAGCAGGGGACGTCCGGTCCGGAGGGCCACGGCCGTCCCGATGGGGAGGGCCGCGTAGGGAAGGGCCGCCAGGCGGTCGAAGGAAAGCCGCTCGAGGAGGGCGGCGTAAAGGCCGGCTACCGCCTCCAGCCGCTGGGGGAAGGAGACCAGCCGTCGCAGGTCCAGGTAGATCGGCGAACGGCTCCCGGATTTGAGGACGAACTCCCCGAAGCGGATGCAGCCGGTCTCATACAGCCATCGGGCCAGGATCCGCTTGAGGGTCGAAGAGAGCGCTTTCGCCGGATCCCCCTGCCAGCGTTCCACGAGCGAGCGGGCGGCTGCGCCGGGATCAGGCGCCTCCAGGATCTCCCGGGAAACCGCGATCAGGGCCGGAGGGCCCGCCAGGGCCTTCACCGCGGCCACATCTCCCCCTTGCGGGCCGATCCCGGGGATCAGAAACCAGCGATCGGGGCCGATGCGGCGCAGAGCAGCCAGGGCGTGCGGAGCGGTGGCCCCCACCACGAAGCCGATCCGCTCGCTTTCCGGCCAGCTCAGGATCCGCCGGGCCAGGGCCTGGTAGAGCGGTTCCCCCTCCACCGGCAGCTCCTGCACGGCCTCCGCGTTCGGGTTAGAAGTACGAATCAGGAGGAAGAGGCCTCGCCCCTTATAACTCAGGAACGGGCGCAGGGCCTCGGGGCCGAGGAAAGGGTTCAGGGTCACCGCGTCCGCCCGGAGGACCTCGAAGGCGAACTGGGCGTAGGCCTCAGCGGTCCACCCGATATCCCCGAACTTCCCGTCCAAGATCACCGGGATCTCCGGGGGGATCGCCGCCCGGACGGCCCGCAGGGTCTCCAAACCCGAGGTCCCCAGCGCCAGGTAGAAGGCCAGGTTGGGTTTGTAGGCCGCCGCCGCCTCTGCGGTCGCCTCGATGATCCAGCGCAGGAAGATCCGGGCTGGGTCCGGGTGCCGGCGTGCCCATTCCGGGAAGCGCGCCGGCACGGGGTCCAGCCCGACGCACAGGCCCAGTCGGGTCCCCCGGGTCCGTTCGTCCAGGCGCTCGAAGAATTCCATAGGAAGCCCCCCTTCACGCTTTGCCCAGCACCGCCGCCAGCAAGGCCATCCGGATGTAGAGGCCGTTGGCCACCTGGCGGAAGTAGGCCGCCCGCGGATCCCGATCCACCGCCGGATCGATCTCCCCGACCCGAGGCAGCGGATGCATCACGATCATCCGCTCTTTGGCCCGCCGCATCAATTCGGGTGTGATCACATAGTAGTTCTTCACCTGCTCGTAGGCGTTGAGGTCCGTGAAACGCTCCTTCTGCACCCGGGTCACGTAGAGCACATCCACATCCTCGATCACATCGGCCACGTCGTAGGTCTCATACACCGGGATCCCCTTGGCGCGCACTTCGTTCATAAGATCCAGCGGCAGCCGCAGGATCTCCGGCGACACGAACGAGAGGCGCACGTCGTACATCGTCAGCAGCTTGGTGAGGGAGTGCACGGTGCGCCCGAAGCGCAGATCCCCCACCATCGCGATGTGGAGGCCGTCGATGCGGCCCAGCTCCTCCTGGATCGTGAAGAGGTCCAGGAGGGCCTGGGTGGGGTGCTCGCCGATCCCATCGCCGGCGTTGATCACCGGCACCTCGGCCACGTCGGCGGCGATCTTCGCTGCCCCCACCTCGGGGTGACGCAGGACGATCACGTCGGAATACTGCTCGAGGGTTTTGATGGTATCCGGGAGCGACTCCCCCTTGGCGACCGAGGAGAACTGGACGCCCTGGGTGATGGGGATCACGGCGCCGCCCAGGCGCTCCATCGCCGCGATGAAGGAGGAGCTGGTGCGGGTGCTGGGCTCATAGAAGACACAGGCCATCACATAACCTTTCAGGAGATCACAGGCCCCCACCCGACGCACCAGCTCGCGCATCTCCTCGGCGACGTCGAAGAGGTAGGCGAGGTTCTCCCGGTTGAACTGGGAGACTGAGAGGATGTCCTGCATGTAGAAGCCGTTATGAGGATTGACCGGCTCCCGCTGGCGGGCGCTATCGAACTGGAACAGACGCGGTCGGCTCACCATCGTCCACCTCCTTATTGGGCTAAGGGGAAATTTTCTATGAGGGGCGGGCCGCGTAGGCAGCCCGCCTCTCATAAATTCGGAACCACAGTCTTTCTCATATGGGGGTTTGGGGGCGAGCGGGGCGCCTTCGGCGCCCCGCTTGCCCCCAAAATATGTCTTTCTCCCCCCTCCCCACGGCCCAAAGGGCCGTGGGGAGGGGGGAGAAAGGGGGGTGGGGTCCTTCCGCTCCCCCCACATGCGCCGAACAATGGAACTCCTCATCACCCATATTGAACCACTACCCAACAGGGCAAGCTCAATCAGGATCCACGAACAGCACGCGGCCGGAGCCGGGGGGCGCAAGAACCTTTCCATCTTCGAACACCACCCGGCCCCACAGGACAGTGCGGCGCACCCGTGCCCGCACCGTCATCCCTTCGAAGGGGGTCCACCCGCAGCGGGTGAAGAGCCCCTCCCGGGAGAGGATCCACGGCCCTCCCCATTCCACCTCCACCCAAGTCTCCGGCGGCTCCAGCAGGCTGTAGATCCGCCGCGGGCCGGTGGCGGTCAGGCGGACGGCCTCCTCCAACGGCAGACGGCCTTCGGCGACGGCGGTGAGCAGCAACGGGAGCATCGTCTCCAGCCCCGGCACACCGGGCGGCGGGTTCGGGCCTTGCTTCTCCTCGATGGTATGCGGAGCGTGATCCGTCGCCACCGCGTCGATGACCGCCAGGTTGGCCCACAGCGCCGCTTGATCGGCCCGGGTGGCCAGGGGCGGCCGCATCTCGCCGAAGGGACCGAGCCGGGGGAGGTCGTCCTCCGTCAGGAAGAGGTGATGGGGCGTGACCTCACAAGTCACGGGGAGCCCTCGCTCCTTCGCCCGGCGGATCAGGAGGATCTCCTCCCGCCGGCTGATATGACAGAAGTGGACGGGCTTTCGGAAGAGGGCCACCAGCCCCAAAACCATCGCCACGGTCCGCCCCTCAGCGTGGACCGCGATGGGGCGGTGGCCGGGCCAGGCCTGGAAATGGCGCAGGATCGCCGGAAGCGCCTCCAGGCGCAGGGGGCCATAGGTGGCGTCGAGATAGAGCTTCAGCCCGGCGGCCTGGAAGGCCAGGGCCGCCGCGGCCTCCGCGTTCTCCGCCGTGCCGCCGACGAACAGGCCCACCTCGCAACGGGCCCGGGCGCGGGCCCGCTGGGCCGCTTCCTGGAAGGTCGCAGAATCCGCGAGCGGGGGGCGGGTGTTCGGCATCGCCAGCACCGTGACCACCCCACCGGCCAGCGCCGCCGCTGTCCCGGTTGCGAAGTCCTCTTTATGCGTATCCCCCGGCTCCCGCAGGTGCACGTGAATATCTGCCGCTCCGGGCAGGCGGACCGTGGGCATGCTCGTTCCTCCGATTTGGCGAGGGGTTCATCTCCGGGCAGTGTTCCTCACAGATGGGGCAACCGCCGAAAGCGGCTTCCCCATCCCTTTCCAACACGGCTGCGCGAGCGATACGCATTCGGATATAAAAAAAGCACCGGGCGGAACCGTCAGCCCGGTGCTTGGAAAACCAAACCTTCGCCCTATCGGTAGGAGGGATCCGATAGGGCGCTTGCGATTGAGTATGGGGGAAGCGCGCGATATATTCCCGGCCCATGCCGGGATTCTATGTTGCCACAAAAGAGGCGATTTGTCAAACACGCGAAGCCGAAAGTTGATTCGCCTTTTGCCTGGCGAAACTTGACAAAATTGGGTATCTGGGGTACGTTATGGTCGCTACCTTCTCCAAATAAAATGGCCCTCTGCGGTGGACTCCGCACCGACCGGAGGGCCGCTCTCCACGCCGGTCAGGGCGGCGCGGAGGCTGCCAATAGGCAATCGCAGAAGACGGCTCCCGTCAAGTCCTGGCGGGAGCCGTTTTTGTTCTCTGTTCGCTCTACAGATTTCTGGAAAGGAGCGAAGATGGACCCCACCGGCCCGGAGAACTCAGGGGCTCTCCCTAACCGTTTTGCTCTCTTTCCCTTATCCGGGTATCCCTCTCTTTGTGGAGGACCTGACGGTATAAGGAAGAGGACGGCGCTGAGGGCCTGGTTCTGGGTGGAGGCGGAGACGTTTCCTTCCGTGGCGAGGTGAGCCAGGAAGGACTGGATTTCGGGGGAGCTCATTTCAGCGGGGTGGCGCTTGTTGTGGAAGTGGAAGAGGATGAAGCGGCGCACCCAGTCCACGTAAGATTATTCGGTGAGGTAGGAGTAATGCTTGAGTCGCAGGATTTCACAGAGTTGGTCTAAGAGTTTCTTTGCCATAGCGAACTCCCTTGAAAAGGAGTGGTGGTATGGTCAAAATTTTTCTATTTAGGTGGATGATGTCATCATTTTGGTGCGTTTTCTGCAAACATCAAATTCTTGCTGTTTAGATGGACAGTTGCCAAGTCGTTATCCTGAGACTGTCAGCCTAACGTATGTTAGGCGGCAGCGCTGCATTCTGATAATGGTCAGGAGAGGCAACAAATGAAAGGGATCGCAACTGTCAACTTCAAAGGTGGCGTTGGCAAAACAACGGTGACTTGGCTTCTTGCCAAATATGCGGCAGAAAAAGGCAAAAAGATCTTGGTTGTAGATACAGACGCTCAAATGAGTCTTACACTCGCCGTACAATTGCAGGAAAGCGGCGCTATGTACAGCGAGTTCGAAAACTGGTATGAAAACCAGCACATTAAAAAGAATAGAACCATCCTGAATGCTCTGGAGAAGTATGACAAGATGGAAGGTGGTTATTTCGATTTTCCGATTGATGCTTCTTTCATCTATCCGATGAGTCCCAACCTTCATTTCATACCCGCGGTGGTTGATCTATATTGGCTTGAACTTGAAGTTTTTGACAGAGAGAAAGTCAAACACTTCATTAGGGCTTTGCTTGGAAAGATTGAACGTTCGAAAGGATTCAACTACGACTACGTTTTCTTTGATTGCCCACCAAACTTTACCGCCCTTTCTTATTCAGTGCTGAGTTGTTCAAGTCTTATTCTTATCCCTGTTAACCCTGACGTTTTTGCCTCACGCGGCGTTGGTTTGATGATAGATGGCCTTCGCTACAGAATACAACCGTGGCCCAATCCAAAGATTGCAGTTTTTATGAACAAGGCCAAATTGTACAGAGGAAGTCTTACACGAGAAACCGAGAAGTACTGGGAGGAGACCAAAGTGGTTTGTGATGCTAAGCGTCGAGAGGGGGTGTCCATAGAGACTTGGGACTCGTTCATTCCCGAGAGAGCTGATATCAAGCGCGCTATACCAGGGCGGTTCTTCCCCTATGAATTTGAAGAGTACTTTGCAGGCTTATGGCGAAACATTGAGAGGGTGTTGAATCAATGAACAGACTTGAAATTATCAAAAGGAAAATAGAACAAGTAGAGGAACTCCTTGCCGAGATAAAAAGGGAAGTGGAAGCCCTTAGCAAAGAGAACGAGTCCAGGCAGACGAAAACGCGGCAACCAGAAGAAGTTTTGCCATCTGATGAAGAACTTCGTTCGGAATATGACAGACTCTATCAGGACTTCATTTCCTCGGGTTCGGGAGCCGTAGAAGAGTTTATTAAAAGCAAGAGCAAAACCTATCTAAAGGCTTTTTGTAGAGCCAACAACTTGCCTGTGGATACAACGAAGGTGTCTAAGGCTAGGATTGTGGATGTGGTCTTGCAGTGGATGGCTCAGCGTAAAGCCCTAACTCAGAAGATAACATAATGCCGCCTAACCTGCCGCTCCAGCCGATGCCGCCTTCGACGGCGCGGCTGAGCAGCATATCGTTGGGCCAGCATTAACTGGAGCAGAGTATGGTCTATCGTGAGCCTACCCACGGCTGGTGGTGCAATGCGCGCACTTACCCGACCCGATGCTCATATTGCGGAGCAGAGGTGTTCTATTTCAGTTGCGATTGCGGCTCCAAAGTCTTTTTTGACTCTTTAGGCTGGCCTTGGCCAGTCCATGACTGTATCAACAATATTCTCAAGCAAGTGGAAATCAAGATTGCAGAGGACTACGCAAGACGTGTGGCGGAACGACAAGAACGTCTTCGCCGTGGTTGGAAGATACCTATACGGGCTTGCTATCCTCAAGAGGATGAGGTAGTTGAAGAGATCGGCATTGTGCGCGAAATTTTGCCGGTAATAAATGTTTTTAAGAAGTTTAATTTACTGCCCGATAGCCCGTTTGCAATAAAATTATTGGGCGAACTAGCGCGTGGTAACTGGATGCAAATCACAATCCATGTTGACAACCTGCGTGAAGATGTGCTCCTTAGTTATACACTTCTAATCAAAAGAAGCATTTGGGAAGCGGCTGGAGCTCGCCTTGGCGACTTGGTACGCTTTGTGGCAATAGGTCAATATATTCCAGGCCGCCAGGCGTTCTGGCGTTGCAAAAACATCAGACTTGTTGCATAATTCAGCGGAGGGTTCTCTCCTTCTGGCTCTTCTGGGCATGGATTGGATTATGGCGTTTGGGGCTGGGAAGGCCGCCTTCGGGGGCCTTCCCAGCCCCAAACACTCCTCCCAGGAATTATGCGATAAGTCTCAATGTCTTCTGAGCGCTGGCTTCGCTTGCAGGAGGCGATGGCCCGGGAAGGGATCGAGCGCTTGGCGCTCGTCCCCGGCGCCAACTTGTTCTACCTCACCGGCCTTTCGTTCCACCGGATGGAGCGGCCCATCGTCGCCCTCTTCCCCCACCAGGGCGATCCGGCCCTCATCCTCCCCGCCTTTGAGGTGGAGAAAGCCCGCGCGGCGGCGATCCCCTGGCGCCTGTTCCCTTACACCGATGAGGAAGGCCCCGGCCGGGCATTTCAGGCAGCGGCGGAGGCCTTGGGGCAGGGGCGCCCCATCGCCGTCGAGACGCTGGCGATGCGGGTGCTGGAGTGGTCCCTCCTCGCCTCAGCGTTTCACACCCCCGAGCCAATCCCCGCCGAGCCGCTGCTGGCGCGGCTGCGCATGGTGAAGGGCCCAGAGGAGCTCGCCGCGATGCAGCGCGCGGTCGCGGTGGCGGAGAAGGCGTTGCAGATGTGGTTACCCCAGGTTCGGATTGGGATGACCGAGCGGGAGGCGACCCGGCGGCTGATCCAAGCGTGCTTCGCGGCGGGGGCGGACGCCCTGGCCTTCGAGCCGATCGTGGTGGCGGGGCCCCAGGCGGCGCTGCCCCACGCCACCCCGTCGGATCGCCCAATGGGGCGCGGAGAGCTGATGATCGTGGATTTCGGCGTGGTGGTCGATGGTTACGTCTCCGATCTCACCCGGACCTTCGCCTTAGGGGAGCCGGATCCTGAATGGCGTGAGATCTACGAGGTGGTCCGAGAGGCGAACGCCGCGGGACGGGCAGCGGTGCGGCCCGGGATCCCCGCCGAGGCCGTCGACCGGGCCGCCCGAGCCGTCATCGAAGCGGCGGGATACGGCCGTTACTTCACCCATCGCACCGGCCACGGGCTGGGGCTGGAGGTCCACGAGCCGCCCTCCATTGTGGCCGGCAACACGACCCCCTTGGAGCCGGGCATGACCTTCACGATCGAACCAGGGATCTACCTGCCGGGGAAGGGGGGCGTGCGGATCGAGGATGACGTGGTGGTGACGGAATCCGGGGGCGAGTCCCTGACCACGTTTCCACGAGAGCTGATGTGGATTGGCGAGTAACAGACGGGCGGATCAGCGGAGGCTTACGCCAACGCTCCGCTCGGTCGGCTTTCGCCGACCGCTGGCCGGAGGCCTCAGGGGGATGACTTCCGTCGGCCTAGGGTCCCGATGGGGCCCGGCCGACGATCGGGAAGTAGAGCCGCCAAGGGATGACCAGCGTCCACCGTTCGACTTCGTGGACGCCCCCGAAGGCATCCTCCGCCCGTAGGGTGAGGCGCTCCCGCTGGTCCTTCAACGCCCGGGGGCTTCCCACACCGGTCCAACGTAGCGTCTCTCCCACTGACAGAACCCCGCTCCACGTCCCAACCCCAGGGAAAGGTTGTTGGGAGAGCCCCAAGGTCGCTGTGAAGGCCGTGTTCTGCCACAAGAGCGGGAAAGTGGCCGTGAGGACCATGGGAAGCGAAAGAGGGCTCGGGTTCCGAACTTCCCAGGTGGCGGTGTACGGCACCCCGGAGCGGATTCCGAGGATCCAGATCATGGAGATCTCAGGCCTCGGAACGCCTAAGCCCAAGGGGAGAACCTGCCGCAAGGGCCAGACCCCATCCGTCCCCTCCAAGCGGACCGGCACCCAACCCGAAGGCCCGTCCAGAGTCATGGCGACCGTCAGGACCCGGGGAACTTGAACCACCCCCTGCCAGCCGTGGAGGTCCGGATCGAAGGACCACTCCGGGGAGCTCTCCGGCGCCTGGATGGTCCACGTCGGCGGAACCGTTAACCGCAGGGAGACCGTCGCAGGGCTTCGCTCTCCCGAACGAAGATAGACCGCGTTCACCGTGATGACCCACCGGGTTCCGATCGCCCCCGCCTCCGGCTCCGCCTGTAGGGTGGTCTTCCCCATCGGGCCGAGGTCGGAGAGGATACGGGTCAGCGCTTCCTCCCGCAACGACGCCGGAAGCCCCTCGAGGCCCAGTGTGGAGAAAAACACCCGGCCCGCGCCCTCCCCGCGGGCCACCGCGATCGGCCGGCCGTGCTCCCCGCGCCAGACCGGGGTGGCATCATCCGTGGGCTCCAACGCGTCGGTCCAATTGGTGTAGGGCAAACGGATGGTCCAGCGGGGAAACCCACGGCCGATTGGGGAGAGCGGGCTGGGGAGCCCCACAGTAACGGTCAGCCCCTCAGCGTGGGCTTCCACCCCCAAAGCCCTCGCGAAGGTCCACGGCCGGCCGTACGCCAGCAAGGTATACAGGTAATCCTGGGAGAAAAAGGCCAAACGCCCCCCGCGCCGCAGGAAATCCAGCAGGCGGGCTTCCTCAACCTCCGATAGCGGATCGAACCAGTCGTAACCCGTGAACCAGATCACCCCCTCATAGCGGGCCAGATCGGCCTCGGTCGGGGACCCCGCTCCGTAAAAGCCCTGCACCCGCCAGCGATCGAACGAGATCCCCGAGGCGGCCAACGCCTGGCGATAAGGTTCCCCAACCTCGAACCACCGGTCGTCCTCCACCAACAGGAACGGAGCGGGGGTCTTGAGGCGCCAAACGGCGGCGGCCGCCAAGGTGGGCGAGAGGGCGGAGCGCGCGGTCACGGTGATCGTTGTCCTCGCATCCCGGGGGAGCCCCTCTGGGATGGTGACCGTTAGGGTGACCGTGGCCTGAGCGCATGGGCCTATGGGGATCTCCGTCGGCGTGACCGTCGCCGGCCATCCCCCTTCGCGCTGGAGCTGCACGGTGTCGGTGGCTACTTCGCTCAGGTTCTGCAGCGTGGCCGTGAAGATCATCTGGGTGCCAGTGGGGACCACGCGTTCGGTGAGCTCGGGGGCCCAGCGCAGACCCCAGGGACGCGGAGGCGCCGTCAGGGCCTGGAGCGCCCGCTCCAGGATCTCCCCCCGCGTCTCCGATTCCGGGATCCCCTCCAGCCCGAAGGCGAAGACCATTCCGCGATAGGGCCGGCAGAGGCCCACGGCGGTCGCCGCCCCGCCGTCGTCCCGGTAATCCATCGGTTGGGTCGTCAGCGGATCCGCCGGGGCGATCTCATCGGGGACGAACTGGTTCTCCGCACCTCCTTCTCCCCGGATGGCCGTCTCGATCCCTGCGAAGGGTCCATCCAGCGCGCCGGTCACCGTGAAGATCCCAGTGGAATCCCGCACGTAACGGGTCCCCAGCATCTCCCGTAAATAAGGCGTGTAGAGGAAACCGTTTCCCCCATCATCCCAGAAGGCCACATCCTGGCCGCTCAGGAGCAGATGCTTCCCCTGCCGCAGGAAGAAAGTCAGCCCACGGTCCGCACCGATGTAACCTGGGGAATCCCAAGGCGAGGACCACACCACCACATCGTAAGCGGTCAATGTAGAGGTCGGGGGCGGAACAGGCGGATAGAGAACCCGGTATTCATCGTAAGACCACATCTTCGCGTCGAGGGCTTGCTGATAGAAGGAGCGGACCGATTCGTTATACCAGGCGCCGGAATCCACCAGCAGAACACGAGGCATGCGGGGCATCGTCAGGGTGATGGCGGTGGTCCCATCGATGGGGACCTCCACCGTTGTCGTGACCACGCGATGGCCCAGAGCCCGCAGGCGTACGGTGTAACGGCCGACGGGGAGGGAGAGAGTGAAAGGGAAGGCCGGTTGGGTGAGGGAGATCGGCGTTCCGACTAAGGTCAAGGTGGGGGAGAACACCGATCCGCCCGCCTCGTCCGTCGCGTGCACCACCAGAGATCCCCGAGGGAGCGGATCCAGCTGGAGATCCAGAGTGCGGGTGGTTCCCTCCGTGATCGGGATCCCATAGACCTGCCGCGACGCATAACCGAAGGCCGTGACGGTGAGGTCGTAGATGCTCGGGCGCAGGAGGAAGCGATAGCGTCCTTGTTCATCGCTCTCCTGGGATACGCGGAACACCCCATCGCGGGAGACCGCGGTCAGGAGCGCCCCAGCGATGGGAGCGCCGTTGGGATCCCGCACGGTCCCCTCCAGAGTTCCGCCCTCGACGGTGAGGCGGAGGGCCTCCAGGGCGTGGATCAGGCCCCATCCGCTCTCGTTGTTGGGGATGGTGGTGGTCATGGGTGTGGCTGTGCGGGTGAGGATCTCAGCGATCTGGGGCGGGGAAAGATCCGGCCGCGCGGCCTTCAACAACGCGGCGACCCCGGCGGCATGCGGGGCGGCCATGGAGGTCCCGCTCAGCTCCCCATAGGTTCCACCGGGCAGGCTCGAGCGCACCCGGACCCCCGGCGCCACGACGTGAGGGCGGATCTCCCCCCACGGGGAGGGGCCACGGCTGGAAAACCACGCGATCTGTCCTTCAGAATCCACCGCCCCAACGGCGAAGGCGCCGGGCAGGCTGGCGGGGGAGACCACAGAGCCAGGGTTGGGTCCCCCGTTCCCGACGCTGAACACGGCGAAGATCCCCGCCGCCTGCAGCGCCGCCAGATCCTCCGCGAAGGCGGTATCCCATCCGTTCGGGTTCCCCCAGGAGTTGTTCAGGATATCCGGGGCCAAGGCTGGGTTCCCGTCCGGGGCGAGGATCCACTCGAAGGCGGCGTGGATCCACGAGTCGAAGGCATAGCCTTGGGCGTCGAAGGCCCGGACCGCGATCCAACGGGCGCCCGGAGCGACCCCGATCCCCTCGCCCACCATCAGGCCCATCGTGTGGGTGCCGTGCCCGTTGCTGTCCACCGGGTAAGCGGCCCCGGCGTCAGTGGCGTCGTACCAGTTGCCAGCGTGGCGGTGAAGGCCTCGGGGATCATACCCCCGGTAAGCCCGCTGTAGGGCCGGATGCAGCCAGTCCACCCCGGTGTCGATGTTCGCGACCACCACGCCGGTTCCGGTGATCGCGAAGGCCGACCAGGCCTCCGGCACGTGGATCATGGCGAGGTTCCAGGGAGCCGAGAGGGGATCCGCCGGCTCGGCCCGAGGCGAGGCGAAGATCCACCGCCGGAAGCGATCCTCGCGGATCTGGCGGACGCCCGAGGCGCGGCTGAGGACGAGAAGCTGGCGGGGGGTGACACGGGCGGCGATCCGGTTGGAAAGCCAGAGCGGGCGGATGGCTTCGGCTTCCCCGGCGCGTTCGGCATCCTGCAAGCGCTGGAGGAGGGAAGCTTGGGCTGCTTCGGCGCGGGCTCGTAGGCGGGCAACCAGGCGCGCCCGCCGTTCGGAGGACGGCAGGCCTTCCCCCGATTGTTCCATCGCGATGATCTCACGGGGCGAGGCTCCTTCCACCTCGATCAAGATCGGGATCCGTTCATCGGGGCGAGCCCGGATGAGGCGCTTGGCGAGGGAAGGGTGAAGTGTTGGAGGGAAAGGGGTTCTTGAAGAGGGGGCTTCCAAGGCCGCAGCGGGGGGGCGAGCGCCGAGGAGACTGAGGATGAGGAGGAGGAAGAGGAAAGCCCTTAAGGCTTTCCGAAGCGCTCGGCCAGGGCCTGCAGACGCCGGGAGGTATCTCGCCACTGGATCTCGGAGAGCCCCAGCTTCCGGCGCAGCGCCTCCGGATCCATCCCCTGAAGGAAATCCTGCAGCGCGCATGTCCATCGGAGGATCTCAAAGGAGAGATGATCCACGCCCGCCCGACGGGCCACATCTTCCAGCACGTATTCTAAATTGCGGGGCGTCCAGGGGAAAACCCGGCTCTCGATCCGATACTGGCGGAGATATTCCCGGAAGAGCTCCGGCCACTCCGGGGGGAGGGACAGCTTGCGCTCCTTATGACGGTAGCGGGGATGAGCGTAGCGGATCCACACGGCGGGCTCGCGCAGATCGAAGTGATCGAGACGCAGGGCGACCACCTCGCTTTTCTTCAGGCCGGTGTGGAGCAGCAGCGTGACCAACACCAAGGGGCGGGGATCGCCCTCCCGCCGGAACGCGGCGGCGGCCTCCAGGATCGCACGGATCTGCTCCGGCGTCAGGACCTCTGGAAGCGGTTCGGCGGCCTCCGGATAGACCAACGCCTCCGCCGGGTTCTGGGGCAGGACCTGGAGGTCCTCATGCAGCCAGCGAAAGAACGCCTTCACGGAGGTGATGCGCCGCCGGAGGGATTTCGGGGAACAGGGGACCCCCCGGCGGCGGCGCAGCCAGTCCACGAAATCATGGAGATCCTTCAGGCCGATGGCCCCGATGGGCCGCTCCTCGCCCAGGCATTGCCCCAGGAGCCGGAGATCGTGGGTGAAGAAATAAACCGTGTGCTTCGAGTAGTCGCTCTCTCTCAAGTAACTCTCGAACGCATGACGGGCCTGGGCGAGCGGGGTCTCCGGCGCCAGGTCCGGTTTCCTCGTTTGATCGAACAGGCTCAGTTGACGTGCCATCTTGCCCTCGAGACAGCCTGAAGCCTGGGATCAGCTATCCCCTTACTTTGGAGGAAAGCGAATGGGCTTTCTCCCGTCGTTCCGCAATCCCCGAGGCCAGGCCGCTGATCAGTAAGACACTCATTACGATGCCTAACGAGAGAGCCGGCGGGATCTTCACCAGATCCGAGAGCAGCATCTTGATACCGATGTAAACCAGGATCACC
Source organism: Thermoflexus sp. (assembly GCA_035573655.1). Lineage (GTDB taxonomy): Bacteria > Chloroflexota > Anaerolineae > Thermoflexales > Thermoflexaceae > Thermoflexus. The sequence continues at coordinate 17,273 of DATMAC010000094.1, forward strand.
GAGAGCCCGAAGTGGAGGTAGCGGAGCCGTTGGATCAACCCGACCAGCACGAAGTAGAGGGCGCGCAGGCCCAGGATGGCGAAGATGTTCGAGGTGTAGGCGATGAAGAGCTCCGGCGTGATCGCCAGCACCGCAGGCACCGAGTCGATGGCGAACATCACATCGGTGCTCTCCACCACGAGCAGGGTGAGCAAGAGGGGCGTCGCCATCCAGCGTCCGCCCTCGCGCACCAGGAACCGTGGGCCGCGGTAGGTCGGGGTGATAGGCAGGAAGCGGCGGGCGAGCAGGAGCACAGGGTTGCGCTCCGGATGTACCTCCTCCTCGCTGTGCCGGGCCAGGCGGATCCCGGTGTAGACCAGGAAGGCGCCGAAGAGGTAGATCGTCCAGTGGAACATCTTCAGGAGCTGGACGCCGGCGAAGATGAACGTCGCCCGCATCAACACCGCGCCCAAGATCCCCCAAAAGAGCACCCGATGTTGATAAGCAGGGGGAACCGCAAAGTAAGAGAAGATCACCGCGAAGACGAAGATGTTATCCGCGCTGAGGGATTTCTCCACCAGATAGGCGGTGAGGAAGTGGAGGGCAGGCTCATGGCCCCATGCAACCCATATGAGGACATTGAAAGCAAGGGCGACC
>DATMAC010000095.1:0-19708 GCA_035573655.1 Thermoflexus sp.
GGGCGCCGAAGGCGCCCACCTCGCCCCTACCTCAATGGACATGCCCCAAAGGGCCACCGTGAGAAGGGGGTTGGGATCATTGGGCCCGAGCGCATCCGATGATGCATATTAACGCTTGGGCGACTGAGGCGCCTTGCGAGCACGGCGGAGCCCGGGTTTCTTGCGTTCCTTCTCCCGCGGATCACGCGTGAGCATCCCGTGTTGCTTTAAAAGGGGGCGCAAACTGGAATCCAACAAAAGCAACGCGCGGGCCAACCCGAGGCGAATTGCGCCAGCCTGACCCGTCAGGCCGCCTCCCTCTACCTTCACTGTGACATCTAACTTCCCTTCCATGCCCGTCAGGCGGAGCGGCTCAAAGAGATGATGGAGATCCTGTTCACGGGTGAAATAATCCTGCACCGGCTTGTTATTCACAATGAAAATCCCGCTCCCGCCCGCGTATAGCCGGACTCGGGCAACGGCGCGCTTGCGGCGACCTATACCTTCTACATAACTACGGCCCTTGAAGGCTTCAAAAGTGAGCCCTTCCACAGCAGCTGCCATTTTCACTCCTTACTTGTAAAGATATGGCTCTCTTAAAAGCCTAGGATCTCACATTGTCACAACGGAAGCGGCTTGGGTTGCTGCGCTTGGTGCGGGTGCTCCGGCCCGGGGTAAACTTTCAGCTTCTTCAGCAGGCGCCGCCCCAGGCGGTTCTTCGGCAGCATTCCCCACACCGCCTTCTGGATCACCCGCTCCGGATGGGTCTGCAGCATCCGGCGCAGGGGGATCTCCTTTAAGCCGCCGGGATACCCGCTATGACGGTAATAAACCTTCTGCTCCAGATGTCGCGGGTGAACCGCCACTTTCGCAGCATTGATCACGATCACATAATCCCCGCAATCCTGCGAGGGATCGAAATAAGGCTTATGCTTGCCCCGCAGGATCTGAGCGATCCGGCTGGCCAGCCGTCCCAGGTTCTGATTGGTCGCATCCACAATCCACCATTCCGTTCGGATGTCGGCCGGCTTGGTGACATAAGTCTTCACGGTGTTGTTCCCTCCAGTTCAAGATTAGGGAAGCTACGCCGCCCTGCCTATGGAAGCACCTGGCAGCTTCGCCGCGCTACAGGCGGCCCACCATCCGCAGGCTGCCAGTCAGAAACTGCGGAGGGGGCGGGATGGAAATCCGATCATAGCGTGCCCCGACAAAGTATAAACCGTAAGGTGGAGCAGGCGCGTGCGCCGGATAAGCGTCCGGGCGCCCCAGGTAAGCAGCGGCGACCTCGGGAGACCGCTCCCCTCGGCCGACAAGGACTAACACCGCCGCCATGATCCGGACCATATGATAAAGAAACGCATTCGCCTCGATCTCGAACGCCACCCACTCGCCATCGGCGATGATCGCCGTTCTCAGAACCTCGCGCACCGTGTTTTGCCCTCGAGGTGGGCGGCCGAAGGCCCCGAAATCGTGATGGCCAACCCAGAAGGCCGCCGCCCGTCGCATGGCCTCGACGTCCAGCGGCTTAGGCACATGCCACGCCAACTTCCGCCCGAACGGATCCCGCCAGGGCCCGTTATAGATCAGATAACGATAGATTCGGGCTCGCGCCTCCAAGCGTGGATGGAAATCCGGCGGCGCCTCCCCCAGAGCCCAGACCACGATGTCCGGTGGCAATAGCGCATTCAGGGCGCGCTGCAATTCCTCTAAGGAGTGCCGCCATGAAAGATCGAAAGCGATCACCTGACCTAGCGCGTGGACTCCGGCATCCGTGCGGCCGGCTCCACGCACCCGAACCGTTGCTCCAGACAGACGACGAAGCGCCTCCTCCAGGACACCCTGGATGGTGGGCTCATGGGAGGGAGCCAACCGCTGGAACCCTCGATACGCCGTGCCCTCATAGGCGAGGGCCGCCCAGATCCGCATCCTTCCAGGACCGTATCCGCTCAACTTATTCCTGGATCAACTCCAAGCGCGCCATCGGCGCTGCGTCCCCCCGACGGACCCCCAGTTTATAGATGCGAGTGTAACCGCCGTTCCGGTCCTTATAACGCGGGGCGATCTCATCGAAGAGCTTCTTAACCACTTCTCGTCCATAGAGGCGAGCGGCCGCCAGCCGGCGGGCCGCCACCTGTTTCGACGGATCCTCCAGTGCCCGCTTGGCCAGGGTGATCAATTTCTCCGCGTAGGCCTGGACGAACTCGGCCTTGGCCTCTGTGGTTTCGATCGCCCCGTGCAAAAAGAGCTGGGTGGCCAGATTCCGGGCCAGGGCCTCCCGATGGTCTTTATCCCGGCTCAATGTTTTCCCAGCAACCCGATGACGCATGATCAAGCCTCCTCCATCTCTTCCTCTGGCTGTTGCAAGTCCTCGGGCTTCAGGAAGCCCCGTTCGATCAAGCGCTCCCGTAACTCCTCTAGGGATTTGGTCCCAAAGTTGCGAACCGAGAGCAACGCCTCCTCCCCTCGATACAGTAACTCCAACACCTGACCGACCGTGGTGATACCCGCCCGTCGCAGCGGGTTAATCACCCGCGCGCTCAGCTCCAAGCTCTCCAGCGATGTCTCATAGGCCTGGGGCGGGATCAGCTCCCGCACCGGCTGAGTTGGGACTTCAACTTCCTCAGGCCCTACGAACTCGGAGATCAGGGAGAAGTGCTGCATGAGCAAGCGGGCTGCTTCGATCAGGGCATCCTTAGGCCCTATCGTCCCATCCGTCCAGATCTCCATCACCAACCGATCATAGGTGGTTCGCTGCCCCACCCGAGCTCGGTCGATCTCAAACGTGCAGCGGCGGACGGGGCTGAAGATCGCATCCACAGGGATCTCCCCGATAGGCAGACGACCGCGCTCCTCCGCCGGCGAATAGCCCCGGCCGCGCTCCACGGTCATCTCGATCTCTAAACGAGTCCGATCATCATCCACTGTGAACAGATAGAGATCCGGATTCACAATCTCCACTTCGGGCGGGCACTGAATGTCCGCCGCGGTGACCACCCCTTCACCTGCCACTTCCAGCCGCAGGCGCGCCGGTCCATCTCCGTAGAGTTTCATCCGAAGCTGTTTGATGTTCAGGATGATCTGGATGACATCCTCCCGGACGCCTGGGATGGTTGAGTACTCATGAGGCACATCGGTGATCCGAATGCTGGTCACCGCAGCGCCCGGCAATGAGCTCAACAGCACCCGCCGCAGGGCGTTCCCGATGGTCACCCCGTATCCCGGCTCCAGAGGGCTGATAACGAAACGGCCATATGCTTGGGTTATGATCTCCGCTTCCACCTTCGGCAGAACCAGCGTTACGCCAGCCACAAAAACCTCCTTTAACCATCAATGGTTGAATCAACATCGGAGGGGATCAACGCGAGTAGAACTCCACAATGAGATGTTCTTGCACCCGAGTATCGATCTCCTCACGAATCGGCAAGCGCAGGACTTGACCAGACAAGTCCTGGGGGTTTAGTTGCAGCCAGGGCGGTGGACGATGGCTTTCCAGACGCTCCATAATTCCCTTGAAATATTCTTTCTCCCGGCTGCTATCCCGCACCCGGATGACATCGCCTGGCTTTACCTGATACGAAGGGATATCGACCTTGCGGCCATTGACTTCAAAATGGCCGTGGCGGACAAGCTGCCGCGCCTGGGCCCGGGAGCTGGCGAACCCCAGGCGATACACCACATTGTCCAACCGGCGCTCCAGAAGGATTAACAACAGAGCGCCGGTCATCCCCCGGGCGCGCTGGGCGATCTCAAAGTAGCGTCGGAATTGACGTTCCAGCACCCCGTAGATCCGCCGCAGCTTCTGCTTCTCCCGCAACTGCAACCCATAATCCGAGGGCCGGCTTCGCCGGAATTGCAACTCCCGGCCATGCTGGCCAGGGGGATAATTCCGCCGCTCAATCGCGCACTTCGGCGTGAAACAACGCTCCCCTTTCAGGTAAAGCTTCTCACCCTCCCGTCGACACAATCGGCAAACCGGTCCAATATAACGTGCCATTCGCTCCTCCTCAGCAGGATCTCGCCTCTTTGAGATGTGCAGAGCAAGTCTCCACGCTCCTCTCCCCGTGGCCCTTCGGACCACGCGTAGAGGAGCGTGAAGGGATTTTGGGGTGGGTGGCGTCGTTTTTGGCGGCTCCGCCCACCCCAAAATCCAGGGAGACAAAAGGACAACCCAGACCCTTAACGACCGCCAACCTACACGCGACGCTTCGAGGGCGGCTTACACCCGTTGTGAGGAATGGGCGTCACATCCGTGATGGATCGGATCTTCAGACCCATCGCATGTAGGGCGCGCAGCGCGGCCTCCCGCCCGGGGCCAGGACCGTTGATAAAGACATCGATCTCCCGGACCCCCATATCCATAGCCTTGCGGGCAGCCTGCTCAGCCGCCAGGCGCGCCGCGTAGGGGGTGCTCTTCTTCGAGCCTTTGTAGCCGATCGTCCCCCCACTGGCCCATGTCAGGGTATCCCCATTGGGATCCGTGACCGTCACAATCGTATTATTGAAAGTAGCATGGATATAGACATGAGCACGCGAAATGTTCTTTCGGGCCTTTCGACCGCTCTTCGAACCTCGCGCCATCGATGTGCTCCTCCCAACACAATGTTATGGATTCCCCGCCCCCAAAGGCTTTCCTCCTTCCCATCGCCCAGCGGGGATAAGAGAGATCATTCCACTTCTCATGTAGATCGCAGCGCCGGGAAACCCCGAGGGGCTGAGCACAAAGAGCCAGCTCAGCCCCAAAAATCCGGATCACTTCTTCTTGGCGCCGCGCTTGCGGCCACGACCGGGCACAGTCTTCCGCGGCCCCTTCCGAGTGCGGGCATTGGTCCGGGTCCGCTGACCCCGCACCGGAAGGTTCATTTTATGCCGCAGGCCGCGGTAGCACCCAATGTCGATCAGCCGCTTGATGTTCATGGCGATCTCTCGCCGCAGATCGCCCTCCACCTTGTAGTTCCTCTCGATCGTCTCGCGCAGGATATTCACCTCGCTTTCCGTCAGATCCTTTACGCGCTTGTCCGGGCTCACCCCGGTCTGCTCCAGGATCTTCTTGGCCAGGGAGCGACCGATCCCAAAGATATAGGTAAGGGCGATCTCGACCCGCTTATCGCGAGGCAACTCCACGCCGGCAATACGTGCCATCGAATCTCTCCTCCCGACTCTTAATAGAAGTTACACGGTTCGCTGCCCGCAAGGGAAGGCAGAAGGTCCCCCTCTACATGGCCTAAAAGGCCAAGGACCGGCGATCTCGCCAGCCCCCATCGAGCTCGGAAGTTTCGAGCCGAGGCCGCTCTCATCCCTGCCGCTGTTTGTGCTTGGGATTCTCACAGATCACTCGCACCACTCCCTTGCGCCGGACGATTTTACATTTCGGACATCGCCGGCGAACGGAAGGTGTAACCTTCATCGCATCCTCCTGAATCGGATAAGTTGACCTCAAAACCCCTCCTCGTGAGGACCCCGGGGGCAAGGAGGTTGCCTGCGGCAGCTTTCACCCCCTAAAGCCATGGCGTTCCATCCGCATGTAAGTGAGGAGGGCACCAAAGCGCCTCGCCACAACCGGGAACAACAGTAAAAGAGTTGCGCGCAGCAGACTCTTATTTTACCCAAACAAAAGCCATGCTTCCAGTTTCCGAGGCAGCATCAGGGATCGAAGCATTTTTAGCAGTTCATATAAGGAACGATAGGATTCGGGACGCAAAGCGCTAAGCCAAACGAGGATCATCTTCCAAGGCGGTCAATATAATGGGATCCCCATCGGTAATGGCAATGGTGTGCTCAAAATGAGCGGCCAGGCTTCCGTCCAAGGTCACCACAGTCCATCCATCCTCCAGGATGCGCGTTCGCCAATCCCCCATGGTCACCATCGGCTCAATCGCCAGGGTCATACCCGATCGCAACAGAAGCCCCCGACCGGGATGCCCCCGGTTCACAAACGAAGGCGGCTCATGCAGAGCCCGCCCGATGCCGTGGCTGGTGAACTCACGGGCTACACTGAACCCTTGGGATTCCACTGTATGCTGGATTGCCCACTGGATATCTCCCAAGCGTCGCCCAGGCCGGGCTTGAGCGATCGCGGCCCAGAGCGCCGCCTCCGTGACCTCGAGCAATCGATGGGCCTCAGGAGAGATCCGGCCGACCGGCAGCGTGATCGCCGCATCCGCGTAGTAGCCCCGGAAATTGACCCCCACATCGATGCTGATGATATCTCCCTCTTTCAACCGGTAAGGGCCCGGGATCCCATGGACCAGCACATGGTTGACCGAGGTACAGAGCGTGGCCGGGTAGGTCGGGCCGCCTTCATCTTTCATACTGGGATAGCCTTTGAAAGCAGGTATCCCGCCTCGACGGCGGATGTAATCTTCAGCCCAACGATCCAGCTCAGCGGTGGTGATGCCGGGTTGAACCAACGTGCGCATCGCCGCCAGGACCTCCGCGACGATGCGGCCCGCCTCCCGCATCATCCGGATCTCCGACCACGTCTTCAGTCGAATCCCCTCCACCGGCCGGCCCGTTCGGGGAATCACGCGTGTGCTCATGGATCCACCGCCTTCCGCACCTCGATCGCTCGGATCAGCGCTTCGGTCACCTCCGGAATGGACCGCTCTCCATCGATCTCCACCAACAGGCCGCGTTCTCGATAAAACGAAACCAAGGGCGCAGTCTGCTCCTGATAGACCTGGATGCGCCGGCGCTGAACCTCCTCCGTGTCATCCTCACGCTGATAGAGCGGACCCCCATCAAGATCGCAACGACCTGGCACACGAGGAGGGTTGAATTCAATGTGATATACGGCTCCGCACGTCCGGCAGGTCCACCGCCCCGCCAGGCGCCGGAGGAGCAGCTCATCGCGCACTCGGATATAGAGGACAGCGGTGAGGGAGCGCCCCATCCCGGCCAGAAGCTCATCGAGCGCCTGGGCCTGAGCGGGCGTGCGGGGGAATCCATCCAGGATCGCCCCATCGCGACAATCCGGCCGCCCCAGCCGCTCCCGGATCATCTCGATCGTCACATCGTCCGGCACCAACTCCCCCCGATCCATGTACTGGCGGGCCAGCTGGCCTAGAGGGGTCTGACGGTGCAGGTGATCGCGGAAGAGATCACCGCTGGCTACATGAGGGATACCCAGACGCTGGCTGAGGATCTTCGCCTGGGTCCCCTTCCCCGCGCCCGGCGGCCCCAGCAAGATCAGATCTAGTGGCATCGTTCGACGACCCCGAGTTGCAAGTTCACCGGATGAAGCCCTCGTAATGGCGCATCACCAACTGCGCCTCCAGCTGCCGCATAGTATCAAGGACCACACCGACCACGATCAAGAGAGCGGCACTGCTGAAGAGCAACACATTGGTCTGCAACACCGATCGCACTGGCCAAGGCAGGATCGCCAGGATCCCTAGGAACAGCGCCCCCACCAGGGTGATGCGCCGGGAGATCCGATTGATGTACTGCTCCGTGGCTTTCCCGGGCCGGATGCCCGGGATGAACCCGCCCTGCTTCTGCAGCGTGTCCGCCAGGTTCATCTGCTGCAGCATCACATCGGTGTAGAAGTAAGTAAAGGCCACCACGGTGATGAAATACATCGGCCAATAAGCGTCGTGGAACCCGGAGAAAACGCTGACGATGGTGTTGGCGATGCTTGCCACAATGGTGTTGCTGGAATATTGGAAAAACTGGGCGATGATCGCCGGGAAGGCCAACACGGACTGGGCGAGGATCAGAGGGATCATCCCCGCCATATTGACCCGGAGGGGGATATAAGTGCTGCCACCCCCATAGATCCGATGACCTCGGACCCGGCGCCCGTACTGGACGGGGATCCGCCGCTGCCCCTCCTGGATGAAAACGATCGCCGCCACTGTGACCACCGTCAGAAACATGAAGATCAGGATTCCCATCGCGCCGTTGCTGGTCCAAATCTGGGCCAGGTTATAGGGCGCCCGGGCAACGATCCCCCCGAAAATGATCAGCGAAAGCCCATTGCCGATCCCTTGCTCCGTGATCAGCTGGCCCAGCCAGATCGCAAACATCGTCCCCGCCGTCATCGTCAGGATCACCGTCAGGGTCGGCAACAGCTGGTGGGGGGCGAAGCCGAAATTCGGCAGCACCGCTTGACCCGGAGCGCTGAGAAGATTCGCCTGGCCGATGGCATAAAGGGCGGCCAGCGGAACGGTCAGAAAGTAAGTATATTGCTCGAGCTTGCGCCGCCCCTCCGATCCCCCCTCTTTCACCAACCGCTCCAGCTGCGGAACGATCGGCACCAGAAGCTGGAGGATGATAGAGGCCGTCACATAGGGATAAACCCCCATGGCCATGATAGAGAAATTGGCAATGGCGCCGCCGGAAAGCAGATCCAGGATGATGTAAAGCTGTCCGGCGGCGGTGGTGCCCTGAAGCAACTGCTGCAGTGCCGCTCGATCCACGCCGGGCACCGGAATATGGGCGGCCAGACGGTAGATCGCCAGGATCAGCAGCGTGTAAAGGATTTTGCGCCGCAAATCGGGCAAGTGCCATGCGTTTCGCAACGCGTCCAACATAGGTCCTCCTTATGATCCCCCGCAGGAACCGATCATAGCGCTCCCCAGCAAACGATACCCTCAAGGAGGAGGATCGAAAGCGCTTGAAGGCTGGGCAGATTGAGCAAGCGCCCCCGATCTCAACGCGGGATCACCACCGCCTGGCCGCCTGCGGCCTCGATTTTCGCTCGGGCCGACGTCGAAAAGCGATGCGCCTTGACGATGAGGGGGCGATCCAGCTCCCCATCCCCCACGATCACCACAGGCTCCTCGGGATCCCGCAACAAACCGGCCTGGGCCAGGATCAGCGGGGTGATCTCGCTGTTCGGAGGAAAACGGTTCAACTGACCTACCCGGACCGGCTGGTAGATCACCTTCTCCACCAGGGTAAAGCCTTCCCCACGCGCCTTCGGCAAGCGTCGGACTAAGGGGGTGCGGCCGCCCTCAAAGTAAGGGGGCATCTTGCGATCGCCAGAGCGGGATTTCTGCCCCTTCCGACCGCGCCCCGCGTAGGTTCCATGACCCGAGCCGAGCCCGCGGCCCACTCGTTTCCGCGCCTTCTTGGAACCCGGTGCTGGCTTCAATTCATGAAGCTTCACGCTCCACCTCCTCCACCCGAACCAGATGGCTCACCTTGTCTAGCATCCCGCGCACAATCGGCGTATCCGGCCACTCGACCACGTCGTTCAGATGGCGCAATCCCAGCGTGCGCAATGTGCGGCGTTGACGCTGGGAATACCCGATTGGGCTCCGCACCAGGGTGATCCGAAGATGTCGAATCCCTTCACCCTTCATAGCGCTTTCGACTCCATGGAGGCATGACTTCCTCAACGGGTTTACCACGGATCTGGGCGATTTCCTCTGGGGAACGCAGCATCTCCAACCCCTTCATCGTCGCGTAGACCGCATTGACCGGATTCGTGCTCCCCAGGATCTTGGTCAGCACATCTCGAATCCCCGCAGCCTCCAAAACGGCCCGAACCCCCCCAGCGGCGATCACCCCGGTCCCTGGCGAGGCGGGCTTTAGAATCAGCCGGGTGGCTCCAAACTTCACCACCACCGGGTGGGGGATCGTGGTTCCCAGCAAGGCGACCTTCTTCATGTTCCGCCTGGCGCGCTCCGTCGCCTTGCGCATGGCCTCGGGGACTGCCCGGGCCTTGCCGATCCCCACCCCCACCCGGCCGTTCCGGTCACCCACCACGGCGACCACCCGGAAGGAGAACGACCGGCCGCCTTTGTGGACCTTAGCCACTCGGGCGATGTCAACGATCCGCTCCTCGTATTCCGCGCTGGGAACTTCCTGGATCTCCGCCATCATCACCTCTGAGGTCTCGGGGTTAGAGATTAGAATGAATAGATGCGCCTTCCGCTCAGAGCATTTGGGGGCCGGGAAAGCCGCCCGTGGCCCGTTCGCCGTAGGACACTTTCACACCTGTTTTGCCCGTCCGGCGCATGGGGCCGAGCTTCCAGGCGATTAAAACTCCAGCCCGGCCTCACGGGCCGCATCGGCCAGAGCCTTCACCCGGCCGTGGTATTTATAGCCACCTCGATCGAAGACCACCTTACGGATCCCTTTTGCTAAAGCGCGCTGGGCGATCAAGCGACCCACCAAGCGCGCCTTCTCCGTCTTGGTCAGGCCATCCAACTGGTCCCGGAGCTCCGGATCCAAGGTGGAGGCCGCCGCCAAGGTAACCCCCTTGGTATCATCGATGATCTGGGCGTAGATATGCTTTAGGCTCCGGAAAACCGAGAGCCGGGGCCGTTCCGGGGTGCCGAACACCTTCTTTCGGACCCGCAGATGCCGTCGTCGACGTCCCTCGTCGCGTGGATGCTCCCAACTCATCGAACCATCCTCCTGAGGGCCAGGATTCTATCCCTGAGCCCAAGGATTTCAAAATCAAACGTCCTCTGCCCACAGCGATCCCTCTTCAGCAGCTCCAGGCCTCACCTCATCGGGACGATGCCCGGCAGTTCGGCTTCAATTTCAATGCCCCCACAAGGCGCTCGAAGGTTGGCTTTTTACTTCGCCTTGCCGGCCTTGCCCGCCTTGCGCCGGATCGGCTCATCCTCCCAATGATCGCCTTTCCAGTAGGTATAGCGGATCCCCTTGCCTTTGTAGGGCTCTGGCGGACGCAAGGCCCGGATCTTGGCCGCAACCTGGCCCACAAGCTGTTTATCGATACCGGAGACAGTAATAATGCGATCCCGGGTGTTGACTTCAAACGTGATTCCCTCCGGCGGCTCCACGATGATCGGATGAGAATATCCCAGGTACAACACAATGGCCTTCCCCATCGGCTCCGCCCGATAGCCCACACCCTCAATCCGTAAATGCTGCTGAAAGCCTTGAGTCACTCCAGTTACCATATTCGCTAGCAGGGCCCGGGTCAGGCCGTGGAGGGCTTTGTGCTTCCGGTCATCGGATGGCCGCCGCACCACCAAGTGACCATCCTCGATGGCGATTTGCATGGCCGGATGGAAGGTCTGGGTCAGCGTTCCCTTCGGCCCAGTCACGGTCACTGTGGAGCCCTCGATGTGAACCTGGACCCCGGGTGGGATCGGGATCGGCTTCTTCCCCACGCGCGACACGGCTTCCTCCTCTCACCAGACATAACAGAGGACCTCACCGCCGACGCCCAGGCGGCGGGCCTGTTTATCGGTTAGAACGCCCCGTGGGGTCGAGAGGATCGCAATCCCCATCCCGCTCATCACCAGCGGGATGTCCTCCTTGCCCACGTACACCCGACGCCCCGGCTTGCTCACCCGCTTCAGGCCCGAAATGGCCGGTTTCCGGAAACGCCGCTCTCCGATATACTTCAACTTGATGATCAGCTTCGGTTGGGGGCGATCGTTCGTCACTTCGAAATCCTCAATATAACCTTCCTCCTTAAGCACCCGGGCGATGGCCACTTTGATCTTGGAGCTGGGGATGGCCACCCGGCTGTGCCCCACCATCGAGGCGTTTCGGATTCGGGTGAGCATGTCGGCGATCGGATCAGTCACAGCACTCATCGTTTCCACTCCTGTCCAGATATCCATCATCGGACATCTAAGCGCCTTTCTCGAGCCGGACCTGGTAGGCCCGGAAATCTACCAGCTGGCCTTACGGACACCAGGGATCAATCCCTGGAGGGCCAGTTCCCGGAAACAGATCCGGCAAAGACCGAAACGACGGATGAACGCGCGGGGCCGGCCGCACCGGCGGCACCGGTTCCGCACCCGCACCTTGTATTTACGCCGCATCTCTCGATAGATCATGCACTTGCGCGCCACGTCGTCCTCCTATGAATTCGCCATCGATCGCTCTTATCCTTTGCGGAACGGCATGCCGAGCAGCTCCAACAGCCGCCGCGCCTCCGCATCGGTCTTCGCCGTGGTCACAATGGTGATCTCCATCCCACGGACCTTATCCACCTGGCTATAATCGATCTCCGGCCAGACCAACTGCTCCCGCAACCCCAACGTATAATTTCCTCGGCCATCGAAGGAATCCGGCGATACCCCCCGGAAATCCCGGATCCGCGGAAGGGCGACATTGAACAGCCGATCCAGAAACGCCCACATCCGGTCCCCCCGGAGGGTCACCTTCACCCCAATGGGGCGCCCGGCTCGGAGCTTGAAGGCCGCGATGGATTTACGGGCCTTGGTGATCAGAGGCTTCTGGCCGGTAATGGTGGCGATGTTCTGGACCGCATAATCCAGGGCTTTGGGATTCGTCACCGCTTCCCCCACCCCCACGTTCACCACCACCTTCCAGATCCGAGGGACCTCCATGATGTTTCGGTAGCCGAACTCCCGCATCAGGGCCGGCCGAACCTCTTCCAGATAACGTTGTTTCAAACGCGGAACCACTTTGGTGGTTGCCTCCGCCATCCTTGTCGCCTCCCCAGATCTCGCCGGATATACAGCGAAGCTTGACGACTTAGACAAAAGTGGCTTTGCACTTCTTACACTGGCGAAGCTTGCGCCCGCCAGGTTCCACCACAAAGCCCACGCGCGTCGGCTGATTGCATTTCGGGCAGATCAGCATCACATTAGAGATGTGAATGGGCGCCTCGAACTCAATGATGCCGCCCACCTGGGACCGCCCGGTGGGTCGGGGCCGTTGGTGCTTCTTCACAATGTTGACCCCGGCGACCACCACCCGATTCTCTTTGCGGAGCACCCGCAGGACTTGCCCTCGAGCTCCTCGATCATCCCCGGCGATCACCAGGACCGTATCATTTCGCTTGATCTTCGCGGCCATGCGCGTCTCACCCCCTACTTGAACTCTTCCGATCTCTCACGGTGCATAGCGTTCCCTCACCGCCCTCACAGCACCTCAGGCGCCAAGGAGATGATCTTGGTGAAGCCCTTATCGCGAAGCTCCCGGGCAACCGGGCCGAAAATCCGCGTCCCCTTCGGGTTGCCGAATTCGTCCAGGATCACCGCGGCGTTATCGTCGAAGCGGATCGTTGACCCGTCCGGCCGGCGATATTCCTTGGCCGTTCGGACGATCACCGCCCGCACGATCTCGCCCTTCTTCACGGTGGCCGTTGGGATCGCATCCTTGACTGTTGCCACCACCACATCCCCAACGTAGCCATACCGTCGGTAGGAGCCGCCCAACACCCGGATGACCAGGATCTCCCGGGCACCGGTATTATCTGCGACTTTGAGACGGGTCTCCTGCTGAATCATGGATACGCCTCCCTCGATGCGACTACCACCTCGTCAATTTCAAGGAAGAACTGATACTTCTTCCATCTATGATTTCGGGATGTGCAATTCGGAAGGACAGATTTCTTTTGGGGGCTGGGCCAAGGGCCGAAAGCTCTCGGCCCAGCCCCCAAACCCCGAATCGAGAATTAAACTCATTAGGAGCTACGCAGCGATGGAAACCTCACTCACCCATCCCATCGATCCAGATCCCGAACCCTCAAGGTTACTCGGCCAGGATCTCCTCGCCGGGCAACCGCTCCGGCACCGGTTCTACCGGCTTCTGAGCTCGCTCCAGGATAGCCTCCACAATCCACCGCTTGCGCCGGCTCAAGGGGCGGGACTCCACAATTTGTACCAGGTCCCCCATCCGGGCCTGGTTCCCTTCGTTATGAGCCATAAATTTGCGGCGACGGCGGATCACCTTCCCATAGAGGGGATGGCGCACCAGCTCCTCGACCGTCACCACCACCGTTTTATCCATCTTGTCGCTGGTCACCCGTCCGATAAACCGTTTGCGTCGATCCTTCATCGCCCACCTCCCTGAGCCAACTCCCGCTCCCGCATGATCGTCAACATGCGGGCGATATCCTTCCGCAAGGCCCGGATCCGATTGACATCCTTAAGCTGGCCCATCATCCACTGAATCCGCAGGTTGAACAGCTCCCGACGGGCCTGCTCCAGACGGTTCCGAAGCTCATCGTTTGACCAGCTGCGTATCTCCTCAGGACGAAGGGCCACAGCTCCCTCCCTGCAATATGTCTGGACATGCATCTAAAACCAACAGGCCGTTATGTCTTGCAGATCACGCCCCCGGTTCACCGATCCCTTGTGAAAGTTGACCCGAGGGCATGTTGCAATGTGTTCCCACCATGAAAAGCTTCCACAAGCTATCCGACCTGCTGTTCCTCTGCTGTGATGATCTGGGTGCGTATCGGCAACTTATAAGAAGCCTGGCGTAAAGCCTCCTGAGCGATGTCGGCGCCCACCCCGCCGATCTCGAAAATAATACGGCCGGGCCGCACCACGGCCACCCAGTGATCCACATTCCCTTTACCTTTCCCCATTCGGGTCTCAGCCGGCTTGCGGGTCACCGGCTTATCCGGGAAGACCCGGATCCAGTATTTGCCACGCTGGCGCAGGAACCGGACGATCGCGCGGCGGGCCGCCTCGATCTGACGGGCGGTCAGCCAACATGGCTCCAGGGCCTGGAGACCGTACTCCCCAAAAGCCAGCTCCGTCCCCCGCGTCTCCTTGCCCTTCATGCGCCCCCGCATCTGCTTGCGATATTTAACTCGCTTCGGCATCAACATCGCTTAACCTCCTCGTTGCGCCGACGTCACCCGAGCCACCATCTCGGCGGTCTGCTGAACGTAGAGGCCCGGCTCCGTATCCCCGCGGTAAATCCAGACCTTGACGCCGATCTTCCCCCACTTCGTGATTGCCTCCGCCAGGGCGTAATCGATATCCGCCCGCAGCGTGTGACGCGGAACCCGGCCCTCCATCAGCGTCTCCGTGCGGGCCATTTCCGCCCCACCCAGCCGGCCGGATACGGTGATGCGGATCCCTTTCGCCCCGGCGCGCATGGCTTGCTGGATCGCTCGTTTCATGGCCCGGGCATGGCTGACCCGTTTCTCGATTTGCTGGGCGATGCTCTCAGCGACGATCGCTGCCTCCAGCTCAGGCTTGGGGACCTCCACGATCTCCACCCGGGCTTTCTTGCCGGTCATCTCCTCGATCGCCTGGCGCAATTGCTTGATCCCCAGGCCTCGCCGGCCGATGACGATGCCCGGCCGTGCCGCATGGATGTAAAGGTTGATCTGCTTGGGGAACCGCTCGATCTCAATACGGGCGATCCCCGCCTCCTTGAGCTGCTCTTTCACAAACTGCCGGATCTTCAGGTCTTCGTGGAGCAGCTCCACGTACTCCCGGCCCTCCGCATACCAACGGGCCAGCCAGTTCTTCGTGATCCCCAAGCGGAAACCGATGGGATGAACTTTTCGACCCAAGATGACCTCCTCACATGCGATAGATCCAGGACCTCAGACCTACACGCCGGTTCAGCTCACTCGTTCCTCCAGGACCACGGTGAGATGGGTGGTTCGCTTCAGGATCGGGCGAACCCGGCCCCGAGCGGCGAAGCGAACCCGCTTATATCGGGGCCCATCATCGGCCCGGATATCGACCACATAGAGATCCGCAGGCGAAAGGCCATAGTTGTTCTCGGCGTTGGCCATCGCGGAGCGGATCAATTTCTCGATATAGCGCGCTGCCTTTTTGGGTGTGAAACGCAGCACGCTCAATGCATCCTCGGCCCGCATCCCCTTGACCAGGTTGCAAACCAGGCGCGCCTTATAGGGCGAGATCCGGATATAACGGGCCACTGCCCGAACCCGATTCGCCATCGCGATCCCCCACCTGTTCCAGAATTGAACTCATTTGGCTTTGTAGAAAACCTGGTTCGAATCTTTCTTCCCTCCTCCCCGCCGCCCTGCGGACAGCGGGGAGGAGGGAAGAAAGCTCCCTCATGGGTTGGGAGTTACCGAAGGCAACCCCCAACCTCTTTCCAAAGCAATCCCATCTCAAAACGCCATGAAGAGCCGGGCTCCACTTACCTCACCCCAGTCTTTTTCTCTTTCACCGTGTGACCTCGATAGGTCCGCGTTGGAGCAAACTCGCCCAGACGGTGGCCAACCATCTGTTCGGTGATATAGATCGGCACATGGCGCCGGCCGTCATGAACAGCGATGGTATGCCCCACCATCTGGGGGAAGATCACCGAGGCGCGAGACCAGGTACGGATGACCCGCTTCTCGCCCCGGCGGTTCAGCTCCTCGATCTTCTTCAACAGTTTCGGATCACAATACGGACCTTTCTTCAGCGAACGTCCCATCCCGAATCACCTCCCGAATCGCTCAAGTCGAAAACAGGTTCCGATTCATGCCTTCTTCTGGCGACGCTGGATAATGTATTTATCTGTGGCCTTGTTGCGCCGGGTCTTCTTCCCCAGCGTATGCTTACCCCAGGGCGTCTTCGGATACGGCAAGCCGATGGGCGCGCGCCCCTCGCCGCCTCCATGGGGATGGTCCCGCGGCGACATCGCCGATCCACGCACCGTGGGGCGAATCCCCAGCCAGCGCTTGCGACCGGCCTTGCCCAATCGGATGTTTGCATGCTCCAGGTTCCCCACCTGGCCGATGGTCGCATAGCACTCCAAGCGGACCTTCCGGATCTCCCCGGAGGGCAGGCGCAGGATCGCATAACCCTCCTCCTTCCCCAGCAACTGCGCGACCGCCCCTGCCGCCCGGGCGATCTGGCCGCCGTGCCCGGGATAGAGCTCCACATTGTGCACCAGCGTCCCCACCGGGATATTGGCCAACGGCATCGCGTTGCCGACCTTGATCTCCGCCTGAGGTCCGCTCATCACCACATCCCCAACCTGCAAGCCCAGGGGCGCCAGGATGTAACGCTTCTCCCCATCGGCGTATTGCAGGAGGGCGATGCGGGCGGTGCGGTTGGGATCGTATTCAATGCTGATCACCTTCGCCGGAATGCCCTCTTTGTCCCGACGCTTGAAGTCAATGATCCGATAGAGCCGCTTATGACCACCACCCCGATGGCGGACGGTGATCCGGCCCTGGAAATTCCGCCCCGCATGTTTCTTCAAAGGGACGACCAGGGATTTCTCCGGCTCATCCTTGGTGATTTCCTCGAAGGTATAACCGGTCGCATTGCGGCGGCCGGGCGTGGTCGGCTTATAAACCTTAATCCCCATAAGCTCCCTCCTTCCGCATCTCCCTCGTGCCGCAAAGCTCACGAGGGAAGCGGAGAGAAGAAATTTTTAAACCTCGAACAGATCGATGCGCTGGCCCGGAGCGATCTTGACGATCGCCTTCTTCCAGCCTGGGCGACGCACCACCTGCTTGGGCTTGCTGCTCAGAATCCGCGCCCGCCAGTCCCGTCGCCGTTTTGCCGGGACATTAATGACGCGCACATCCAGGACGCGGACGTTGAAGATTTTCTCGACCGCCTCTCGGATCTGCTGGCGGTTCGCCCGCGGATCGACCTCAAACACATATTGATTCATTTCCTTAAGCCGGGTGGTCTTCTCGGTGATCACCGGCCGTTTAATCACTTCGTAGAGATCCATCTCCCATCCCCCCGCTCAGGGCTCTCCATCAAGCCGATGAAGCCGATGACGCCGCCTCCGGCTGGGGCAGCGCAAACTTCTTCCGGATCACCGGGCGCGTCAGCCAATCTTCGATGACGGCCAACGCATCTTGTGGGATGATCAACGTCTCATACTTAAAGAGATCGCGAATGTTCAAGCACATCGCGTGCAGATAGGCCACGTTGGGCAGATTCCGAACCGCCCGCTTCACGTTTTCGTTCGAACCGGCGAGTAGGATGAGGGCGCTCTTGCCAACGGGGAGCCGATCCAGGATCTCCTTCATCAACCGGGTCCGCGGTTCCGGCAGCTCCAGGCGATCCAGGATCAGGATCTGGCCCTCCTTCGCTTTCACGGAAAGCGCCGAGCGCAGGGCCGCCCGCCGCATCTTCTTCGGCATCTTCTGCTCATAGCTGCGCGGCCGTGGCCCGAACACCACCCCACCGTGATACCAATGGGGTGCATCCCGGCTCCCCTGTCGGGCTCGCCCGGTATGCTTCTGCGGCCACATCTTGCGGCTGCTGTAATGCACCTCCCCCCGGGTTTTCGTCTTATGGGTCCCCAGGCGGGCGTTGGCCAGCTGTCGGACCAACGCCTGGTGCATCAACGGGATGTGAATGGGCGCCTCAAACACCTCCGGCCGCAGCTCGATCTCGCCCACCTGTTGTCCTTCCATATTCCAAACCGGGACACGCATCGGGAAGCCTCCTTAAACTGATCCCCAAACGATTCCAGCGAACTTGGTGGGCCATCGCACGCGCCGAGGCGGGATGGCCCCACCCCAAAGCTCCCAGGAGAAAACCCACCCTCATCGATTCATCAATAAGGTCGTTTGGCCTGTCGTATGATCACTAATCCCCCTCGGGGGCCGGGGACGGCACCTTTGAGGGCGATCAGGTGTCGCTCCGGATCCACCCAAACGACCTGGAGATTCCGGACGGTCACTCGTTCGTTCCCGTAATGGCCGGGCATGCGTTTCCCCTTCAGGACCCGGCCCGGATCGGTGTTGGTGCCGATCGATCCCGGCGCCCGGTGACGGTCAGACTGGCCGTGAGTCTTCGCCTGGCGGGCGAAGCCGTGGCGCTTGATCCCTCCTGCGAAGCCGCGGCCCTTGGACCAGCCGGTTACATCCACCCGCTCCCCGGGCGCGAAGATCGAGACCGTCAGCACCTGGCCCTCATGATAAGCCGCCAATGCCTCCGGGCCAGGCAAGCGGATCTCCCGTAGCACCCGCAAGGGGGGCAGGTTCCGCTTGACCAAATGCCCCAACTCCCCTTGAGTCAGCCGCCGCGGCTTCGTCTCCTCAAAACCCAACTGGATCGCCGCGTAGCCATCCCGCTCCGGCGTCCGCACCTGGGTCACATAACATGGCCCGGCCCGCAGGACGGTTACAGGGATCACCTCGCCCTGCTCATTGAACATTTGAGTCATCCCGATCTTACGTGCAAGCAAACCTTTCATGGTTGAACCCCCTGAGGGGACTGGTCACCGATTCCGGCCCATCATCCCCTGAAATCCTCATGCGCATCTTTTCACCACTGCAAGCGAAAGCAATGCGAGCCGAAGACATCAGGGCCATTGCCTAACCGGCGAAGCCGCCTTGCCAGGCCCGCAAAGCGTCTCCAAGTCGGTGGAACTTCATCAGATTTTGATTTCAATATCCACGCCGGCTGGGAGGTTCAGGCGCATCAGCTGGTCGATCGTCTTTGGATCCGGATCGAGGACATCGATCAGCCGCTTATGAGTGCGGATCTCAAAATGTTCTTGTGAGTCCTTGTCGATGAACGGCGAACGGATCACCGTGAACCGCTCCCGCTTCGTCGGGAGCGGGATCGGGCCGATGACCCGTGCGCCCGTGCGCTCCGCCGCCTCCACAATCCGGCGGGCGGATTCGTCCAAGATCCGGTGATCATAGGCCTTCAAACGAATTCGCAATCGCTGCTTGGCCATAGACCTCACCATTTTCCCTGAGATGATTAGTGAAAGCTTTCAATATGTTGGAGCCTTGCAGTAGCCACCCCAATCCGCAGGGATGATCCTTTTGCTTGTGGGATTTCTATAAGGTGCGGATCGTTTGCGCGGCCCGCACCTCATAATCTTTCTCTACCCCAGTCACTCCAAGATTTTGGTGACGACGCCGGCGCCGACGGTGAGTCCGCCTTCGCGGATGGCGAAGCGCAGTCCTTCTTCGATCGCCACGGGGGCGATCAGCCGCACCCGCAGGTTCACGTTATCGCCGGGCATCACCATCTCCACCCCCGCCGGCAGCTGGATCTCCCCCGTCACATCCGCCGTCCGGAAGTAAAACTGCGGCTTGTACCCGCTGAAGAACGCCTTGTGCCGCCCCCCCTCC
>DATMAC010000096.1:0-8315 GCA_035573655.1 Thermoflexus sp.
CCCTTAAAGCTCCCAGGAGGAAACCGCCTATCCCCAAGTTGAGGGAGGTTGTGAGGAAATGCGAAAGCGGGCACAGCCCTCCGCTCGATTTTTAAGCAATCCCTGAAGATCCGGATTATGATGGATGATGCGCGGCCGGTCGGTCGCCCTGCCTGGCTTCTCCTGCCCATGGGTTTTAGGGTTTCTACTTCGGCTGTCATTTGGGAGTGCCTATGGCGCGTCGAACCCAATCCGAAGTGGCGGTCTTTATCGATTTTGAAAACATCGCTACGGCAGCGGAAAGTCGCTACTACACCTTGGATCTCAGTCGCCTGTTCGCCGAGCTTGAACGGCGGGGACGGCTGGTGTTGAAACGGGCGTACGCAGACTGGTCTCGTTTCACGAAGTATCGGGACGAATTGTTGCGCCACGGCGTGGATTTGGTTCAGATCTATTCCTATGGTCACAAGATCGCCCGTAATCGCGCTGATGTGCGTATGGCGATCGATGCGATAGAGACCGTGTTCACCCATCCGGAGATCCAAGTCTTTATGATCATCTCTGGGGATAGCGATTTCTCCAGCCTCATCACCCGCCTCCGGGAGCATGGCAAGTTTGTGATCGGCGTGGGCGTGCAGGGAGCGACCAGCGATCTCATCCCTGCCCTATGCGATGAGTTCATTTATTATGACACTATGATCGCCCCCGAGGAGGAGACCCAGCCGGTTGTTGCAGGGTCAGCAGCAGAGGTCCCGACCCTTGTCCAGGCTCCGGCCTCTGAGATCGTGGGGACCGCCGAGCGCTATCGTCGTTATCTCCAGGATTGGGGGTTTGTGTTGCTGGAGCCCACGACCCGGCGGATGGGGCTGACCCGCCTCTTTGAGACCCTGCGGGTGGGGATAACGAATATCACTCTCGCCCGTTGGCTGGAGCGAACGAACTGGGAGGGCCTTGAGATAGAGGCCAACGGTCGGCAGGAGCTCGGGTGGTTACTGCTCCTGGGCCCGGTGCTCTCCTTTGGTCCGCTTCCCCCTTCATTCTTCACTCCGATTCAGGGGGTGCGAGTCGCTGGCTTAAAACGGTTCATCGAAGCAGCCGAGAGCGGGCTGATCCGGTTTCTGGGCCTGGCAAACTGGCCCCTGGAGCCAGAGGCCCTGGCCTTCCTGATGGGGCTTCCAGTGGGGGACTTAGAATCCATTCTTCGCGGGATGGTTCGGGAGGGCCTTCTGGCGGCGGAAAACGGAACCTTCCGCTGGATCCCGCGTGAGAATCCATTGCAAGGCCAGGTGTTCGAGGCGCTGTATGCGGATTTGGCCAGCGTGACTTATCCTTCGGGGATCACGCCTTCGCTGGGGGATGCGCGGGCGCTGTTTGAGGAAGGGATGAGCTATCGACGGGATCGGAACTTCCCGATGGCGCTGGAGCGCTTCCGTCTGGCTCTGCGGATGACCCTGGATCTGTGGGAGGCCCGCACCCCGGGGATCGGCCCGTATGAGATCCGCTGGCGGGCGGCCAGCTACTGTTCCGTGCGCGCGGGCGAGCTCTTCAATAACCGTCGGGACTTCGCAGGCGCTCTCCCGTATTATCACGCCTTCATCGCTTTGATGATCCCAGGGGATCCGGTTTGGGAGAAGCTCAAGGGCCTGGTGGATTTCATGCTCCATTACGCCCTGTCGGCCTTCTTCGATAATCAGATCCCAGTCACCTCCGGACCCTTCGTTCGGCGTTTGCTGGAGCTCTTCCATGATCCGGAGCCCGGCCGGGCGGAGCGGATCCGGGAATGGATCGCTCGGGTGGCGCAATTGAACCCGACGATCATCGGTTGGTTGTTGGAGCAGCTGGCAGGGGTGGAAGCGGGGGAGGACCAGAAAGAGGCATTAGAAGTTTTCCTGCGCGGCCAGATGCAAGGCGCTCGCCTGGTTTCTGGGGGCTAAGATCTCTCGCCTTCGCTCCTAGCCCTGCCCTTGGCTTCCTCTCAATCTCCCGCCTCCCCGTGTGGCCAAGCCGCACGGGGAGGAAGGCGAGGGGATGGAGCAATCCCTCAGGAGCTCGCCACTGCTGAGCGGCGACGATCCATCATTTCTCTGAGGCACTTCCATGTTCATCCGCTGGTTCGGAAGAGCTCTTGCGCTCATCGGACTGGTGACGTTCATCCAAGGCATATTCCTGATGAGCTATAGCGCCGTGGGGAGAGAGCAATCCATCGCTCCGATCCATCTCCTGAATGGTCCCGCAGATCTCGAATCCACGAGCCCTCCGACGGAGGAGCCGATTGTTCTGCTGACGGCTACAGCATTTCCAACACCTATGCCGACTCCTTCTCCCACGGCGATCTCCACGCCCACGCCTGTGCCTCCCACGGCCACGCCGGCTTTCCCGGCCCGATGGGCGGCTACTGCAACCCCCTGGCCGGTGCCTCTTGGGGGAAGCCCGGGAGGGATCTCGGATCCCCGCCCGCTCCTCCCTTTCCCTCCGAAACGGGTCAACCTGCTGTTGCTGGGAAGCGATCAGCGGCCCGGGGAGCGTGTTGGGCGAACGGATACGATCATCTTGGCCTCCATCGATCCTGAAGAGCCATCGGTGCGGCTGTTGAGCATCCCGCGCGATCTGTGGGTGTATATACCGGGATGGGGGTTCAATAAGATCAATACCGCCTACGCCCACGGGGAGCTCGCCCGCTATCCGGGCGGTGGTTACGGTCTGCTCCAGGATACCCTTCGCTATAATTTGGGGATTCAAGCGCATGGGTATGCTCTGGTGAACTTCGAGGGGATGCGGACGATTATCGATACCCTGGGAGGTGTGGAAGTAACGGTGCGGTGTCCGCTTTATGATGTGTTCCCGGATCCCGATAACCCTGCGATCACTGGGACCCTCTCCCTGCCCACACCGGGCCGTTACCATCTGGACGGCAAGCACGCCCTGTGGTACATGCGATCCCGTCATTCAACTGGCGATCTCGATCGCTCGCGCCGCCAGCAACAGGTGTTAGAGGGGATGCTCGATCGCCTGAAGGCAGGAGGATGGCTCCTGCGCGTTCCATCGCTCTGGTCCGGGATCCGCCAGACGGTGCAGACCGATTTGGGGCTGGATGAGGTGGTCTGGCTGGCTTCCATCGGGATGCGCTTGGATCGCAGCCGCATCGCCCGCGGCTGGCTTCACCAAGCCGTGGCCTCCTCTCAGATCTCCACCACAGAGGGACTCGAATTGTTTATTTACTTGCCAACGGAACAGACCTACGCTTATCTGGAACGCTTCCTGTTGGGTCCATTCCCGTCGAAAGCACAGCCGATGGCACGGGTTGAGATCATTAACGCCAGCGGGAATCCGCTCTATGGGGAGCTGGCTGCAGAAATCCTGGGGGAGGCCGGGTTTGAAGTGGCCCGTATGGTGGAGGCCGCGCCGGACGGACAGCCGACACGGGTCAGCGTGCTGGTCCCAACGGTCTCTTCCGCGACCAGCCAGGCGCTTCTACGCGCGTTTCGCCTCCCCCGATCCCGTCTGGAGATCGCCCCGGAGCCGGGCGCCGAAGCCCCTTATCGGGTCTGGCTGGGGGCGGATTTCAACCCTTGCGTGCGATGAACTTATGGGCTTGGGGGTGAGCCATTGGCAGCTCATCATCAAAGTAAGGAATGGGGGAGATCGCGCAAGATGAGCTCTAATCTTGTGGGAGCATAAACATCCATGCGGCTTAAAGCGCTGGAACTTCATGGCTTTAAGAGCTTCGCCGACCCAATCCGGCTGGAGTTCCCAGGACAAGTGACCGCGATCGTGGGCCCGAACGGGAGCGGCAAGAGCAACATCGCGGAGGCGGTCCGCTGGGTCTTGGGGGAGCAAAGCCTTTCCACCCTGCGGGTCCGTCGGAGCGAAGATCTCATCTTCGCGGGAAGCGATCAACGCCCCCGCGCCGGCATGGCGGAGGTCACCTTGATCTTCGATAACTCCGACAGCCAGCTGCCGGTGGAGTTCACAGAGATCGCCATCACCCGCCGGGTTTATCGGGACGGGGAAAGCGAGTATTTCCTGAACGGGAATCGGGTGCGCTTGCGGGACATCCAGGAGCTTCTGGGATCCACTCCGCTGGCTCGACGAACCTATACGGTCATCGGCCAAGGGGTGGTGGAT
The DNA here is from genome assembly GCA_035573655.1 of Thermoflexus sp. Classification (GTDB taxonomy): domain Bacteria; phylum Chloroflexota; class Anaerolineae; order Thermoflexales; family Thermoflexaceae; genus Thermoflexus. Next base: position 4,105 of record DATMAC010000096.1, read on the forward strand.
GAAGTGCTCCGGATGCGGCCGGAGGAACGACGGACGCTGTTTGAGGAGGCAGCCGGGATCGCGCTTTACCGGATGAAGCGGGAGGAGGCCCTGCGGCGCCTGGAGGCCACCCGACAGAACCTGACGCGGGTGCGGGATCTGCTGGCGGAGATCACGCCTCGGCTGAACAGCCTTCGCCGTCAGGCCGAGCGCGCGCGCCAGTACGAAGCGCTCCTCGCCCAGCTCCGGGAGCGATGGCGGCGGTGGGCCATCCATCGCATGGCTCAGCTGCGGCAGGGTTTGGAGGCTGCTCAGATCGCCCTGGCGGACGCCGAGGCCGCCTGGGTTCAGCATCAAGAGCGTCAGGCCGCTTCCGACCAGCGGGTCCTGGCGATTCGAGAGGAGATCCGGCACCAGCGATCGATGCTGGCGGAACAGGAGGCGGTCTGGGAGAGGCTTCAGAAGGAAGCCGTAGCGCTGCAGCAGCAGTTACAGGCGACCGAGGAGGCCCTTCAAGCTTTGTCCAGGCAAGCAGAGGCTCGCCAGGAGCGCATGGAAGCGCTCCGGGCCCAGCGGGTGACGCTGGAAGCGATGGGGGAGAGGCTGGAGGTTGAGCGGAAGACGCTGGAAGGGCGGCTTCAGGAAGTTCGGGAGCAGCGCGCGGCGGTGGAGGCGCTCTACGAGCCCAAGCGGATCCGATATGAGGAACTGCGCCGCCAGGAAAGGGAACTCCGGACGACGATCCTTCAATTAGAGGAAGAGGCGGCTCGTATCGCCCGTCGTCAATCCGCGCTTCAGGAATTACAGAAGGAACTGGAAGACCAAGCGGTTCAACGAGACGTTTCGCGGAAGAGGCTGGTTGAGGAACGAGCGAATTGGGCGCGAGAGCTGGAGGAACTTCGGGAGGAGGTGCAGGCCTTAGAAGCGACCTTGAAGGAGCTGGAGCAGCGGCGCGCTCAGATCCGTGATCAACAGGAGAAGGCGGAATCGGAGGTAAGCCGGGCCCGAGAGGCGGTGGCTCAAGCCCGAGCCCAGGAGGAGTACCTGGAGGCTTACGCGGAGGCTTTCGCTCGTTATCGGGAGCTGGGAGAGGGACTCCATGCGGATCTCCAGGCGGTGCTCTCCGCAGGGCTCCCCGGTGTGCTGGGGCAGCTGGCGGACTTCCTGGAGATCGAACCCGGCTGGGAGATGGCCGCTGCGTCTATCCTCGGACCGCTTCTCCAGGCGCTGGTGGTGCAGAGCTCGGCCGCCTTGGAGCACGTGCGACCGTTGGTCCGTCACGGCCTGCCTGTGGTGGTTCTGGGGGCATTGCGCTTCGAGCGGTTGCGTTCGATTCGTGGCCGGGCAGGACGTAGCTGGAGGCCGGCTCCCTCCACTTGGCCGGTCGCTCTTCCAGCCCGCCCGGCGGCGGCGGTTCTGCGGGCGCGGGAGCCTCGGTTGCAGGCTTGGCTGGAGAGCCGCCTGGCGGGGATCTGGCTGGTTGAAACCTGGGAACAGGCCGTGGCGCTCTGGCGCCAGCTTCCCCGCGCCGCTCAGATTCTAACCCGCGACGGGGAGCGGATCAGCGGGGAGGGGCTTCTCTGGATCGGTCGATACGCCGCCCCGGAGGTGGTATGGGTGTCCCGGGAACGGATATGGCGCTCGCTGTCGGAGCAACTTCAGGCGGCGCGGGAAACATTGCGCCAGGCCGAAACAGCTTTCCAGGAAAGCTGGGCCCGGTGGAGGCAGCTCCAGGAAGAAATGGTGGCCATCGAAGAGACCCGTCGGGCGGTGGAGGGCCGTCGGGAGACCATCCGGCGCCGCCTCGGGGAGCTCGAGGAGGCGATTCAGCACGCTACCCGCACCCTCCAAACCTTAGAACGCGAGACGGAGGCCTGGGAGCAGCAGCGGGCACAGATCGAATCCGAGCAGCAGGAGCTGATCCGCCAGGCCCAGGTGCTGGCGGAGAGGCAGCGGGCGTTGGAAGAAGCCCAGGCGGCGATCGCGCAAGAGATCGCTGCACTGGGTCTTGAGCCCATCGAGGCCGATTTGGCCCGCTTGCGAGGGGAGGAGCGCTTGCTCGAGGAACAGCGCCGTCAGCTGGAGGAGATGATCGCCCAGCATCAGGCGGCCCTCCAGGCGGTGGAAGCGGAGTGGGCGACCTTGGCGGTTGAGGAGGGAAACAGCCAGCGCGCCGCGCTGGAGGCCGAGCGGCAACGGTTGCAGCACCAACAGCGGGCATTGACCCTCGAGCTGCAGGAGGTAGAGGCTCGGCGCGCCCAAGGGATGGCCGCTCTCCTTGCCGCCGAGTCGATGTTTGAAGAGGCGTGGCGGCAAGCCGAGAGCCTGCGCGAGGCCGGCCGCGCGCTGGAGGAGCAGGTCCACGCCGCCCGGCTGGAGGTGGTGCGTTGGGAAGGGGAGATTCACGCCTTTCAACAGGCCCTTCGGGAAGAATGGCGCCATCTGGGGGAGGGGGAGATCGATCTGGAAGCGTGGGCTCTGGAGCCCGGTGCCGCCGAGCCGTTGGAGGATCTGGAAGCCGAAGTGGAAGCGCTCCGACAGGCGTTGCGGCGGCTGGGGCCGATCAACCCGGAGGCTGCCGCGGAATACGCCGAATTGCAGGAGCGCCATGCTTTCCTGACGGAACAGATCGCCGATCTGGAGGCCGCGGCGGCCTCTCTTCAGCAAACGGTGGCGGCCCTGGATCAGCGCATGCAGCAGGCCTTCCTCGAGACCTTTCGGGCGGTGGGCCGCGCTTTTAAAGAGACCTTCGTCGAGTTGTTCGGCGGTGGCAACGCCCGCCTCGTGCTCACCGAGGCGGAAAGCTGGGATCAGGCCAAAGTGGAGATCTTCGTGCGAGTGCCTGGGAAACGAACCCAGAACCTGATGATGCTCTCTGGGGGGGAGAAGGCGCTGACGGCCCTCGCGCTGATCTTCGCCCTCCTCAAGGTCCGCCCCTCGCCCTTTGTGATTTTAGATGAGGCGGATGCCGCCCTGGATGAGGCGAACATCGGCCGGTTCCGGGAGATTATCCGCCGGCTCTCGGAGCGAACCCAGTTCATCCTCATCACCCACAATCGAGGGACCGTGGAGGCGGCCGATGTGTTGTATGGTGTTACGTTGCGGTCCGATGGGTCCTCACAGGTGCTGAGCCTGAGGTTAGAGGAAGCGGAGCGGATGATCGCCCGTGAGGGATAGGGCCACCTCCTTCCTCACAGTCTTTGTTAGAGCTTCGAAAAGCCCTAGGGGATGAAAGAAGGGTGGGACCCCTCCGGCTCTTCGCGGGCGCTCTGAGCCGGATGTGGTCAAGCTGAATGGTTACTCAAAAATGAATTGTCCCAAAGCTTAGATGGGCAAAGCAGGCCAATGAGCACCACGGAGGTTTGGCACTATCTGCTCCTGGGTTTATGGACGACGCTACGTCTCTCTTTGGCCAGCATGGGTGTAGCCCTCATCTTGGGGACCCTTATCGGGGTCCTACGGGTGGCGCCCGTGGCGGTCCTCCGCTGGTTCGCCGCCGGCTATGTGGAATTCTTCCGAGATATCCCGCTGCTGCCGGTGCTGGTCTTTGTTTATAACGGGTTGCCGAAAGCGGGCCTGCGGTTGCCCACCTCGTTTGACAGCGCGGTGGCCGGTTTGGGGGTGTACACAGCCGCCTTTGTGGCCGAGGTGGTGCGCGCCGGTCTTCAATCCATCCACCGGGGGCAGATCGAAGCTGCTCTCTCCCTCGGGATGTCCTTCCCCCAGATGGTCCGCCTGGTGCTGTTGCCGCAGGCCTTCCGGATGATGATCCCGCCCCTGGGCACCGTGTTCATCGCGCTGGTGAAGAACACCTCCATCGCCTCCGCGATCGCGGTGGAGGAGCTGCTCTACCAGGCGGAGTTCATCATCGGCCGCACATTCGCGGACTGGCCTATGCTGATCGCCTTTCTGCTCTACTTGGTGATCACGGTCCCCCTCAGTGGGATCGTGAATTTCATGGAACGTCGCCTGCGGATTATGTTCTGAGCAAACCTTTTCTCCCCACGGTCTAAAGGGCCGTGGGGCGAGCCGGGCGCCAAAGGCGGCTCGGCTCGCCCCTAAACCCAAAATTAGAACCGTTCAGAGGTGGGATCGATGCAGACTCAGGAGCGGCCCTGGCAGACCTTTCTTGGCGTGGTGATGGTGCTGGCCCTGATCCCGCTGGCGTTCCGGATGGAGCCCGCGCGGTTCACGCCCTTCGCCTCGGTTTCCACTTGGCGGTTCCTGCTCCT
>DATMAC010000097.1:0-4035 GCA_035573655.1 Thermoflexus sp.
TGGAGGGATCCCGCCAAAGGCGAAGGGCCAGCCCCAACAGCCAGGCGTTCAACAGGAGGGACCCGGCCAGATACAGCCGACCCATGGCCCCCATCAGGAAAGGCGCGAGGCCGAGAGCCGCCAGGATCCCCGTGTAGATCAGCGCCTGGAGGGCCGCCGGGCGGGCGCCGGTGACCACCGGCAGCATCGGGATCCCCGCCTCCCCGCGGATCCCCCTCGGATGAGGATCCTCAGGCCCTGCGTCGGTCCCTTCGGGAAGCCCGAAAAGAGGCGCCCAGACCCCGCCGGCGGAGAGGGCCGCCCCCCTGTGCGACGCCCGGCGTGGTCTGCCGGGGATCCGCCCCGATGGTGGCTTTGACCTTCGATGATTGCTTCCTTCCGGATCTGGTGGAGCCGCTTCTTCAGGATCTGGAGGCGGTGGGCGCTCGGGCCACTTTCTTCTGTGTGGGCCGGGTGTTCCGGGCTCATCCGGAGCTGGCCCGGCGCCTGGTGGCGGGAGGGCACGAGCTGGGCAACCACACGCTGCATCACCGGATGCTGACCCCGCGTCCGGATCGGAGGGTGATCGACGCCGAGATCGACGGCTGGCAGCGGGCGGTGGAGGAGGCCCTGGGCGGGCCGTATCCCACCCGCTGGTTTCGTCCGCCCGGGATGGCGGGTTTTACGGTGGAGGCCGACCCGGAGATCCTGGAGGCCGTGCGAGGGCGAGGGATGCGGGTGGCCCTCTGGACCCTGGATGTCTATCGATCGCTGGAGCGGGTGGGGATCCGGGATCCGGAGCGGGTGGCAGCCTTCCTGCGGGAGCGGGTGCGGGGTGGGGAGATCGTCCTGCTGCACATCAGCACGTCGAACGTGGAGGGAGTCCGCCGGGCGCTGCCGGAGCTGGCGGCCCGCTTCCGGCTGGTCACGTTGAGCGAGATGTTCCCACCGGATTCCCCATAATTAGGCGTGGAGATCCTCTGCGATCCATAGCAGTCCTGCGGCGGCGTGGCGCTCTGCCCGGCCGGGAGGACGCGGATCGCGGCTGGAAGGCTCTATCCGATCTCTTTACCATGCGTCGCGTTATAACCCCGACCGATCCCCCGGTAAATGAAGCCCAGCTCGCGCATCATCTCCGGCTCGTAGATGTTGCGGCCGTCGATGATCACCGGCCGCCGCATGAGCTGCTTGATGCGTGGGAGATCCAGATGCTTGAACTCGTTCCAGTCCGTCACCACCACCAGGGCGTCGGCGCCCGCAGCCAGCTCATAAGGATCCGCGCACATGATCACCTGGGGCAGGACCCGCGCGGCGTTGGGCATGGCGACCGGATCATAGGCCCGCACGACAGCCCCCTCCTGGAGGAGCAGCCCCGCGATCTCCAGGGCCGGGGCCTCCCGGATGTCATCGGTGTTCGGCTTGAAGGCCAGCCCCAGCAGCCCGATCACCATGCCCCGCAGATCCTCCAGGATCTCCTTCAGCTTCCACACCACTCGCCGCCGCTGATCCCGGTTGATCTCCACCACCGCCTGCAACAGCTGCGGATGACACCCGTGGACAACCGCCATGTGAATGAGGGCCTTGACGTCCTTGGGGAAACAGTTATGGATCCAAATACCGGGCCCAGCAATCAGCGTTCCATGTTCAGTTTCCATGCTAAAAACAGAATCATTAGTCTCATATTTTTGCACAGAAACGACCTCAACTGTCGCAAATCCTTCATGATTTCGGTATCCTAATGGGGCGATTCGACGCTGATATCCGGCCAGGATGGCCTCGGCCTCTTGCCATTGAGAGGTGCTGAGCATGTCCCGAATCCGGACGATTTGATCGAACCCGTTCACGCGAATCACATATGCCTTTACCTTGGACTTGTTCATCATCTTCTCTGCGACTGAGGCCACAATCCCCAAGGATTGAAGCATTAGAAGCACACCGTAGGCAAGTTTAGGGCTAACTGTTGCAAACTCGAAGTTAACATGTCGTTTTTGATTTAACAACGTGATGCTACCATCTCCGCTAAATAGTCCGCGAAGCAGGGCAATTCGCAACAAACGAGACCACCCAAAAGCCTGAGGAGGTATTGATTTGGTGTAAGAATTTGTTCCGCACTGAAGAACATCTCGGATCAAATATGCCAAAATACGAGATGAGATCAAAGTAACCAAAGCACCTTCCTGCCTTGACGATTTGTATCGAATTCGGTAATAATCGAGCAGATTATGAAGATCTTGAATCAGATCGCTCTCGTGAATTCCAAAACTGAACCCTATCCGTTCTCGAGTCGAGTTATACCTTCCAGGCTCCAGGGAAATCCATCCCTCTGCGAGATAATATCCGATAAGCCGGGCAAAATTTTCATCCAGCCGGAATGCCCCAGGACAGGTTGTGGAGGATCGCCCGCGATTTGTAAAACAATCAATCTGAGTTGCTGGGGTGCTTATATACTGGTTAATTCGAGCAAACAATCGCAATGGCATATAATTTTTCCGATAAATTTCGTATAAAAGACGATAATCCTTGCTGGATATTATTTTCTTTATAAAATCGTATTGTTCGGAAAACTTTCCGCCCAGGGCGCGGACCTTGACCTGAGGGGCGATGGGCGCATCGATAAGGGCTGTTAGGAGATCCATCTCCTCTGATTCGTCGATCGGAAGAGTCCAATCATAAACCAAGGGCAAGGGAATGCGATCCCCAGGTTGCACTTGCGCCGCGGGAACAACTTCAAAGATCCCTTCGGCTTCACGATATCGGATCACCGGATGATCGGCAGTAAGTACAATCCGCCGGCCCATGCGGGCATAGATCTCCACCATCTGCCCTTGGTAAGGCCGGCGGGTGAGCGCTTGAACGCGCGTTGGAACAATTTGAGCTTGTTCTGGATCGAAAGTCAGTGTCCAGAGCTGCTCGGGATACACCACGATCGCATGGGGCCCTCCCCAGGAGTAGAACAGATCTCGTATAGAAGTAACGTGGAGTCCTTGTGTAGTCATGGCATAAACGATGGTATCACCGTGGAAACACGACCCACCCCACCCTACCCCCGCGTCCAGGAAGGCGCGGCCGATGCGCTTGTCGTAGCCCATGCCGGCCGCCACCTCCTTCACATCGGCCCCCAGGGCCTCGCAGATGTTGGCGATCTCATTGATGAAGGAGATCTTGGTGGCCAGGAAGGCGTTGGAGGCGTATTTGATCATCTCCGCCGTGCGCAGATCGGTGATCATGATGGTGCTGCGCAGGGGCAGATACAGCTGGGCCACCTTCTCCGCCGCCTCCCGATCCAGCGAGCCCAGGACGATGCGATCGGGGTTCATGAAGTCGTAAACCGCCGATCCCTCCCGCAGGAACTCGGGGTTGGAGACCACCCAGAAGGGAATGGGCCGGCGCTGGCGGCTGCGCACGATGTCCGCCACCCAATCTCCGGTCCCCACCGGCACCGTGCTCTTGTTGACGATGATGAGGGGATGGTCCATCACCTCCCCGATGCGCTCCGCGGCCATGCGCACATACCGGAGATCCGCCTCCCCGTCCACTCCTTCAGGAGTCCCCACGGCGATGAAGACGAACTCCGCAGGCAGGCCGTTAATGCCTTCCTCATATGAGGTCGTGAAGGAAAGGCGGCCCGCCTTCATATTGCGGCGGACGATCTCCTCAAGCCCCGGCTCGAAGATGGGGAGCCGGCCTTCCTGCAGCATGGCGATCTTTTCTTCATTGATATCCACGCACGCCACCCGATTGCCCAGGTCCGCCAGGCAAGCCGCGGTGGTCAATCCCACGTAGCCGGCTCCGATCACGCAGATCCGCTTCATCTCCGCCTCCTGCCGGGATCGAACATCGATGCGCGCCCTCGCTCATCCGGCGAGGGTTCGGGCGGCGGGGCGTTCCCCGTCCGTCCGCGCGGGGGCCGGGAGCACCCCGGCCATCAGCAGGACGCCCGCGAGGGTGAGGCTGGAGGTGACCAGAAACGTTCCGACCTGGCCCGGCCTCGTGAAGAGGCCCGTGAGGATGAGGATCAGCAACCCGACGGACGCCAGCGCACACGGAGCCGGACGC
>DATMAC010000098.1:0-3788 GCA_035573655.1 Thermoflexus sp.
CTCGAGGATCAGCTCCTCGGCTCCCGCGAGCAGCTCCTCCGCCTCCCGGGCGAAGGTAAACCCGCGGGTGATCAGCTCCGGCCGCCCGATGATCCGCCCGGTGTGGGGATCCCGCCGCACGATGGCGACCACGAACCCTTCGCGGGAGAGGACCTCGCGCTCCCGCAGCACCTCCGGGCCGATATCGCCGATGAGGGCCCCGTCCACGAAGACGTAACCACCGGGCACCCGCTCGGCGATCCGCCCCTGGCCGTCCCGGAACTCGATGACCCAGCCGTTCTCCACGGTGAAGATGCGCTCGGCCGGGATCCCCAGCTCCATGGCCAGGCGGGCGTGGGCCTTCAGATGCCGGATCTCGCCGTGGATGGGGATGAAATACTGAGGCCGGACCAGGTTGATCATCAGCTTCAGCTCTTCCTGGCTGGCGTGGCCGGAGACGTGCACGGGGGCGATCGGATCATAGAGCACATCGGCTCCCCGCTGGAAGAGCCGGTTGATGGTTCGATGCACCATCTCTTCGTTGCCCGGGATCGGGTGGGCGGAGAGGATGACCGTGTCGCCCGGCACGATCTTGAGCTGGGGATGCTGGCCGGCGGCCATGCGGGCCAGCACCGAGGAGGGCTCCCCCTGGGCCCCGGTGGTGAGGATCACCACCTGAGACGGCGGATACCGATCCACCTCGTCGAGGCGGATGAGCACCCCGGGAGGGATCTCCAGATAGCCCAGCTTCTGGGCGATCTTCACGTTCTCCAGCATGCTGGTCCCGGCGAAGGCGACCTTGCGCCCGTGGCGGACCGCGGCCTGGATCACCTGCTGGAAGCGGGAGATCAGGGAGGCGAAGGTGGCCACGATGATGCGGCCCTTCGCCTGGCGGAACGCGGCGTCGAAGGCCGGGTCGATCACCCGCTCCGAAGGCGTCCAGCCGGGGCGGTCGGCGTTGGTGCTGTCGGAGAGCAGAGCCAGCACCCCCCGCTTGCTGAACTCCGCCAGGGTGGCGAAATCCGTCGGCTTGCCGTCCACCGGCGTCTGGTCGAACTTGAAATCCCCGGTGTGGACGATCAGGCCCGCCGGGGTGGTGATCCCCAGCCCCACGCCGTCCGGGATGCTGTGGCAGACCCGGAACAGCTCCACGGTGAAGGGCCCGATGGTCAGCCGGTCCCCGGCCTGCACCGTGTGCAGGGTGACCCCCTCTGTGACCTTCGCCTGCTTGAGCTTGACCTCGATCAGCCCCCGGGTCAGGGGCGTGGCGTAGACCGGCGCCGGGATCTCCCGGATCAGGAACGGGAGGGCCCCAATGTGGTCCTCATGGCCATGGGTGACCACGATGGCCCGCACCCATGCCTTCTTGTCCCGTAAATACTGCCAGTCGGGGATGATGAAATCCACCCCCAGCATGTCGTTCTCCGGGAACATGATCCCGGCGTCGATGATCAGGATGTTGCGGCCATATTCGATCGCCATCATGTTCTTGCCGATCTCCCCCAACCCTCCCAGGGGCACAATCCGTAACACCTGAGCCATTGTGCAATTCGCCTCCTGCGTAGAACAGTTCAGATTTCGCTCTCCTTGCAATGTTACACCGCCTGCTTATCCCATGCAGCGGGCATCTCAACGCCTGCGTAGATCCTTCCTGAAACGAAAAGGCCGCCAGCGCCCCCTCGGGCATCCGGCGGCCCCATCCCGAATCGCCTGTGAGCAGGTCTTTCGCTTCCTTCATCATTCCCTATTGTAGGAGATCTTTTGCGATCCGTCAACTCCGCTCGCCTCCGGGGTGTGTCCCAAAATCGTAGGACAACTGCTCGCAGTTGTCCTACGAGGCGGCCAGGCCCAACAAAAGCGGTCCTTCCCCTTGGCGGGGGACGGTGTTTTGTGTTATAAACAAGGCTCGGTTTCTCAACCATACCAATGGCCGTTGAGGTGTCCTCGGCCTGGGCGGCGAAGGGGGAGGCGCAGGATCACCGGATGTCTGCCCGGAAGAAGCGAAACCCCTGGCATCGGAGGGACGGATGATCCCGAATCGCACGCGGGCCCGGTTGCGCGACGGAGCGGCGACCGTCGGCGCCTGGCTGGGCCTGGGCAGCCCCTACGCGGCGGCCCTGATGGCCCGCCTGGGCTTCGACTGGCTGGTGGTGGACACGGAGCACAGCCCCTTCAGCTACGACGCCATGGCCCAAAGCGTGATGGCCATCCTCCCCACCGGCACCACCCCTCTGGTCCGGGTGCCGTGGAACGACCCCACATGGATCAAGCTGGCCCTGGACACCGGGGCGCTGGGGATCGTGGTGCCGATGGTGATGAACGGCGAGGAAGCCCGGCGGGCCGCGGAGGCCGCCCGCTTCCCACCCCGGGGGATCCGCTCGGTCGGGGCCTGGCTGGGGCCCCGCCTGCACGGGGCGGACTACCTGCAGGCTATCGACGACGAGGTCCTGGTGGTGGTCCAGATCGAACACATCCGGGCAGTGGAGCGGGCCGACGAGATCTGCGGAGCGGAGGGGGTGGACGTGGTGTTCATCGGCCCCAATGATCTGGCCTCCTCGATGGGTCTGCGAGGGAGGGACTTCCGGGAGAACCCGGCCTGGGAGGAAGCCGTCCAGACGGTTCTGCGGGCTGCCCAGCGGGCCGGCCGGCCGGCGGGGATGATGTGCATGTCCGTTGAGGAAGCCGTGCACCGGCGGGCCCAGGGCTTCCGGTTCCTCGCCGTGGCCTCCGACGCCCGCTACATCGAACAGATGGCCGGGGAGATCCTGCGACGGTGGAACAGCTCCCTTCCATAAGACGATCTGCGAATGATTTGTGTGGAACCTCAAAGAAAGAGGCCCGGCCGCGCGGCCGGGCCTCTGCGCTCTGGGGAGGGAGGACTCGAACCTCCACCCTCGGCTCCAAAGGCCGGTGTCCTGCCCCTTAGACGACTCCCCACCGTTTTCAATTATAGCATGCCGGCGGATGAGGGGCCACAAAGCATCCTACCGGATTAGCGCACACGGGACGTCTTGAGGCACCATGGATGCACCTCAGCGGCTTAAAATGCTCCGCGGGCGGGTCCCCCGCGGTCTCACGGTTGCTTTGGCATCTCCCTGACCGGAACGGAGATGCGGATCTCACCGCTCTTCTCAAAGCGAAGGGTCACAGTGAACGTATCCCCAACCTTCAGATCCTGTTTCAACCCGATCAGCATCACGTGAAGGCCGCGAGGTCGGAATTCCACCCGCCCTTTCGCGGGGATCTCGACCCGGGGGACCGGTCGCATTTTTGCCACATCGCCTTCCATCACAGTCTCATGGAGCTCCGCTTGTTCCGCCGCATCGGAGGCTGCGCCGATCAGGGCATCGGGCTGATCGCCGTTGTTCACCACGACGAAATAGACCGCGCTGGTGCCTTCACCTCCGTGCCCCATCCCATGGCTCATCCCCATCGCCCCGGGCCGAGCCCATGGGTCCTGGATCTGGATCTGGGGGCCTGTGGCGGCCGGGGCCGCGCACGCGGCGATTAGAACTCCCAGGAGAAGTATGAGCCCTGCCATCTTCATCGGATGTGAGCCAATCATCTTAGCCCCTCCGAAATGGATCTCTGAGCGGAGTGGAAGTCGCGAGGATGGCCCATCCATTTGACGATATGGGATGATGAGGGCCGATGTGAAGACCAATGGCCCCACCCCCCTCCCCACGGCCTCAAGGCCCGTGGGGAGGGGGGATAGAAAGCATTTTTGGGGGCGAGCCGGCCGCCCGGCTCGCCCCCAAGGAACCAAAAAACCTGCTTTGTTGCAAAAATGAAATTTTCTGTGAGGGGCG
>DATMAC010000099.1:0-11201 GCA_035573655.1 Thermoflexus sp.
GGGAATTTCATCGGCCGGGCGATCCTCTTCGGCCTCAACCACGCCGCCTTCACCGCCCTCACCGGGCTGGGGTTCGCGGCGGCCCGCCTCTCCCGCTCGCTCCTGGTGCAGATAGGAGCCCCGATCCTCGGCTTGGGCGGAGCGATCGCCTTCCATGCGCTGCATAACACCGTGGCCACCGTAACGGAGGCCACCCAATCGCCGATCCTTTGCCTCTGGCTGCCGGTGGACTGGATGGGCGCCCTGTTGGTTTTCGCCATCGCCATCTACGGCCTGTTCCGGGAGCAACAATGGATCCGACGGTACCTGCGGGAGGAGGTGGAGGCAGGGGTGTTGCCGGAGTCGGTCTACCGAGAGAGCGCTTCGTTCTTCGGGCGGATCGCCGCTCGCGGGGGCGCGTTGCTGCGAGGGGATCTCCAGGGCTTCCGGCGGTTAGGGCGCCTGCACCATCTGGCGGCTGAGCTGGCCTTCCGGAAGCATCAACGGACGGCGCTCCAGGAGGCCCGGTGGGAGCCCGAGATCGAGCGCCTGCGCGCGGAGCTCCGGCGATGGACGCAGGCACCAGCGGGATGAGCGGTGCAGTAGGTTTTCCTAGGTGAGAACAGCGCGGCGGTTGGTCAACCGGAGCCAACCGCCGCGCGCTTTTTAATGGCCTCGGCCTGGGCGAGAGGCCATCCCTTTCCTCGCCGTTATGCCGTCTTTGTTAGAACTTGAACAAGCCCTGTCTGCTCCCCAAACTCAGTTGTCCCGCCGTTGGATCCTTGGTAAGATACTCTTCCAGAGCGATTTCCGTGCGCGCTGGCTTGTCGCTTAAACGCTCAGCTCCAAGTCGCTGTATGTGCTCTCCTTCTCCACGCCACAGCGGGGAAGGGAACAAGGCTTTGGAGCATGCCACCAAAAACAGAGGCGACGTTTCAAGACGAGCGCGGGATCCTTTCTCACGGAGGACCACGACGATGAAGGTAGTGCTGTTGCGGGATGTGCCCAACCTGGGACGAGCGGGCGAGGTGAAGGAGGTGGCGGACGGCTACGCCCGGAACTATCTGATCCCCAAGGGGCTGGCTTCGCCCGCCACCGAGGGGCTCATCCGCCATGCGGCGGAAACCCGGCAGGCCGCGGAGCAGCGCCGGGCTCGCCAATTGACCTCCGCTCGAGAGATGGCGGACCGCCTCCACGGCGCGACCGTGACCATCCGGGCGCGGGCGGGCCAAGGCGATCGCCTCTACGGCTCGATCACATCCCAGCAGATCGCCGAGGCGATCGCCCAACAGCTGGGCGTGGAGATCGATCGGAGGCGGATCGAACTGGATGCGCCGATCCGGATCTTGGGGACCCATCCGGTGAAGGTGCGCTTGGGGCCAGAGATCTCCGCTCAAGTGCAGGTCGTGGTGGAACGGGAGGCATGAGGGTGGGCATCGGCGAACAGTTGCGGGCGGCCCGTGAGGCCCGTGGGCTCTCTCTGGAGGAGGCGGAGGCGGCGACCCGCATTAAACGGGTCTACCTGGAGGCCCTGGAGAACGAAGCCTTCTCGGTGCTCCCCAGCCCCGTCCACGCCCGCGGGTTCCTGCGCCGCTACGCCCGCTGGCTGGGACTGGATGAGGCAGCCCTCCTGGCGGACTGGGATGGGATGGCAGCGGCGATCCCCAGCGCTCCCCCTTCCCGTGTTCCTTCCATGTTCGAGCTGACCTGGATCCCGAGCCGGCCCGCCCTCCCGTGGCGCACGCTGGCCGGGGTCGGAGTGGCCGCCCTCCTGATCCTCAGCCTGATCGGCCTCGCCCGCTCACGCTGGCTTCCTCGATCAGCCCCGCTTCCCCCTGCTCCAACGGTGACCGGTGCGGCAGCCATCGGGCCGACTCCTACCTCCGGCCCGGCGGCCGTTTCCCCTACGCTCCGCCTGGAGGTCGAGGCCACCGAACACGTCTGGGTACGCATTCGGGCGGATGGCCAGATGGTCTATCAGGGCCTCCTTCGCCCCGGGGAAACCCGCACCTGGGAGGCCCAATCCACCTTGGAACTGGACACGGGAAACGCGGCCGCCCTCCAGGTGCGCCTTAACGGGCGACCGGAGGGCCCCTTGGGGGGACGCGGGGAGATCGTCCGCAAAAGGTGGTCAAGGTGAGAGGTAAGGGCACCCCTTGGGGGGCCCTGGGGGCGGGCACAAAGCCCACCCCTGCGATTGCCATCCACCTAATTGTAGGGGCACCCCTTGTGGGTGCTCTTGGGACGGGCACAAGGCCCGCCCCTATTCAAACAATCGAGGGGCCTTTCATGAAAGGTTGGTGGTCGATTCTGGGAACCGTGGAATACGCAGCGGCGTGGACGCTCCAGCGGGCGCTGGCCGAGGCACGCGCCGCCCGGGAGATCCCTGACACCCTCCTTCTGCTGGAGCATCCGCACGTCTTCACCCTGGGGCGATCCGCCCGGCCGGAGCACATCCTATGGGACGCGGCGGAGCGCGCCCGGCGCGGCGTCGCTGTGGTCGTCACCGATCGCGGCGGGGATGTCACTTACCACGGCCCGGGCCAGGTCGTAGGCTATTTCATCCTGGACCTTCAGAGCCTCGGCCTGGACAAGGTCGCCTTCGTCCGCCGGATTGAGCAGATGCTCATCGAGACGTTGGCCCGCTTCGGCATCGCCGCTGGGGTTCTCCCGGGGGCGCCTGGCGTGTGGGTGCAGCCCGACGTCATGAGCCGGTGCGCCTGGTGCCCGCCTCACCTGCGGCGAGCCCCCGCGAAGATCGCCGCCATCGGCGCGCGGGTGGACGCCCGGGGGATCACCACGCATGGGTTCGCCCTGAACGTGTGCCCCGACCTCACGTATTTCTCCGGGATCATCCCCTGCGGCATCGCCGACAAAGGTGTGGTCTCGATGGCGATGTTTTTGGGGGAACCGGAAGACCCAGCAGCCCGCGCGCGACAGATCGCAGCGGTCCAGGAGGCCCTCGCTCAATCCTTCGGCGAGGTCTTCGGCCTGGATGTGGAGCGGGTGGATCCTGACCGCCTCTGGGCGCTGGCCCCATCCGCGAGCGCCTCCCCCCTTCCCTCTACGCCGGAGGCCGCGTGATCCCTCGCGTCTGTGGGACATAGGCGTTCACTGAAAGACCGGGCGGTTTCGCCTTTCCCATCCGATGGACGCTCCACCTTTATGGGCAGGGAAACGGATTATGCGACGCTTTCCGCCTTCCGGCCCTGCCGATCCACCTGGAAGTTCACCCCCTCATCCCCGCCACAAACACCGAGTCATCGAGCGAAAGCATCAGGCGGAACAACGATGACAAGGTCTGAAAACGCTTCGGTCAGGGGAGAGAAGAAGAGATTTATGTGTGGAGGAAATGGACGACCGCCCGCTCCAGGATCTCTCCATCCAAGTTACCGCCCGAGAGGATGAGCACCACCCTCCGCCCGGCCCAGCGATCGGGATCCTCCAGGAGCGCCGCTAAGGCGACCGCGCCGGATCCCTCCACAATCAGATGGGCCTCCACCGCCAGCATGCCGATGGCTCGCAAGACCGTCTCCTCCCGGACCACCGTCACTTCGTGAATGGCTCCCTGACAGGCCAAGTGATAAGCCAGCGCCCCGACGCCGCCCGCCAGGCCGTCCGCCAGCGTCGGGCCCGCTGGATAATCCGCGTAAAGCCGTCCATCCCGCAGCGAGGCCGCCAAGGCCGGGGAGGCCTCGGTCTGCACGCCGATGATCCGGGTCGTTGGAGCCAGGGCCTGATAGACCGTGGCGATTCCGCTGATCAACCCGCCGCCCCCCACCGGGACCAGCACCGCGTCCACCTCCGGGAGCTCCTCCAGGATCTCCAGGGCGATGGTGCCCTGGCCGGCCACCACCCAGGGATCCTCGTAGGCATGAACGTAACACGCGCCGCTCGAGGCCGCGAAAGCCAACGCGGCTTCATGGGCCTCCGCGTAGCTCCGGCCGACCCGATGCAGCTCGACCCCGAAAGCCTGCAAGGCCTGGATTTTATTCGGGGCGGCGGTCTCCGGAACGAAAACGGTCACCGGGATCCCCCCCAGCGTCCGAGCGGCGAAGGCGACCGCCAGGCCGTGGTTGCCCGCGGAGGCCGTCACCACACCCCGCGCACGTTCCTCCGGCGTGAGCTGCGCCATCCGGGCCAGGGCGCCTCGGACTTTAAACGAGCCGGTCGGCTGCCACGCTTCGAGTTTCAGCCAGACCTCGCCCCGAAGCCGCCGGTTCAATCCGGGGAACATCCGCAACGGCGTCGGGGGAAGCACGGGTCGCAAGCGGCGACGCGCTTCCAGGATCTGCGTCAGAGAAGGGGCCAGGAGGGACGCTTCCACGGGTTCCATTCCTCAATTTAGGTTACCTGTCAGGTCTGCGCCGACCAGGCCCCACGTCGGCGTAGGCCGACGTCCGGCGCGAAGCGCCGATGGAGGCCGACTTCAATCGGCGCCAAGGGATGGCGCCCGGAGCGGGCGGTTTCATTCGAGCCGAACACTTACTTTGTGGGGCCCTTCCGCTACAGCCTTAACTTGATACCTATTGGGGCACCCACAAGAGGTGCCCCTACACGGAAACAGATCAAGGCCAAGCGATGGCGCGGCGGACTCGAGCGAGGAGCTCCTCGCTTGGGCCTCGGAGGATCAACGTGCGGCTTCCTTTCCACTCCAGCCACAAGGCATCTTTCCCGATCCAGAGGGCTTGACCGGCCCCCTCACGAGTGGGCCCCCCGCCGTAGCGGGCCCCGGCGTAAGCCCGGAACGCCTCCACGAACTCGCTCGCCTCCGCCTCGCTGTCCCAGGCCACCGCCAGGACCAGCAGGTCCTGGCCCGTCCCCTCATGGACATACACCGCATAACGATCCCCGCCCCACCCGGCGGCCGCCTCCTCCGCCTGGGGCGCCGACAATCGCTCCTCCAGATAAACCCTCAGGAAGAACTCGCCCAGGACGTTCTCATCCACCAGTTGCCAGCCGCTCCCTAAGGTATCCGTGAGGGGCGGCAACGTCACCCGGATCGGCGCTTCGCGGCGGTTGAACTTCTCGGGATGGAGGATCTGTTCCGTGGAGGCCGGCGGATCCCGGAAGGCAGCGTTGATCGCCTCCCACCCGCCTTGCACATATAGCCGCTGGACAAAGGCGAAGCCCGCATCGTAGGGGAAGGTCAGCTCCTCGCGGATCACCCGGGGGGCGCGGTCGAAGACCGCGCTGGGTTGGCGCTGGACCGCCTCCAACCACTCCTGCTGCTCCCTCTGCGGAAGGCTCCGCAAATAGAGGAACTGGGTGAGGGTAGCATCCCCCTCTACCAGCGCCCGGCGGGCCAGCATGGCGTCGTCGTCGACATCCTTCGGCCGCTTGCGCTCATCATCTGTGAACCCGAGGGCCACGAGATCGAAATGCTGATCTTGGAGCAGGTGGGTGTACTCGTGGGCGAAGGTCGCTCGCTCCAAAACCCCAGGTTGCTTCTGCTCGCTGATCACGAAAAACTGTTTCGTGTCTGGGTCGTAGAAGCCGGCGATCTGTTCCGTGTACAGCTCCAGGAGGAACTCCCGCAGGTTGAAATCCCGCGGCAGCAGATCGAAAGCTGCCAGGGTGAGGGTGTCCTGACGGGCCTCCTCCGGAGTGTAGTCCTCCTCGAATTTCCGTTCCTGATACGCCCGCAGCTCCGCCTGGGTCATCAAGGAGCGGGTGTAGGGTCCAGTCGCCTGCAACCCCCGGATCCGCTCCACCCTCCGGGCGACCTCATCGAAGGTCTCGAGTTCCGGTGTCGGTGTCGCCGTCGCCGCCGGCGGGGTTGGAGTGGGAGGAAGCGGGGACCCCGATGGGGTGGATGGCGGGGCCGTAACCGTGATCGGCGATCGGGTCGGGGTTGCAGGAGCAGGTAGGTAAAGCTGCCGCGCGGCTGACCAAACCAAAACGACCGCGCCCGCGCTGCAAGTGAGGGCCGCCATCACCAGTAACACGATCCCGATTCGTCGCATGCTCACTCCTAAGAAGGGGCTGAAGGGAATTGTGGCCTTGACGGCGGGGAAGGTCAATCCCAACCCGTAACGATCCGGTTGGGCAACCTTCGGTTCGCAGCTCCCGTGAAGCGGCGGAACGATCCCACTTCTCGTTCATCACCCTCTGGAGGGAACTCAGGGCGGAACGCCCATATGCGTACCGGCGTTGCGTTCGAACGGCTGAATCGTTGCCTTCACTTGCGCAATCGCTCAAGCAACGCGGCATCGGAGCGGCGGCGGCGGGCGAAGACGTGCGGCCGCTTCCGGGCCACGCGCGGCCAGGTGAGGAGGCCCATCAGCATCCCCCGCAGCCGAGCCCGGGCCGCCGCGCCCCGCCACGCCCGGAACGCCTCCCATGCGATCCGGAGCTGGGCGCGCACCACCCGCGGCCAGAACCGCCGCAGCAACCCCACCGGGTAATCCTTGGCGATCAGGTAAATGAAATTGCGCCCGTCGTAGAAGCTGGCCGTGGGCCCGCCGCCGGTGGCGCTGAGCTTGTGGTAAACCACGGCCGTCGGGACATACCAGCAGTTCCACCCGGCGATCTGCGCCCGCCAGGCCAGATCCACATCCTCACACGAATAGAAGAAGTCCTCGTCGAAAAGCCCGATGTCATCGAACAGCTCCCGCCGGTAGGCGGCCGCCGCCCCGCAAGCGGAGAACACCTCCTCCTCCCGATCGTACTGACCCACATCCTTCTCCCAAACCCCCCGGTTCCCTGGGATGCCGTCCACCCGGTAGTAATCGCCGGCGGAGTGGAACACATCCCGGCGATCGAAGAGCATGATCCGGGAGGCCAGAAGGCCCGCGTCCGGATGCCGTTCGAACGCGGCCGCCAGGGCCTCCAGCCAAGTGGGGGAGGCCTCGGTGTCGTTGTTCAGGAGGACGATGATCTCCCCGCGGGCGGCGCGGATCCCCTCGTTGACGGCCCCGGCGAAGCCCCGGTTGCGCCCCAGGGTCAGGACCCGCACTTCCGGGTAACGGGCAAGGAGCTGGAGGGAATCATCCGTGGAACCGTTATCCACCACCAGCACTTCCCGGCGGGCGTAGGTTTGCCGACGCAGGGCCTCCAAGCAGGTGGGAAGATGGGCCGCGCCGTTCCAGTTGGGGATGATCACGGAGATGAGGGGTTCGCTCATCCGGCCAACCATCCCTCCTCGGCCAGGTACGCTTGAAGGGCCTCCGGCCACGGCCGCAGGGTGATCCCCAGGGCGGCCCCGCACAGGTTGCGCAGAGGCGTGAAGGGAGGGACCCGGGAGGGACGAGGGAACTCCGCCAGGGAGATCGGCTCCACCGGGATATGCGCCCGGCCGGTCCGACGGAGGATCTCTACGGCGTATTCATAACGGGAGCACATCCCTTCGTTGGTGAAATGGTAGATCCCATAGGCTTCCGTATCGATCAGGCGGGCGATGGCCGCGGCCACATCCCGCGTGTAGCTGGGCGAGCCCACCTCGTCATGGACCACCCGAAGGGCTCCCTGCTCGTCCGCCCGCTGGAGGATCTTACGGATGAAATGATTGCCCCCCGGGCCGAACACCCAGGCGGTCCGGACGATGTAGAAGCGACGGAGCAGATGGGAAACGAACCACTCGCCGGCCCATTTGCTGCGGCCGTAGGGGTTGATGGGGTTGGGAGGGTCGAATTCCAGGTAGGGCTCCGCCTTGGTCCCGTCGAACACCTCGTTGGTGCTGATGTAGACCATGGCCGCCCCGGCGGCCGCGCAGGCCATCGCCACCGTCTGGGTGCCCAGGGCGTTCACCCGGAAGGCCCGCTCGGGATCCCGGGCGCAGCCATCCACATCGGTCATCGCCGCGGCGTGGATGACCACGTCCGGCCGATGGCGGAGGATCGCCCGGAAGACCGCTGCCCGATCCGTGATGTCGAGATCGGCATGGGTGAGCGGGATCAGGGTGTAAAGCGCCAGGGCCTCCTGCAAGGCCCGCCCCAGTTGCCCCCCTGCCCCGGTGATCAGGATGCGCATACACTTCCTCTGAGAAGCAGGGTCTGCCTTTGAAATTATAAGTGGATTTCCCGGGCGGGGTGGGCGGTGTCCATGATCCTTCCACGGGGGCAAAATCCGCTTGGGCACGGAGCCACACGCCGAAGGCACCCGGCCCCCCAAACCGTTTTGCGACGAAGCAGTGAGAAGCCATTATGAAGAAGATCAGGCTGCTTTCAAGGGGGATCCGCATGGAAAAAGAGGAAGTGGTTTTGCTCTTCGATGGGCGTTGTGGATTCTGCACCTGCACGGTCCGGTGGCTGAAGCGCTGGGATCGGCGGGATCGGATTCGACCGGTGCCGTTTCAGCGGCCAGGCGCCCCGGAGCGCTACGGCCTGACCCGGGAGGCATGCGAGCAGGCGGTGTGGGCGATCACACCGGACGGCGCGCGCCATCGAGGAGCGTCCGCCATCCTGGTCGCCGTCGGCGCGGCGTTGGGTTGCCCGTGGCTTCAAACCCTTTACCGGCTCCCGGTGTTCCGTCCGATCGCCGACGCCCTCTACGAGTGGGTAGCCACGCACCGGGGGCGATTGCCGGGGGTCCGCCCTTATTGTGAGGAGCACCCAGAGGAATGCGCGTAAGGCGGAAGGCCCCTCACACTCCGGGAACTTTTTGGAGACCGACCGTGGGGCATTGCCCGCTTCTTCCATAGGGAGCCAGAGGGATCCGACGGGACATGCGCTCACGCCGGGCGCACCGTTCCGCAAAATCCCCTGGCTAAAAGTTGAATTATGCTTTCTTTATTTTTGGGGTGGGGACTGCCTTCGATGCTCCCCAAAGATCACGCCCTACTGGCCCCTCAAGCAACCCCCAAAAGTTGACAGCAGCCCGCTTTCGAGATAAATTTCACAAGGCCTGCCCAGCCGGGGAGCGGCAGGCCCATGGCTCACCTCCTGGCGCTGTGGGGCACGGGGTTTCCCGTGCCCCACGCGTCATGTTAGGGGAAATTCAATCAGGAGCGATCCTCGCTTCGGGGTTTCATTCCCGCAGCCGGATCGCGGTTTCCTGGAGCTGCTTCAGGGCGGCCAGGATCTCCGCGGGGATGCGGTGGGCAGGGCGGATGGCGCGCATCGCGCTGGGGATATCCTTCAGGCCGTTGCCGGTCACAACGACCACCACGGTTTCCTCTGGGCCGATCCGGCCTTCGCGGGCCGCCTTCTCCAGGCCCGCGAAGGCCGCGGCCGCCGCGGGCTCGGCGAACACCCCAACCTCCCGGGCCAGGGTCCGCATCGCCGCCAGGATCTCTTCGTCCGTGACCGTGAGAAAGGCCCCGCCGGTCTCCCGCACGGCTTGCAGGGCGAACCGGGCGTCCCGCGGCCGGGCCACCGCGATGCTGTCGGCGATCGTGCGGGGCGGCTCGGGGTGAACTTCCTCCGCACCCTGCGCCCAGGCCCGGGCCAGGGCCGCCGCCCCTTCCGCCTGGACCCCCATCAGGATCGGGGGGCGTTCGATCCAGCCCAGCGCCGCCAGATCCCGAAAGCCTTTCCAAAGCCCGCTCAAGATATTCCCATCGCCGACCGAGACGAACAGGCGATCCGGAGCCCGTCCCCCCAGCTGTTCCCAGATCTCGTAGGCTGCGGTCTTCTTGCCCTCCCGGGTGAACGGATTATAGGCCGTGTTGCGGCAATACCATCCGAACGCTTCAGCCGCCGCCAGGGTCAGATCGAAGGCTTCGTCATAGGTCCCCTCCACCAGGAAGACCTGGGCGCCGAAGATCAGGAGCTGGGCGATTTTGGCCTCCGGGGCGGTATGGGGAACGAAGATGATCGTGGGAAGATCCAGCGCCGCCGCCATGCCGGCCAGCGCCGCCGCCGCGTTCCCGGAGGAGGCGGTGGTGATCGCCGGGGCGCCCTCCTCGATGGCTCTCAAGACCACCACGGCGCTGGCCCGATCTTTGAACGAGGCGGTGGGGTTGCGTCCATCGTCTTTGATGTAGACCGCCCGCAATCCCAATCGCCGGGCCGTCCGCCCCGCGGGATACATCGGGGTCCACCCGACCGCCTCCAGAGGGCCTGCCCCTTCCACCCGTTGCAGGGCTTGCGGGCCCAGCGGCAGCAGGGGAGCGTAACGCCAGATGGAGCGGGCGGGATGCTCCCGCAGCTGGGTCGGGCTCAGGGAGGCCCGTATTCGCTCATAGTCATACAACACGTCCAGCGTTCCCTCCGCGCCATCGCGGGGGCACACATACCGGACCTCATCCAGATCATAGGTGGCGCCACAACGTCCACAGCGGAAGCCGATGGCGAACATTTTCCCCTCCAAGGCATCGGGTTTCTTCTTTTGAGGACATCGGGTGGTGCAAGCAGATGATCCATCGGAATTCCCTCTCCCCCAAACCCCCGCGGGGAAATCAACGGATCCACACCAGCGCTGCAAAGGATTATCTCCGAAGGGACCGATTGTGTTATACTGATGCCCGTGTCGTTCAACGCGACCGACCTGGGTATCGTTTCCGGGCAAGGCCCTTGGGGATCCATTGCCCGGTCGGAACCTCACCTTCGCCCTTCGCGTTCTCAATCCCAATTTAAGGAGCGTTTCCATGCGCATGATTTTCTCACTGATCGCTGGATTGTTCCTTATGGGGCTTGCGGCGTGCGCCCGTCCCGCGCCGCCTCCCTCCCCTACGGCCGCACCGTCGCCCAGCCCGTCGCCGGCGCCGACCCCATCCGCTACGCCGCCCGCTACGCCGGACCTCGAGCGGGTCCTTTTCCCGCAGCCGGAGGACTGGAGCAAGGGCGCCGCGGAGGCGCGGGTCACCATCATCGAGTGGGGCGATTTCCAGTGACCTTATTGCGGGCAGCTCGCGCCGCTGCTCCGGCGTCTGGTAGACGCCTACCCCAACGAAGTTCGTGTGGTGTATCGACACTTCCCGCTGCGCACCATCCACGATAAGGCCATGATCACCGCGGAGGCCAGCGAGGCCGCCGGTGCCCAGGGGAAGTTCTGGGAGATGCACGATTGGCTCTTCGAGCACCAGGCGGAGTGGATCAACAGCTCGAACATCACGGAGACCCTGGCCCTGGCCGCCCAATCCATCGGGCTGGATGTGGAGCGGTTCCGCCGGGATCTGGAGGAGGGCCGTTATCGGGCGAAGGTGGAAGCGGCGTACGCGGAGGCGGTCGCTCTGGGCCTGCCCGGCACGCCCTTCTTGCTGGTGAACGGCCGGCCCTGGCCGCAGACCTTGAACTACCTGGAATACGCCCACCTGGAGGCGATGGTGAAGCTGGTGCGAC